>CAZERQ010000001.1:0-5243 GCA_964514465.1 uncultured Acidimicrobiales bacterium
GGCCTCAACGTCAGATTCCCTGGGCTGGACTCAAAACTCACCCCATAGGAGCAGTCAAACACCCGAGTCAGACGGGCCCTGTCAATCAGCCTGAACGCGGCCGCATCGGATGGGCGGCCGACCGTGCCGTCATTGCGCACCACATAGGTGTCGGTGATTGAGGCTGAACAACCCTGGTTGGGAAACAGCGGGTAGAAACTGACCCTGATTCGCGTGCCGGCGAAGTCGTTGATGTTGTCCAGGTTGACGTCATAGCTGGGAACGGTGATGTCGATGTCGGGCTCAAAATGCGAGGTGCCGTCGTATCTGGCCGAGGCGCTGCGGGAAGTGGCTTCGACCCTGGCCCGGGTGCTGGAGCGTGCATTCAGGATGCCGACGGACTGGGGGAAGGTCACGTCATAGGCACAGCCTGGGGGTGGTTCGGTTGTGGACGGTTCGGTTGTGGGCGGATCGGTGGGCGGGTCATCGGCCGGCGGCTCCCCTGCCCTGTCCACCAACGACAACCTGGGCGCCAGCGGCAACAGCCCCGAGCGGCCCCGAGCGTTGATCACATAAACCGCGCTGGCCGAAGCCGTGCAGCTCTCATCGGCATCGGACCGCCGGGCAAACTCAACCGTGAAGCTATAGCCAGAAAAATCATTGGCGCCATCGCCGTCCAGGTCAACCTGGGGAACCGTAATCGTGATCCGCGGCTCAAAGCTGCTGACCACCCGATAGACCGCACTGGCGTCTCGCGATATGTCGCTCACCCTCTCGGTCGCGCCCGACATCAGGGTCAGCCCCAGCTTGGTGGCCGGGAACTGCACGTCATATAGGCAGCGCTCATTCACGCCCTGCGGACGATTGACCAACAGCGCGGGGTTGGTCTGGCGCGAGGTGCCGTCTGTCTGGATGGTGGCCGTGGCCCAGGAGGTGGCAGTGCATCTCTCGTGGCTGCCTGGCACCCGGGTGAATACCACCGCAAACCTGACGGCATAAAAGTCGCTGATGCCGGGGCGCCTCTGGGTCTGGGGCACATCCACGCTGACCTGGGGAACGAAGGTGGTGGTCAGCGCGCTGTATTCGGCACGGGCGACCGGAGTGGTGATGTTCAGCTCCAGCGTGGAGCCCGACTTCAGTGCCAGCGGCGACACCAGCGTGGGAAAATCAACCGAATAGTCGCAGCGTGCGTTGATGCCTTCGGGCCGATTCACCAAAGTCACCGGCGTGGTGACCAACGAGTTGCCGTCGGCGTCAATCTCCACCACCGCGGTGGCGTCTTGGGTGCAGCGCGAGTGGGCCCCTTCAATGGCGTCAAAGCCAACCCTGAACTGCACGCCCGAATAGTCGTTCACCCCGGTGTTTTCGTTCTCGGTCTGGGGGACACCGATGATGATGTCGGGCACGAAGGTGGGCGCGGCCTTGAGATAGGTTGCACTGGCGCGGGCGGCGGCGGCATGGACTGTGCGGGTAACCGTGTCGGTGCGCAAAACAAGACCTTCGGCTGCCACCGGGAACCGCACGTTATACACACAGCGCGCATCCACACCGCTGGGCCGGTTCACCAGCGAAACCTCGGAGGTGACCGACGAGTTGCCCCGGTCGTCGATGGTCACCGTGGCCTCGGCAGTTTCGGTGCAGTTGCTGTCGGCCGCAGAGACACGAGTGAAACGAACCGCAAATGTGGTGCCGGAATAGTCGTTGGTGCCGGGCGTGTTCTCATCGGTGCGGGGGACGGACACAACGATTGCGGGCGTGAAGTTGCTGGTGGGTGCGTGATAGCTGGCCCGGGCGGTGGCCGAGGTGAAGTCAAGCGTGGCTGATGCCGTGGCCGTCTGCAGCGTGAGCCCCGTTATTTCAGAGAACGCCACGTCATAGCGGCACATGGCGGCCGACCCGGGCGGCTGGCCAGCGACCTCCGGGCGGTTCACCAGCGACACCCGGCTGGTTGAAGCCAGCTGACCGTTGTTGGCGATGGTGGCGGTGACCGTGGAGGTGGCGGTGCAGGCCGCGCTGGCGCCTGAGACCCGGGTGAAAGTTGCGGTGATGGTGGTGCCGGCCCAGTCGTTGATCCCGGGCTGGTTGTCGTCTGTCTGGGGCACCGTGATGGCCACGCCCGGCTCGAACGTCTGGGCAAAATAGCTGGCGGTGGCGGTGGGCGAGTTCATGTCGATGCCGACCTTGGCTTGCGAGCTGAGCCGCAGGTGCCCGACTTCAGACGGGAACAAGATGTCGTATTGGCAGGTGGAGTCGCTGGACGGGCGGGACAGCAAATCCGGCACCGAGACGTTGGGGGCCGGGCCCACCGAGCCACCGTCCAGCACCTGATAGCCGACGAACTTCGCCTCAGGCAGCGAGCAGCTCTCAGCTGAACCGGAGCGGCGGGCAAACAGCACGTTGAACTGGTGGCCGAAAAAGTCGTTGAAGCCGTCTTCGTTGGCGTCCAACTGCGGAGCTGAAATGTTGATGGCCGGCGCAAAGGAGGTAACCGGCTTGGCCTGGTAGCGGTCGGCAATCTGGGGGCTGGCGGGGGTGATGGTGAGCGGCGACAGCACCGATCCCAGCTCCAGCAGTTTGTCTTCCTGGGAATATTGCACCTGATAGCTGCATGTGGTGCCGGCGGTCGCGGTGGAGGGCGCGGTGCCGCCTGAATCGCTGAGCGCGGGCACAGGCACAGGCGCGGCCACGCTGCCGGACAAGCTGGTGCGTTCAAAAATATTTTGGCGTGCAACCGTGCCGTCGCTGCGCACCACATAGTGGACCGGCGTGGCCTGCGCGCAAGCCGGGTCAAACCCCGAGCCCCGGGTCAAAGAAACCCTGAAGCGGTGTCCGAAAAAGTCATTCACCCCGTCGGCATCGGCATCGGTCGGCGGCACCGCCAACGACACCTCGGGCTCAAAATATATCGCCCCAGCCTGGCGATATTGCGCGCTCACATCAGCTGAGTCAAAGTCAAACTCGGCAGTGGCGCCCGGCTGCAAGCCCAAAACCCCCGAAGTCCCCGCAAACGTGGCGGTATATTCGCACGGCTCGTCATCAGAGCTGATGGTATGACTCAATTCAACCAACCTGGAGTTGTCCGCCAACGCCACGGTTCCGTCGCTTCGCACCACATAGGTTGCGCTGCGCGAGTTGCAAGTTTCTGGGCTGGAATCAGCAGTCCTGGCAAACTCAACTCCGATGCGGTGGCCCACAAAGTCATTGACCCCGTTGCCGTCAATGTCGCTCTGGGGCACTGCGATTGCAACCCTGGGCTTAAACAGCACCGGGGGTGCGGTGCCTGATCGATCGGGATCGCGATAATAGCGGGCGGAAAGCGACAGGGAATCGGCGTTGAGTGGCACAGATACACCATCTGAGGTCTCTAGGTCTCCGGTGCTCCTTGGGAATTGGGTCCAATATCGACAAGGAGTGCCGTCCGCCAAGCTGGCCACCAGGCGCACGTTTTCATAGCCGGGATGTGGCCTCACTATTCCGTCATGCCCCGCCCGGAAAATTCCCCACGTGGTGGGGGAACAGGCCGAGCTCACACCCGTGTGGCGGCGATAAAACAAGACGAACAGGGTGCCGTCATAGTCGTTGAAGCCGTCATCGCCGGCGTCATCTTGGGGGATGGTGATGCTTACGTCCGGCTCAAAGAAAGTCACCGAGCGATAGGTGGCCGAAGCTGTTGGCGCGGCAGGGCTGGCGGTCACGGTGGCGGACGAGGTCAGGCCCAAAAATCCCATGTGCGCGGGGAAGCTGACGTCATATTGGCAGGCGTCCCAGCTGGTCGAGGGCTGAGCCACCAGGGACGGCGTCTGCGATCCCGCCATCAGCTGCAGGTTGCCGCGGCTGGTCACCACATAGCTGGCGCTGGCCGAAGCGGTGCATTCGGCGGAGGCGGCTGACTGCTTGGTGAAGCTGACCGCGAAGCTATAGCCGTCAAAGTCGTTGCGGTTGTCGCCGTCGGCGTCGGTCTGGGGCACCGAGATGGCCACCGTGGGCTCAAAATAAGTGGCTCCCTTTTGCTTGTAGGTGGCGGAGGCCGCCGACGCGGTGGGGCTGATGGTGACCTCCGCGGTGTTGGATAAACGCATGGCGCCGTCTTGGTTCGGGAAGGTGGCGGTGTATTGGCAGGGGCTCTCGGCCACCGGCTGGTTCACCAGATCGGGCAGCGTCTGGCCCGGGAACAAAACGACATTGCCGCGGTCGTTGACCACGAATGTAACGGTCGTGCGGGGGCTGCATTTTGTGCTGGACAGACGATGGGCCCGGAAGTTCACCTCAAAGCGGTGGCCGGCGAAGTCGTTTTTGCCGTCGGCGTCTGCGTCGATTTGGGGGACAGTGATAGAAACGGCAGGCTGGAAATAGGTCGTCTGGGCGCGGCTGTAGGTCACCTGGAAGGTGGGGTTGGTGGCGCTGATGGTGGCGGGGTTCAGGGTCTTGGGCGTGCTCAGGCCCAAAAATCCGCTTTCGGGGTGGGGGTCGATGTTATAGACGCAGCGGCTGGTGGAGCCGGACGGACGATCCACCAGCACAATCGGGTCGGGCAACAGACTGGTGGCCTGCCCGTTGTGGCGCACGACATAGGTGATGATCTCGCGGAAGCCGCAGCCTGCCGGCGAGCCGGGCTGGTTGTAGATGCTGAGTGTGATGTTGTGGCCAGCGAAATCGTTGTGGCCGTTGGCGTCGGCGTCCGTCTGGGGGACAGCGATGTTGATGGTCGGGGAGAAGTTGGTGCCGCTTTGGGCTGCGGCAGGGCTGGCTCCCGGGCCCACAGACGCCAACACTGAGGCGAATATCGCCACAGCACAGACCAAGCTGGCGGTGAGCTTCGGGAGCATTGGGGCTACCCCGTTGGGATAGGCACTTTTGAAGATCTCATTGTTTCTCCGATGGATTCTGCCTGTTCTGCCTTTGGTTTCTGCTTTGGTTCTCTGCCTTAAATTGTCAGTTTACTCGCCCAAATCCGCTTTGTCAAAGCAGGCGGGGCGAGTGGGTCAAACTGGGCAATTTGCCCGGTGTGACCGTCTAAGTCATGCCAGACTGCGCAAAAGTGCCCCCCCCCCGCCGACTGCCGCGCCGCGCCGACTGCCCCGAGCCCCCGCGTCCATTGCCGCTAGCCTGCGGGGTTTTGCCTCAAAGCCACTTTCAGTGCCAAAGTAGTCATCCCCAGATTCGAGTGCCCATTCGTCTTTTGCGGCGCGCTCAGGATAGGCCAGCGCAATACGGGCCGCCTGAAAGCTCGCCCTCTGGGTTTCAGCCATCAACAGGGGTGTGCC
>CAZERQ010000002.1:0-20386 GCA_964514465.1 uncultured Acidimicrobiales bacterium
GGCCGGGGGGACGTCGGCCGGGGGGTCGGGGGTGCTCATGCTTGTCGTTTCCTTTCGAAGTGGTGTCGCAGATAAATCGCAACCGCATTCAGCAAAAGCACAAACACCAACAGCACCACGATGGCCGCGGCAGCCGACGGAATGAATACGTCCTGTTTGATGGTGTTCGTCTTTTGCGTCCATTCGGTGATGATGATGGGCATGGCCGTGAAGCGGTCGCGCACACCGCCCACGTCCAAGACGGCCGGGTTGGAGCCCAAAAATCCGGTGGTGGCTCCCACCAAAATCAGCGGCGCCGCCTCGCCGATGGCCCGCGACATGGACAGCAAGGTTCCGGTCAGGATGCCGGGCGCGGCGTAGGGCAGGGACTGGTGGCGGATGGTCTCCCAGCGGGTGGCGCCCACCCCATATGACCCTTCCTTGAGTCCGCTGGGCACCGCACGCAAGGCTTCCTGGGCTGTGATGATGACGATGGGCAGCACCAAAATCGCCAGCGTCAGGCCGGCCGAAGCTGCCGAGCGGCCGTTGGAGTTGGGCCCCGTCAAAAAAGGAATGCCCTCCACGAACAAGAACAGCCCCAGCAGCCCATAGACGATGGACGGCACCCCGGCCAGGTTGCGTATGTTCAGCTCGATGAAGCGGCTGAAGCGGTTCTTGCGGGAGTATTCCTCCAGATAGACGGCCGCCCCGATGCCGATTGGGAAGGCGAACACCGCCACGAACACCGCGATCCAAAACGAGCCATACAGCCCCTGGCTGACCCCCAGCCTGCCTTCGTCTGTCCCCGAGCCGATCTCGCCGCGCAAAAAAGACCACAGCCGCGACGTCAGCACGTCCCAGCCGCCCTGCACCACGTCCACAACCAACACCAGCAAAATCAGCATGGTCACGAACAGCGCCGACAGCAAAATCAGCTGCAGCGCGGTGCCTTTTTTGTCCAGGCCCTTGCGGCTGATGGATGCCTCCACGGAGGACTGGATCCTGGCCGAGGTGGTCTCGTCCATTATTCTTCCAAAGGCCATGGCGTCAGTATTTCTCCTGGATGCGGCTGACGAACCGGCTGGCGATGACGTTGAGCGCCAGCGTGAACACGAACAGGACCAGTCCCACGAAATAGAGGCTCTGGAAGGTCAGGCCCTCGCCGACCACGTTGTCGGTGCCCGAGCCTTGGGAGGCCATGGCCGCGGTCATGGTCAGGCCGCGCTCGGTGGGGAAGTCGGTGTAGATGGCGGTCTGGGCGGCACCGCCGGCGATGTATACCACCATCGTCTCGCCGATGGCGCGGGAGATGGCGATGATCAGCGAAGCCACGATGCCCGAGATGGCCGCCGGCAAAACCACACGCATGGTGGTGGCGGCTTTGCGGGCGCCCAAACCCTGGGAGGCTTCCCGCAGGGAGGTGGGCACCGCGGCCATGGCGTCTTCTGAGATGGACGTGATGAGCGGTATGGTCAGGATGCCGACGCCGATGCCGGCCGCGGCCAGGGATCCGGCGTTGTTGGCGCTGAAGTTGCCCACCACGTTGGGGGCGATCCAAAGCAGGGCGAAGAAGCCCAGCACCACGCTGGGGATGCCCGCCAGGACTTCGAGGATGGGTTTGCAGACGGAGCGGACGCGGTGGTCGGCGTATTCGGCCAGGTAGATGGCCGCCCCCAGGCCCAGCGGTGTGGCCACCGCCATGGCGATGCCGGTGGTGATCAGCGAGGCGACTATGAGGGTCTTGATGTCATAGATGCCCCGGCGCGGGAACCAGCCGATGTCCCAGACGCTGGCCCAGTCGACCTCGACGATGAACACCCATGCCTCCGACAGCAGCGTCCACAGGATCAGCGCGGAGATGGCGATGGACGCGAGCGCCGTCAGGAAGAACATGCCCGAGATGACCCGCTGCCGGTTCGCCCGGGCGGGGCTCATCTGCAGGTCCTGGACGGTGAATGCCTTGGGGGTTGGGCGTGCGGTCTGCATACGCTAGCTCCAGGCGCTGCGGGTCTCACTCTTGGCGGCCTCGGTCAGCTCAACATAGCCCACTTCGCTCACCGCCTGGTCCAGCCCGATTGACATGTAATAGTCGACATAGGCGCCGACCGCCGGGTTCTGGGCCGCCCGGTCGCGGTTGACATATATATACAGCGAGCGGCTGATGGGATAGCTGCCCGAGGCGATGGTGTCGGGCGTGGCCGCGACGCAGCCGTCGCCGCCGTCGACTTCCAGCAGCTTCACGTTGGAGGCGTTGGCGGCGTGGGCGAATCCAACCCAGCCTATGCTGGCGTCATCTGACTGGATGCCTTGCAGGATCAGGTTGTCGTCGGAGTTGGCCGAATAGTCGGGGCGGGTGGTGACGTCCTGTCCGCGCTCATCGGCGATGTCTTCGATCACCAGCTCAACGAAGCTATCGAAGGTGCCGGACTCCTCGCCCGGGCCATAGATATCCAGGCCGGCGTCGGGCAGGTTGGAGGCTGATCCCAGCTCGGCGGCCAGGGCGTTGGCGTCAGACCAGGTTCCAAAGCCTTGGGATTCGGGGCCGATGAGGGCATACAACTGCTCGAAGCTCACGCAGTCCACCAGGTCGTTGTCGGCGTTGGTCATGACCGCAATGCCGTCGATGCCGACCCGCAGCTCGGCCCAGCTGATGTTGTTGGCGGCGCAGTCCTCGGCTTCGGAGTCCTTGATCTGGCGCGAGGCGTCTGAGATGTCGGTCTCGCC
Organism: uncultured Acidimicrobiales bacterium; assembly: GCA_964514465.1. Classification (GTDB taxonomy): domain Bacteria; phylum Actinomycetota; class Acidimicrobiia; order Acidimicrobiales; family Hopanoidiivorantaceae; genus Hopanoidiivorans. Next base: position 2,704 of record CAZERQ010000002.1, read on the forward strand.
CGAGCAGAACAGCCTGAAGCCGTCGCCTGTGCCGGGGCCGTCCACGTTGACGTTCACGCTGGATGCGATGTCGCTGAACAGCTCGGCCACACGCACAGAAATCGGCTCGACCGTTGAGGAGCCGGAGATGTTGACCGTGCCGGAGACGCCAGAGGCTGAGTTGCCCGCGCCGCCTGTGTCGTCTGAGCCGCCGCCATTGCCATTGCCACTGCTGCCGCCGCAGGCACCGGCAACCAGGGCAACGCAAGCCAGCGCCGACAAGAGCAGCGCCAACAGCTTCGAGTTGGAAGGTTTCATGTTTGGTTTTCTCCGCTTGGTTTTGGGTCGTGGGATGTCCTACCCTCCCAAGATTAACGGAGCCAGTTAACTTGCAAGAAACATAAAAGTTAACATTGTGTGAATATTTTGTGGCGCTTCAGCGGGCCGCGCGCGCCGGGTTCAGCCGGTCGGTTCCGGGTTCAGACGGTCGGCCCCGGGTTCAGCCGGTCGGCTCCGGGTTCAGCCGGTCGGCCCCGGGTTCAGCGGGCCGCGCGCGCCGGATTCAGCCGGTCGGCTCCCGCCTTGGCCTCTCGTCCCCTTCCTCTTCCTCGTATTCCTCCTCAAAGCCCAGATCCCAGTCCAGCAAGATGTTGCTGCGTTGGGCATCGCGATTGATCCGCTCACGGTTGCGTCTGAACTGCGGGTCGTGCGGCGGCATCAAAAACAGCCTGGCCGTGACCCGGGTTTTGAAGTCGTCCAAAATGTTGGGGTCGCCGTGGGTGATGTGGATCTCCCAATGGGGCGCGTTGGGGCCCAGATAGATGATGGCCATGTGGCCGATCGGCGGCAACTCCTCGATGTGTTCGTCGGTGCCTTCCGGGGCGTCGGTTGGGGTGCCGGCTGGCTGGCTGGCGGGTCTGGTCTGTGGGGTGGTGTCGGTCACAACTTGCTCCCTATGGGGTTGGGTGATGGCGTATGGGGTTGGTGTTTGCGGGGTTTGGTAAGCAAATGGTAAAGACACAGAAAATATATTTCAAATGTCGGCCGTATTTGCGCTGTCTGACTTGGCTTTTGTGGTGGCTTATGTAAGTCTATGACTAAGCAGATAATTCTACAGCAACCAACCTGGAAACAGGAACCGACAAGGAGGCCGACAATGTATGAACGATGGATGGAAAACGCCAGTTGCGCGGATTTCCCGCGTGAGATGTTCTTCCCCACCGACGGAGGCGGAGTGGTCAGGGCCCAAAAGGTTTGCGCCCAGTGCCCGGTGGCGAGGGATTGCCTGAGGTATGCCCTGGTCAACCACATCGACCATGGGGTTTGGGGCGGCTGCTCGGAGCGCAAGAGGCGCCGCCTGCTGCACGGCATTGGCTGGGCTGACGTTGGTTTGGCTGATGTTGGTCTGGTTGACGCCGGCTTGGCTGACGCCGGACTAGCCGACGTTATCCCGATCTCCGCCGGGCTGCGGCTTGTCCCCGACCGCGACTTTGACGCCGACGACTTTGACGCCGACGGCTTCGACCATGACGCAGACGTTGAAGTTGGCACCGATGCTGACATCATCGGCCTCAGCTCTGTGGCTTCCGACTGTGACCCCAACCGCGACGATGGCACCGGCGCTGACTCCGACACCGCCGACGCAGCCCACCACAACCTGGCCGACGCCGACGTGCTGATCGGCTAGCGCCGCTTTTGGCTAGTTCTTGCCTCGCCGCGCTGACAGTCTACCAAAACGCGAATCAAACCGTCAGGGGCGGGCTATAATATGGGTATGGCATACATCACACAATTTGAAGTGGCCGGGCAGGAGTTGGGGCTTTTCATCGGCATGGTGGACCTGACTGACCGTTATGCATGGCGCATGTATTGCAGACGCCAAAAGGAGTCAGACGAGGCGTTTGACATTATCAAGCACGCTATCGCCAAAGCAGATGACCCCGACGGAATCCCTGTCAAAAAAAACTGGGAGGAAACCCGCGGAACTGTAACGATAGACGACACAGACGAACTGGCATATATCGTCGATTTCGCTGAAGCAGGCCGAAGCAGCATTTTCAAGTAGGGGGGCCAATGGACTTGTCGCAATGGAATGAAAAAAGGAGTAAGGCGTACCAATATATTAGAGATGCGCTTCAAGCAAACAACGACGTATTGGAGTATGTGAACAAGACCGTCTCGTTGGAAGACGCGTTTGGGGATTTGCTCAGAAGCACAGAGGATTATCTGGAGGAGCACAAGAAAGACACCGAGGGGTTAGGCATGCCACCACAACCTTGGCCGGAAGGGACAAAACCCCCAATCGCCAGTTTCGCTGTTAGAAAATCAGCGGGGCGACTCATAAAGGCACTGCATTCCTATGATGAATTTTTGATGAGATTCCGAGGCCAGGGGATTGTCCAGAGGGAAGATTTTGAGATGCTGGACAGGCTGAGAAACTATGTGGAGCATGGACTCCCGGAAATTCACATGCATTACACCCCAAGAGATCAAAAGCCTGGGGCTGTGTGGAGCCTGATTTTGAATCTGGCGGCTGCAATGTCAGACATAGAGACAGCCGGGAAATTAATGAAGTGGCCGGAATTCGAAGAATTGATGGAATTGCCTCAATGCAAGGATGGTGTCATTGACCTGACTGATGCGTTCGAGTCGATTTCGTCTACTGCCATGAGCGAACACCCGGGCTTATCATGGAATATTTCCTTGCGCCTAAGGGACAAAATGCAATCATTGTTGGATGTGGCAGACGCAGTAGCGAATGCTGATGCGGATATCTCTGAGGTTGAGAATATTATTCGGCTCTACACCGCTGATGTCAAAATACGAGAGCAGCTTATCGATGAAAACAGGCAAATGCTGCTACGCATACCCCACAAACCCAGCTCGTAGACATTATGCCTGGTATGTTCTGCTGGATGTCTGCTCTGCCAGACGGCCGAACTCGACAACCGCGCCCAAAGCCGCTAAGGTTGCATAGATAGCCACCCACTTCCTCCATGACGTAGCCATAGTCGGCATCCACAACACCCCACAGGCTCGGGTGCTGGACGGCTACAACTCCGAAACCATCACCGTAGCTGCCTGCGCTGGCGCCATCGCCGATGCCGGGCTGACACACGCGGACATAGACGGGGTGGCGGCCGGCTCCAAGTCGGCCCCGCTGATCTATTGGATGCGCAACGGCCCCGCCTGGCGTTCCATGAGCCCGCCCAGCATCCCGGCCCTGCTGCAGTCCGCGGCCGCCATCGCCGCCGGGCAGTGCCACACGGTGCTGGTGGCCGACGGCATGGCCGGGGTATATACCCAGCGCCAATCGACCGCGCCCTGGACGCGCCCGTCCAACGAGTTTGTCGTGTCCTATGGCATGTTCACCGCGGCCGAGTTCGCGCTGATCGCCCGTCGCCACATGCATCTGTATGGCACCACCCCCGAGCAGCTGGCCACGGTCTCGGCCACCATCCGCAACAACGGCCACGTGCACCCCGACGCCATCTACCGCGGCCGGGGCCCATACAGCCCCCAGGACATTTTGGACTCGCGCATGGTGGCCGACCCCTTCCATCTGCTGGACTGCGCCATGACGTCGGAAGGCGGCTGCGCCCTGGTGCTAACCAGCGCCGAGCGTGCCCGGGATCTGCCCCAAAAACCTGTCTGGATTCTGGGCGGCTCAGGCGAGACCTTCGGGCCGGCCTATCAGCATCCGCCCCAATGGAGCCTGGCCGGACAAGACGGCGACATCAACGGACTGGTGGGACGGCGCGCCGCCCGACAAGCCATGGAGATGGCCCAGGTGAGCCACTCAGACATCGATGTCTGCGAGTTCTATGACCCGTTCTCCTTTGAGATAATACGCCAGTTCGAGGCCTTCGGATTCTGCGAGCCGGGCGAGGGCGGCGACTTCGTGATGGACGGACGCATCGAGGTGGGCGGCGAGTTCCCGGTCACCACCGACGGCGGAGTGATGTCGTTCAGCCACGGCGGGGCGGCGGTGCAGCAGCTCCAGAGGGTTACCCGGGCGGTCGAGCAGCTGCGGGGAGATTGCGCCAGCCGCCAGGTTGAAGGAGCCAGCGTGGCCATGGCCAGCAACGGCGGGGCGGGGGCGCTGTTCTGCGATGTGCTGGTGCTGGGATCGGAGCGGGCGGCCTGATGCTGCAGCCGCAAAAGCCGGGCATACCCCTGCCCGTCCCGTCCGCCGTCTCCCAGCCGTTCTGGGATGGCTGCCGTGCCGGCGAGCTGCGATACCAGCGCTGTCGGGACTGCCGGGCCATCGTCATGAACCCCGCGCCTGCCTGCTCCGGCTGCTTTGGACGGGAGCTGGACTGGGAAACCAGCGCGGGCCGCGGCCGGATTTATTCCTACACGGTGGTGTGGCGCCCCCAGACGCCCGACTTTGAGGTGCCCTATGCCCCGGCCATCGTGGAGCTGGACGAGGGCTTCGCGCTGATGTCGGCTGTTGTGGGCTGTGAAGTCGAGGATCTGGCGGTGGGTATGTCGGTGCAGGCCGTGTTCGTGGAGATGTCCGAGGAGATCACGCTGGCTTATTTCGAGCCGCAGTCCGGCTCCAGATAAATTGCCGTGGCCACCGGCACCTGCTTCTGGATGGACAGATGAATCTGGTCGATGGCCTGGGTGAGTTGCGTGCCCGAAAGCTGAGGCCCAAAGCGCAGCCTGGCTGTGACCAGCAACTCGTCTGGCCCCAGATGCTGCGTCCTCAGCGACACGACTTCCTCCACATGCGCCGACTGCTCCAGTGTGGCCAGCAGCTGGGCGCGTGACTTGGCGGAGGCCGACTCGCCGATGAGCAGGCTCTGCATCTCAAAGGCCAGCACGCAGGCAATCAGCCCCAACAGGATTCCGATGGCCAAAGTTCCGACTCCATCCCAGCGCGCATTGCCGGTTACCTCAGCCAAAATGACCGCCACGATAGCAAAGCACAGCCCCAGCAGCGCGCCCAGATCCTCCAGCAGGATCACCGGCAGTTCAGGCGACTTTGATCGGCGCACGAATTTGATCCAGGAAGTTTTGCCTCGCACGGCGTTGGATTCCTTGACGGCAATCCGGAACGCAAAACTCTCCAAAATGATGGCTCCTCCCAAAATGGCTATGGCCCAGGTCAGGCTCTTGAGTTCGTGCGGGTGGCGCAGCTTGTCGATGCCTTCCATGATGGAGAACACTGAACCCAAGACAAACAGCACCATCGCCACCACGAACGACCAGAAATATCTCTCTCGGCCATAGCCGAAAGGGTGTTTGGCACTGGGAGGCTTTTGGGCTCGACGATGTCCGAACAAAAGCAGCGCCTGGTTGCCGGAGTCGGCGAATGAGTGGAAGCTCTCGGCCAGCAGCGAGGCTGATCTTGTGATGACAAAACCCGCTAGCTTGATTATCGCAATGATAAAGTTGGCCACCAGCGCGGCCAGCACCGCCTTGAGGCTGTGCGCGGTTGGGTGGCTGCCGGCGGCGTGGCTGTCGGCGGTGTGGCTGTCGGCGGTGTGCGAAACTGCGTCATCCATATATGGACATCCAGCATAGTCCCCACAACCAAACAGCCCCGACAATCCTAAAATTAATGTTATGGCCGACGAACAGCCCCGCGATGCCGATGCCTCTGAGCGCGCTGATGCCTCTGAGCGTGCCGTCGCGGACACCGAAGCGGTGCAGCTCCAGCTCGAACCCCCCGCCGCCCGCCTGACGCTGGCCAACCCCGCCCGCAGAAACGCGCTCAGCACCAATGTCATGTCCAGCCTCACCCAGCAGCTGCACCAGCTGGCACACAACAGCCAAGTCCGGGCGATAATAATTCAGGCGCACGGCCCAGCCTTTTCGGCCGGCCACGACATCTCCGAGATGTCCCACCAGAGCCAGGATTTCTATCGCAAGCTGTTCGGCCAGTGCTGCGATCTGATGGCGGCGGTCAGGGCGGCGCCCCAGCCGGTCATCGCCCAGGTTGACGGGATCGCCACCGCGGCCGGCTGTCAGCTGGTGGCCGCCTGCGATCTGGCGGTGGCCTCCCAAACCAGCACCTTTGCCACCCCCGGGGTCAAGATAGGCTTGTTCTGCTCCACGCCCATGGTGCCGGTGAGCCGGGCTGTCGGGCGCAAGCGGGCCATGGAGATGCTGCTGACAGCCGAACCCGTATCGGCCGACCAGGCCGCCGACTGGGGTCTGATTAACCGGGTCGTGCCCGCCGCCGAGTTGGATGCGTCCGTCCGTCAGTTGGTGGAACAGATCAGCCATCATCCCTTCGATGTGGTCGCGCTGGGCAAGCGAACGTTCTATGAGCAGCTGGATCTGCCCGAACAGCAGGCCTATGGGCTGGCGGCCGATGTGATGACAGACAACGCCCTGATGGACAACGCGCAGGAAGGCTTTGAAGCGTTTTTGGGCAAACGTCCGCCAAACTGGAAGTAGTGGTTCTGGGCCGCGTCCATAACCTCTGGGCCTCGTCAAAAACCTCTAGCCGCGTCCAAACCCGAGTCTCACCTCCAATCCGCAAACCAACCACAAGGAGCCAAACCATGGGAACAACATTTGACAAGCCAAGCGACCTGCTGGACAAGGTCGGTGCCGAGCTGGGCGTCAGCGACTGGCTGGAGATCACCCAGCCGCGCATCGACCAATTCGCCGAAGCCACCGGCGACCACCAGTGGATCCACGTGGATGCCGACCGCGCCGCCAGCGGGCCTTTCGGCGCCACCATCGCCCACGGCTACCTGACCCTGTCGCTCACCAACATGTTCTTGCCCGATCTCATCCAGGTCACCAACATCTCCATGGGCATCAACTATGGAGTCAACAAGGTGCGCTTCCCCGCGCCGGTGCCGTGCGGTTCGCGGATCCGGTTTTCGGCGTTGCTGCAGTCGGCCGAGGAGATACCGGGAGGCGTCCAGGCGGTCATCGTCATCACGGCCGAGCTTGAGGGATCGCCCAAACCCGCCTGCGTGGTGGAGAGCGTTACCCGCTATTTGGACTGACATCTGCCGCCGCCGTCTCGCAACTGTTTCGTCCGTCCCGCAACTGTCCCGTCCGTCCCGCAAACCATGGCCAAACGAAAACGCAAGCCAGCCGGCAGCCGCCACGCCGCCGGCAGCCGCCACGCCGCCAACAACCACCAACCCCCAATCGTGCGCGGGCTGATCAGCCCCAGGCGTCCGGTGCCGTCCCACATCGAGCTGCCGCCCTATGCCATCTCAGGCAAGCCGCCAACCGCCAACCCCGCCGCCTCGCACCAGATCACGTCCGCCGAGATCGCCGCCATGCGCCAGACGGGTGCCATGGCCGCCGAAGTGCTGCTGGAAGTGTCGCAGCAGGTGGCGCCCGGAGTCACCACCGACACCCTGGACAGCTTCGCGCATCAGGCCATCGTCGGGCGCAACGCCTATCCCAGCCCGCTCAACTACAAGGGCTTTCCCAAGTCGGTGTGCACTTCGGTGAATGAGGTGATCTGCCACGGCATCCCCGACAGCCGCCCGCTGGCCGAAGGCGACATCATCAACATTGACGTGACCGTCTATCACAACGGCGTCCACGGCGACACCTCGGCCATGTTCATGGTGGGCCAGGTGGATGCCGACAGCCAAAGGTTGGTGCGTGAAACGCTGGTCGCGCTGCAGCGTGCCGTGGCGGTGGTGCGGCCGGGCTGTCAGGTGTCCGAGATCGGCCGGGCCATCGAGCAACACGCCCGCCGGCACAAGCTGGGTCTGGTGCGCGAATTCATCGGGCACGGGGTGAACTCGCAGTTCCACACGGAGCTTCAGATCCCGCATTATTTTGATCCCAAAAGCACGCACATGCTGCAGCCCGACACGACCTTCACCATCGAGCCGATGCTGACACTGGGGTCGCCTGCGATGCATATTTGGGATGACGACTGGACGGCTGTGACCAACAGCGGGCGGCCCAGCGCGCAGTTCGAGCATACACTGCTGGTGACGCCCGACGGGGTGGAGGTGCTGACCCGGACGGCCGCCGGCGAGTGCGCGCACGATCTAACCGCGCAGCTGCTTGGTGCGCCGACTTTTGAGTCGCTGTTTTGGGGAGCCGAGGTGGAGACGGGCCGGGTTGTCGTCTAGTCGGGCTGTCGTCTAGTCGGTTTGCCACCACCAGGCCAAACCTGAAACTCCGGGCCCGGCGGCAGCCTGGAGCGCCTCCCCGAAGCTGCCGACCAGTTGGGTGGCCGGTGTGTATTCTGAGTTGATTTGATCCAGCAGGCTTTGGGCGTCTTGAGGTGCTTGCGCATGGACGACGGCCACGTGCAGGTCGGGCCGTCCGCCGCTGGGCTGCGACTGCCTGAGCCGTTCCATAATCCGGCGATGCGCCGCCGAAACGCTGTGGGCCGGCCGCAGTCGCTTGATCTCACCCCGGCGGATCTCAAAGATCGGCTTGATGTGCGCCTTGTCGGCAGCCCAACCCGCCCAGGCGGGAATCCTGCCGGTGCGCGCCAGATACTTCACTTCCGACAACACCCCGATCAGCCGCACCCCAGAGGCCACCCGTCGGGCCGATTGCGCGGCCGCCTGGATATCCGAAGACTGCTTGATCGACCGGGCGGCTGCCAAGGCCACCAGCGCCTGACCGCCAGCGGCGCTCTGGGAATCCACGATCACCACCGGGGCCTGCGTCATTTCGGCCGCCAGCGTGGCCGACTGCAAACAGCCGCTGAGCTGTCCCGAGACCGTGACGACCAGACAACCGTCGGCGGCTTCGAGCCGGTCGAACACCGACAGGTAGTCGCCCGGCGTGGGGGCCGATGTGGTGGTCTTGCCAGGCGGGCCGGCACCGGGAGTGTCGGCACCCAGTGGGGCAACTTCGCCCGGCACCACCTTGCGTCCGTCCACCGACAAGCCGATGGGCACCACCACAATGTCCAGCTCTGCCAAAATGTCGCCGGGCAAGGCCGCGGCAGAATCGGTAACGACCAGCATCTGGGTTGGCTCTCCTGGGCAGCTTTCCTGGGCTAGTTCTTTGGACAGCTTTCCTGAGCTTTCCCAGGGTCTTCCAGACTAGCTTTCCAGCCCGGGCAATTTGGAGCGCACGGCCAACGCACTGGCCGCCACCACGAACCCGGCCACCAACAGCACCATCCGGGTGCCGCCGATGAAGGCGTCGCCGATGCCGTCGGCAATCCCTCCGGTGATCACGGCCGACAGCGCCAGCGCACCCCGGACGACCACGTGAAAGGAAGCGAATGCGGTCACCAGGCTGGCCCCGCCGACATCTTTTTGCAGCACGGTTATGCCCGACACCAAGGCCACGGTAACGCACATCCCGAAGCCGGTCGCCCCCACGAACGTCAGCCACAAAAACGGGCTCAGGCTCATGGTGGCGATGACCGCGCCCATAGCCAGCACACCGCTCTGGGTGGCCGACAGGTGATGGCTGTGGATCCTTCGGGCTATGGCCAGTCCGCCCAGCGCGCCCAGCCCGAACAGGATTATCAGCACCGCAAACTGAAAGGTGGACGCCTCCAGCTCGTCTTGCACCAGACTGATGCCCAGCGAGAACAAGGCGCCCAGCCCGAGCGCGGCAGCCAGAGTTGCCGGCAGCACGCTTCTGACCAGCGGAATCCGCCAGGCGTCGCGCAGTCGCCCTTGTGGTTGGGACGACAGAGCCTGCGCGGGGCTCGCGGTGTCATCAGTCGCGGCGCGCGCACCAGCGGAGCCCGCCAGCGACCCGATCCGCGCCAGCAGCACGGCCGAAGCCAAAAAAGTCAGCGAGTCCAGCCAGAACACCAGCGCATAGCGGGGGCTCCCGAACCAGCTCAGCGTGCCCCACGGCCCCCATCGCTCCCAGGGCACCGCGGCGATGCCGGCGAACAGCCCGGCCCCAAAAGGTATGGTGCCATAGGACGACCCCATCAGCCAGGTGTTGGCCTCGGCCAAGGATTTCTGCGGCACCAGCGACGGCACGGCCGCGTCACGCGCCGACAAGAACACGATGCTGCAGGCTTCCAGCGCGAACGCCCACATGTATATCCACCACAGCTGGGCCACGAACGGCACGGCCGCGATGATGCCCATGCGCAGAAATTCCATGGTCATCATGGTGCGCTGCTTGTCCCACTTGATGGCCACCCGCGCCGCCAGGCTGCCCCCCAACATGGCCGGCAGCAGCCGCAGGGTCAGGATGCCGCCCACCGCGCTGGCCGACTCGGATGTGCCATAGGCCGCCGCCATCAGCGCAAATGTCCCCATCCAATCGCCCAGGCCCGAGATGGTCTGGCTTTGGAACAGATGGCGGAAGTCGCTATTGTGGAGCGGCTTCACCGTCGTTGTCGAACACCAGGCGGTGGGTCAGCACCCGCGATCGTTTTTGTTCGGGCGGGGGCGCGGCGTTGCCCATCACCCGCTTGAGCAGCGCGGGTATGAGCACCAGCCAGCCGGCCAGGAACGCGGCGCCGCCGTGGGTGCTGAGCAGGAGCCAGGGCAAAAACAGCAGTGTAACGAAGGTGACCAGACCGGTGTGTCGCAGCAGCCGTCCCACCGCCAGACCGCTGAGGATGAGCACGGTTCCCGGCCAGGCGATGAACAAGAAACCTCCCAGCGCCGGCGAGATGCCCCGTCCGCCGTGGCCGCCGATGAAGGGTGACCAGTTGTGCCCGATCACCGAGAAGCCGACCGCCAGAGCCGACAGCACCGGGGCGCCGTTGGCCAGCAGCAGCGCGGGCATGGCCTTGACCACATCCAGGATGCCGCCCGCCGCCAGAGGAAAGAACCCGGCCACCTGATACAGCGAGGTGCCCGACACGGTGCCGTTGCCGATGGTGCGCAGGTCGGTCTTGGCGACGGCTTGGGCCACCAGGAACGAGAACGGCACGGCCCCGCAGGTGAACGCCACCACCAGGGTCAGGGTTTCCTTCATGTCTTGGCTGCCTTCATATCAATTTAAGTTTGGCTTGGTGCCGGGGCTCGTGCATGGTTTGACGAAGGATTGTGCCGCGGATGTCGGTTGGATTATGTTGCCGGCTGGCGCAGACGACCGATGACGCTGGCCCGGTGCCCTTTGGACGACAGCTCGGCCACCGCATCGTCGGCGGTCTCGGGGGGTAGCGCCAGCAGCAGGCCGCCGGAGGTCTGGGGGTCGGCCAGCACGGACATAACGGGGTCGGCGCCTCCGTCCAGCACGATCACATCACCCAGCGCCTCCCGCACGAACTCCAGATTGCGATCGGCCCCGCCGGGAACAAAACCGGCCTGCGCCAGCTCCAGCACCCCGTCCAAAATCGGCACCGCCTGGGTGTTCAGCTCGGCCGCCACACCCGATGCCCGACAGAGCTTGAGCAGGTGGCCCAGCAAGCCGAAGCCGGTTATGTCGGTGGCCGCCCGGGCGCCATATCTGCCCGCCGCCTGCGCCGCCTGATCGTTGAGCCGCAGCATCTCGTCGGCAGCCGCCCTATATATAAGGTGCAGATCCCCGCCGGATTCCACAGCTCCGGGCTCGTGGCGCATGGCCGCGGTGGTCACGATTCCGGTTCCCAGAGGCTTGGTCAGCACCAGTCGGTCGCCCGGCTGCGCCCCGGCCAGAGTCAGCAGCCGCTCGGGGTCGCCCCGTCCGAACACAGCCTGCCCATAGAGCGGTTCGGCTCCGGTGACCGTGTGTCCGCCGGCCACCGGCCAGCCGCCCCGCTGGGCAACCTCGGCTCCGCCTGCCAGCACTTCGGAGAGCACGTCCAAGCCCAGCGCGCCTTCGGGCCAGCACACCAGGTTCAGACCGAATGTCGGCGCCGCGCCCATGGCGAAGATGTCGCTGACGGCGTTGGTGGCGGCGATCTGACCCCACAGGTGCGGGTCGTCCACCAGCGGGCCGAAGAAATCTGCCGTGGCGACGGTCAGCGTGCCGTCGGGCGAGCGCCAGACGGCGGCATCGTCACCCGCATCGGTGCCCACCAAAAGATCCGGGTGGTCGGCGGTCGGAAGCTGACCCACAACTTGGGCCAGGGCGGCTGGGCCGAGCTTGGCGGCTCAACCGGCTCCGCTGCTGAAGCTGGTGAGGCGCGGGCGCTCGGTCGGGGTGTCGTTCATGTGGCAGTCGGGTTGTCGTTCATATGCTAGATTTTAGGGAGTGTTGCCGATGTTGCCGATGTTTCCGCTCAACTCGGTGCTGTTGCCGCGCCAGGTGCTGATGCTGCAGGTGTTTGAACCGCGCTATCTGGAGATGATGTCGGGCTGCTTGGAGGGCGACAGGCGCTTTGGCGTGGTGCTGATCGAGCGGGGCAGCGAAGTCGGCGGGGGAGACGTGCGCACCGATGTTGGAGTTGTGGCTGAGATAGTCTCGCATCAGGAGCTGGACGGCGGTGTGGCTGGTGGCGGGTCTGGTGGCGGCCGGCTGGGGGTGCTGGCGGTCGGGCACAGCCGCCTGCGGGTGAGCCGGTGGCTGACGGATGATCCGTTTCCACGGGCTGAGGTTGAGCTGTGGCCCTGTGAGCCTGACGGCGCGGCCGGCGGCGCGGCCGTGAGCGACGATGAGCTGGCCCAGAAATTCGACGAGGTGACCGAGACCGTCAGACGGGTCTGGGGGCTGCGCCGGGAGATGGGCGCGCAGGATCCCGAAGTGCCGGACCTGTTTCCGCTGGACAGCCAGGGCAGCTTCATGCTGGCGAACCAGATACCGCTGCAGCAATATGACCGCCAACGTCTGCTGGAGGCTCCGGGGGTGATGCGGCGGTTGGATCTGCTGGGGGAGTTGCTGCTGGAGAACGAGCAGTTGTTGCTGGCACAAATCTGAGTCGGCGCGGGACGGCCACCGGGGGCTGTGTGTCGGGCGCTGGGGCCGCGGGCATAAAGCCGTGGCACCGAAATTGTCTGTGCTACAATTTCTTGCGTCCGCAATCCCCTCGCCCCCAAAATCACATGACCGACACAACCACCCCGGCCCCAGCCGCACCCGCCGCACCCACCAACCCAACCGACCCATTTGCGCCGGCCCAGCTCGGCCCCATCACCTTGCGCAACCGCATAATCAAGGCGGCCACCTTCGAAGGCGTGATGCCCGACGCCCTGGTCACCCCCGAGCTCATCGAATATCACCGGGTGGTCGCCGCCGGCGGCGTGGGCATGACCACCGTGGCGTATCTTGCGGTCTCACCCGAAGGCCGCACCCACGCCGAATGCCTGTGGATGCGCGAGGCCGCCATTCCCGGTCTCACCAAACTCACCGAAGCTATCCACGCCGAAGGCGCCGCCATCTCCGGACAGATCGGCCACGGCGGTGTTGTCGCCAACGGCAAGTCCAATCGGGCCCAGAGCATCGCGCCCACCGCCAGGTTCAACCCGATTGCCATGCGCAAGGTCGCCGAAGCCACCGAAGCCGACATCGCCCGCGTGCTCAAGGACTTCGCCACCGCCGCCCGCATCGCCGTGACCAGCGGGTTCGACTGCCTGGAGATCCACCTGGGCCACAACTATCTGCCCAGCTCGTTCCTGTCGCCCAACCTCAACAAGCGCACCGACTCGTGGGGCGGCAGCCTGGAGAACCGGGCCAAGTTCGCCCGCCAAGCTGTGCTGTCGGTGCGTGAGGAAGTCGGACGGGAGGTGGCGGTCATCGCCAAGCTGAACATGAAGGACGCCATCCCCGGCGGGCTCGACATTGACGAGAGCCTGGAGGTGGCCAAGATGCTGGAGTCGGACGGTGGGCTGGACGCGCTGGAGCTGACCGGCGGGAGTTCCTTTGGCAATCCGATGTATCTGTTCCGGGGCGAGGCGCCGCTCAAGGAGTTCGGTGCCACCCTGCCGCCGGTCGCCCGGCTCGCCTTCAAGCTGATGGGCAAAAAGATGATGCCGTCATATCCCTTCCAGGAGGCGTTCTTCCGGGACAAGGCGCGCCGCTATCTGGAGGTGCTGGATCTGCCGATCGTGTTGCTGGGCGGCATCAACGAGCTGGACACCATCAAGTCGGCGCTGGACGAAGGGTTCGCGTTCGTGGCCATGGGGCGGGCCTTGCTGCGCACCCCCGATCTGATCAACCGCATGCAGGCAGGCGAGATGGACGGGGGCATCTGCATCCACTGCAACAAGTGCATGCCGACCATCTACAGCGGGACGAGGTGCTATCTGGATCATCCCGAGCCGATTGCGGGCAGCGCGCCCGTGGCGTAGGGGCTGCGCTTGTCCGCCCGCCCGCCGCTGACCTATCTCGAGTTGGGCGACCAGGAGCTGTTTCCTGTCTCCATACTGAAGCAGGTTGGGGGCAGCGGCGGCGGTGGCAACGGCGGCGGTGGCAACGGCTCCGGCGGCAGTAGCGGCGCCCAGTCGTCCGCCCCCCAGTCGTCCCGCCTGGCAAAAGGCTTTGCGGCGCTGGGCATCGAGACCATACTCGACCTTTTGACCTTCTATCCCCGCCGCCACATCCACCGCCACAGCATCGCCAAGATCTCCCACATCTATGACGAGCTGCGCAACCAACCCGGCCGAAACCAGGAATTCGTGGTGCTGGGACGCATCGCCAGCGTGGAGGCGCAACACCGTCTGGGCAGCAACAAATCCTGGAACCGGGGCCAGCGCAAGGCCCGCTGCACCATTGTTGTGGAAGACGACAGCGACAGCCTGACCTGCACCTTCTTCAACCAGCCCTGGCGCGCCCGGCAGTTCCACATGGGCATGGAGCTATACCTGACGGGCAAAGTCAAGCTGATGGGCTCTAAGCTGACGATGGCCAACCCGGTGGTGGATATTTTGGACGACGATACCGGCGATGGCGGCGGCATCAATGCCGGCCAGCCCGCCGGACCCGGCAACGCCAGCCAACCCAAAGACCAAGGCAGCCAGCTGGTGGCCATCTATCCCCAGTCGGCCGAAGCCAAACAGAACTGGCTGAACTCATTCAAGCTCGGCCAATGCGTGCAAGAGGCTCTGCGCCGCGCCGAAAAGCGGGGCCTGGCCGACCCTGTCCCAGCCGACATCGGCCGGGAGTTCGGGCTCATCGGGCGCACCGAAGCCATGCGCGCCATACACGTCCCCGAAAGCGAAGCCGATCTTTTCCGGGCCCGGCGCCGGCTGGCTTTTGACGAGCTGTTCCGCACGCTGCTGTGGCTGCTGGTGCACAAGAGACGACGGCAGCTGGCCGGCGGAGGGTTTGCGCACCAGCCGGCCGACCCCTCGTCCGTCACCGACCCCTCGTCTGTCCCCAACTTCGTCGACATCTGGCGCAAGGCACTGCCGTTCAAGCTGACCGACGCCCAAAAGCAAGCCATCGAACAGATCCGCGAGGACATGGCCCAGCCGTGGCCCATGCGCCGGTTGCTGCAGGGCGATGTGGGTTCGGGCAAGACAGCCGTCAGCATGGCGGCCATGCTCACGGCCGTGGCCTGCGGGCACCAGGCGGCCATCATGGCGCCCACGGAAATCCTGGCCGAGCAGATCTATTTCACCGCCTGCGACTACCTCCAAAAATGCGCCTCCCCGGACGGCAGCAGTCCGTTCAGACTGGACGACCCCGATGTGCTGGGCAGCCAGCGCGACCTGCGGGTGGAGCTGTTGACCAGCGGTTGTTCGGCGGCCGAGCGGAGCGCCATCCTGTCCGATCTGGCGCAGGGCAAGATCGACATTGCGGTCGGCACCCACGCCTTGTTGCAGGCCGATGTGGCCTTCAGGTCGCTGAGCCTGGTGGTGATCGATGAGCAGCAGCGTTTCGGGGTGGAGCAGCGGGCGGTGCTGCAGGAGCGGGCGTCTGGTGGCTCGTCTGGTAACTCGGACGGCAACCCCGACCACCGAGCCCCCGACCTGCTGGTCATGACCGGCACGCCCATACCCCGAACCACCGCCATGACCATTCTGGGCGACCTGGACATAACCGAGCTGGACGAGCTGCCGCTGGGCCGCAGCGCCATATCCACCCACAGGGTCCGCCACCCCGAACAGCTCGGCGAAATGTGGCAGTCTGTGCGCCAGCAGCTCCAGCAAGGCCGCCAGGCATTCGTGGTCTGTCCGCTGATACACCAACAAGACGAAGACCAGGCCAGGCTGAAGCTGGACGGCCCCGGGGATCTGTCGGGCCAGCTGACCGGAGCCATCGCCACCCACAACGAGCTGAGCCAAGGCGAGCTGGCGCAGCATCGGGTCGGGCTGTTGCACGGGCAGATGAAGACCGAGGAGAAAGAGGCCATCATGGAGCGGTTCCGCTCGGGGGAGCTGCAGGCGCTGGTGGCGACCACCATTGTGGAGGTGGGCGTGGACATCCCCAACGCCGCTGTCATGGTGATCATGGATGCGCAGATGTTCGGCCTGGCGCAGCTGCACCAGCTTCGGGGCAGGGTCGGGCGCGGCGGCTTTGCGTCTGAGTGTTTTTTGGTGGGCGAAGCCGACAGCGAGGAGGGCGAGCGGCGACTGGATGCCCTGTGCGCCTCCACCGACGGCTTCGAGTTGGCCAAACAGGATCTGGAGATCAGGGGCGAGGGAACCGTGATGGGCGAAAAGCAGTCGGGGCGCGGCGGCTGGAAGCTGGCCAGTCTGGTGCGAGACGAGGAGTTGGTGCGCCAGATTCGCACGGCCACGCAGGAGCTGGTGTCGGCCGACCCCGAGATGGAGCGCCACCGCGATCTGTGGCGGGAGGTCGAGTTCATGCTGCGTGATGAAGCCACGGAATTTCTGCAGCGGACATAGCTGTGGCCGAAGCTGACGGACATGGCCGAAGCTGAACGCGAACGCCAAGCCAGCGAGCTGGCCCGTCTGCGCGACATATGTCGCATCGGCACCGACCGGGCCGACGAAGCAGCCGAAACCCTGCTGGACGCCTTCACGGGCGACCCGTTCATGGAGTGGATGCTGCGGGGGAGCGCCAGAACCCGCCGGGCGAGGCGCCAAAAGCACCGGCGATATTGGCATTGGTGCTGCCGCAGCTTGATGTCCGACTGGGAGATGCACGCCCTGGGCGACCTGAGCGCGGTGGCCATCTGGTATCCGCTGCCCGAGGTGAGCGCCGCCGAAATATCTGATCCGTTTGAGCGGTTTTGCGGGGAGCTGCTGGGCCCTGGCCGCCGGCTCGGGGAGCTGCTGGAAGTCCTGGAGCAATGCAAGCAGATCATGGAGGCGACGTTGGGTCAGCGGCCGGCTTGGTATCTGGCAGCGGTCGGGGTCCGCTCCGAGATGAAGGGACGGGGGCGCGGCGGGCAGCTCTTGGAGGCGATGCTGAGACGATGCGATCGATTGGGCCTGCCGGCATATCTGGAGTCATCCACGCGCAGGAATGTGCCGTTCTATCGGCGGCTGGGGTTTGAGGTGCTGGAGGGCGCGGGGGCGGACGGCTCGAGCGACGCCGGGACGCCAACCGGCGAGTTGCTGATTGAAGTGCCGGGCGGCGAACCGCTCATACCCATGCTGCGCCAACCCCGCCAACCGCCCCCATAACCAGAAATGGCCAAGCAGTTGCGCATCATCGCCGGCACCGTCAAGGGGCAGAAGCTGTCCGTGCCCGGCGGTTCCGAATCCGGCGGGTCCAAATCTGGCGCACCCAAAGTCCGCCCAACATCCGATCGGGTCAGGGAGGCCATATTCAATGCGCTGTTCAGCCTCGGGGGAGTTGAATCCAAACTGGTGCTGGACGCCTTTGCCGGCTCGGGTGCGCTGGGCTTGGAAGCGCTTTCTCGGGGGGCAGCCCACGCGGTCTTCATGGAACACGATCCCGAAGTCATCCGAACGCTGCGAGCCAACATTGAAGCCCTGGGTTTTGCCGACCGATCCACGGTCTTGGAAGGCGACACCCTGCAGTTGCT
>CAZERQ010000003.1:0-8916 GCA_964514465.1 uncultured Acidimicrobiales bacterium
GTCAGCGGCAACCCGGCGCCAAGCCAGATTCGGCAGGGCTGTTCCGGCATTTGTTGGGGTCAGCGTTTTGGCGGTGCTGGCGATGGTGTCGGTGGTGGTTTTGCTGATCAACGAAGACCAGGACAGCACCGAGACGGCCGAGCAGGTCATTGAAGTGGCGGGCGAAGAGACGGCTGACAGCACCGACCTGAATGCGACCACTGCCCGGGCCGTCGCCCCGGAAACGGACACTGCCACGGCTGAAGCTGCGCCCGACCCCACCTCCGACGCCGCGCCAGAAATGGCACAAGCTCCGACACCCGCGCCTGCGTTAGCCCCGACCCCAGCCACCGAACTGGATGCAGGTGGCAACTCCTCAGACGGCAACTCCTCAGCCGACATCAGCCCTGGCGCGGCACCGCAGAATACATCCCCGCGAGGCACAACCGATGAGAAGCCCGACTCGGCCGACCCGCGCACCATCGCAACAGATGATGCCACGATGGACGACAGCTCAACCGCTTTTGCCGAAAGTGCGTCCGCCACCGCGCCCGCAACTCCTCAGGCCGGGGCGCTTGACTTCGACACGAGCACAGCAGCAAGTCAAGCGACGAGCCCGCCAGCGAACCCAGCTTGTCCGGAAGATGATCTTTTAGCCGATGATCTTCTGGCCGATGATCTGGCTGACGAAGAAATGCTGGACGATGACGCAACGCACGCCTCGGGCGAAGCCGAAGTTCGGGAGACGAAAGTTGAAGAGACGGATACAGGCAATGCCAACGCAGCGGCCGCTGGTGGCGCGGCGGCGGATTCCTCGTCTGACGTTGCCCCCGGCGGCGAAGCGACCGATCCCGCGCCAACTCAGGAGCCGGAGCCAGAGAGCCCATCAACCAGCGCGCCAACCCGGGACTGCCCCTAGCCCGACATTATCCCCTAGCCCGACATCATATGGGGACGGCGCCGGACTATATGGTCGTCTGGCTTGTATGGTCGCCTAGCTTCGCCGGCAACAGTGTTCGCCCGGCGGGGATGCTAGGTCTGTCTGAGTCTGTCCGGTGTCCATATTGTCGCCAGATGGCTGCATCGGTCATAGATGGCGTTGTCTGCGGTGGCCAGATACAATCCGTGCAACGAAGCCAGCGTTACCTGCCATAGATCATTCGGCCCGGGCACTTGCTTAGGCCAGTTCATTTTCGAATAATGGTCGCCTGTGGCATAGTTCATGATCACCAGCTCATAGCCCCTCAGCTCCTGTATGCACTCCTGAGCCCGCTTCGGCCCCAGCGAGGCATACCACTTGTCCGTTTTCAGCTCGCCCACGGTGATGGGTGAGACGCAACAACTGAAAGAGTTGATAACGTCTCGGAAAAAGTTTTTTTTACGAAGCTTTTCCCTGTTTTGGCCGCCGTAGATCAACAATATGAATGCACTGGTGTCCAACAGCACCTGCGCCGCAACCGACTGGATTGCGTCCCAAGAAGCTGGCCTGGATATCGCAGCCGCTGCTCGTTTAGGCATTGACGACTTCGGGATAGATGCTGTCGGATGTGTCTATGTCGGAGTTGGAGTAGAAGGCAGCCGACCGCTGGTCTGCGAATCTTTCCAGCGTGCGCGTCAGCACATAGACCCCGTTGGTGTCCTTGAGGCTGTGGCTGTCCCCGCAGACGATGTAGGTTTTGCCGTCCTCCCTTTCGATGCGGTCGCCTGGGCGGTGCTTGCCCGTGCCGCGTTCCAAGTAGTCCTCATAGGAGTCATATTTTTCCATACCACCATCATACACGACCCGGCTGGCAAAGCAAGCATATCCACAGAAATTTTCCAGACACGCTAAAATTGTCTTGATGGAAGAAGTTGCCGACCAGTCCGCACAAGGCGCCGAACAAACCGAGGCCGAAGCCGAGGCCGAACAGACCCCTTGGCCCGAGGCCGTGGCCGACGGCATTGTCGAATCCATCGCCTCGGTGCGCCAGCTTCTGCTTCGCCCGGTGGCCCGCATCGCCCGGCGAATAGTGTATGGCTTCGTCATCATCGTGCTGGCGCTGCTCATATTTCTGGTCGGCACGCTGGGCCTGATCCGTCTGCTGGACGCCTATATCCCCCAGGAGATCTGGCTGACCTACGCCATCTTGGGCGGCGTGTTCACGCTGGTGGGCCTGATCGTCTGGTCACGCCGACCCCGAGGAGCGGCCTCATGACTCCGCCAGACCAAGTGCCGCCAGACCAAGTGCCGCCAGACCCAGCAACCCAGCAAGACCAAACCGTGGTCATCATCGGCTCCGGCCCGGCCGGACTGACAGCCGCCATATACGCTGCCCGGGCCAACCTCAACCCCGTGGTGGTGGAAGGCGAGCCGTCGTCCACCAGCGACCAGCCCGGCGGACAGCTTATGTTGACCACCGACGTGGAGAACTATCCCGGCTTCCCCGAGGGCGTGATGGGCCCCGACCTGATGCAGATGTTCCGCAGTCAGGCCGAGCGCTTCGGCGCCCAGATGGTAACCGACAAGGTAACCAAGGTGGATTTTTCGGCCCGGCCGTTCGGGGTTTGGGTGGGCGAAGCCGGCACGGACACGGGCGGTGGCGCCGACACCGACACCCCCGCCGAGCCAACCCAAGCCGAGCCAACCCAAACCGAGCCAACCTACAAAGCCGAGGCCGTCATCGTGTCCACCGGCGCCCAGTCCATCATGTTGGGTCTGGACAACGAAGCGGAGTTGGTCGGCCACGGCCTGTCCACCTGTGCCACCTGCGACGGCTTTTTCTTCCGCGACCAGGAGATCGCAGTCGTGGGCGGCGGCGACTCGGCCATGGAAGAGGCCACTTTCCTCACCAAGTTCGCCTCCAAGGTCACCGTCATCCACCGCCGCGATCAGCTGCGAGCATCCAAGATCATGCAGGAGCGTGCCCAGGCCAACCCCAAGATCGAATTCCTGTGGAACCAGGTCGTGACGCAATATCTGGGCAACGGCAAACTGGAGGGCGTGCGGCTGCGCAACACCCAGGATTCAAGCGAGTCCGAGCTGGCGCTGGGCGGGCTGTTCATCGCCATCGGCCACAAGCCCAACACCGATTTGTTCGCCGGCCAGCTGGACATGAAACCCAGCGGCTACCTCATCACTCAGCCCGACTCCACGGCCACCAACATTGCCGGCGTGTTCGCCTGCGGGGATGTGCAAGACGACACCTATCGACAGGCCGTCACCGCCGCGGGCTCGGGTTGCATGGCGGCCATCGAGGCAGAACGCTGGCTGGAAGCGCAGCACGGGTAGGGGCACAGGCTGAGACACGGCGCGGGTAGAATTGAACCTGTGAGTGTCGCCGCTTCCACCTCCGCCACTTCAACTTCCGCCTCGTCAGCCTCGTCCGCCGCCTCGTCCGCCGCCTCGTCAGCCCCGTCCGCCGCCTCGTCCATTGCCGTGTCCGTCGCCGCGCCGCCCTCTCCCGTTTCGCCCGACATAACCCTGAACCCGCTTCAGGGCGAGGCGCGCACCATAGCCGACTGGGTCACGACCTTCCATCTGGCGCTGGCGGCGGTCGACCCGTTCACCCAGCAAAGCGCCATCTTGTTGCCGACTGCCGGACGGGTGCTGCAGACATTCGGCGGCTCCAACTGCCGCATGGCCTGGCTGGTTGCGGGCACCTCCGAGCAGGCGCGGGAGTTTCTGGGGCCCTGGGCGGATGAGTTCTTGACCTTTGCCGACCCGGAGCGCGAGGCCATCGGCGAGTTGGGCCTGTCGGAGCTGCCGGCGCTGATGCATATAAACCACGGACTCCAAGTGGTTGGGGCCGCGCAAGGCTGGGATCCGCAGCGCTGGCGTGCGGTCGCCAATGTTTTGTCTGACCAGATGATGTGGAGCCGAGTGGAGATACCTCTGCCGTCTGACCCGCCCGGCTTCCACGGCACCCCCGCGGCCGGCCCCGGCACAGACACGCCCGCGTAGAAATAAGCGCGCCCCTCCCGAACCCGACACCCCACACCCGCATCCGCCATGCAATTCAATTTCAGCGAAACCTTCCAGCTGGGTGCCAGCGCCCCCGACCCGTTTGAAGCGGCCAGCTACAGAAAACTTTCCGCCGACCACGTCTCTACCTTCACGGCCGATGCCACGGCTGGGGCCGACGCCACAGCCGGCACCGCCAGCCAGACCTTCCTCAAGGTCGAACCCGAAGCCCTGCGCCTGCTGACCGCAACCGCCATGTTCGACATGGCCCACCTGCTGCGCCCGGGCCACCTCCAACAGCTGCGCGACATACTGGACGACCAGCAGGCGTCACCCAACGACCGTTTCGTGGCCCTCGAGCTGTTGAAGAACGCCAACATCGCCGCGGGCGGAATTTTCCCTGGCTGCCAAGACACCGGCACGGCCATCATCAAGGCCAAAAAAGGCCAACGGGTCTTCACCGGCTACAACGACCGCCAGCCCATCACCCAGGGCGTCTTTGACACCTACCAAAGCGCCAACCTGCGATTTTCCCAGATGGCGGCGACCGACATGTTCAGCGAGGTCAACACCGGCACCAACCTGCCCGCCGAGATCAGCATCGAGGCTACCGAAGGCGACCAATATTCGTTTTTGTTCATCGCCAAGGGCGGCGGCTCGGCCAACAAGAGCTTCTTGTTCCAACAGACCCGGGCGCTGCTGAACCCCGACAGCCTGCTTGACTTTTTGGACGAAAAACTGCGCGCCATCGGCAC
Organism: uncultured Acidimicrobiales bacterium; assembly: GCA_964514465.1. GTDB lineage: Bacteria > Actinomycetota > Acidimicrobiia > Acidimicrobiales > Hopanoidiivorantaceae > Hopanoidiivorans. Next base: position 4,675 of record CAZERQ010000003.1, read on the forward strand.
CGCCGCCTGCCCGCCCTATCACCTGGCGGTGGTCATCGGCGGCTCGTCTGCCGAACAGGCCCTGGAGGTCGCCAAGCTCGCCTCCACCCGCTATCTGGATTCGCTGCCCACTTCCGGCGACGCCTCGGGGCGGGCCTTCCGCGACCTGGACTGGGAGCGGCGCATTCTGGAGCTGACCCGGGATTTCGGCATCGGGGCGCAGTTCGGCGGCAAATATTTCTGCCATGACGTCCGGGTGGTGCGGTTGTTCCGCCATGGCGCCTCGTGTCCGGTGGCCATTGCGGTGTCGTGTTCGGCCGACCGCCAAGTGCTGGGCAAGATCACCCGCGACGGCATTTTCCTGGAGCAGCTGGAAGCCGACCCGGCGCGCTTTTTGCCCGAAGCCGAAGACGAGCTACTGTCAGATGAGGTCGTGCGCATTGACCTTGACAAGCCCATGGCCGAAATCTGCGCCGAGCTGTCGCGCCATCCCATAAAGACCCGTCTGTCGCTGAGCGGAACAATGGTTGTGGCCCGCGACATCGCCCATGCCAAGCTCAAGGAACAACTGGATCGCTCAGAGCCGATGCCCGACTATATGCTGCGTCATCCCGTCTATTATGCCGGGCCAGCCAAGACTCCCAAAGGTGAGGCATCCGGTTCGTTCGGGCCGACCACGGCCGGGCGGATGGACTCATATGTCGACCAGCTCCAGGCGGCCGGCGCCAGTTTGGTGATGCTGGCCAAGGGCAACCGCTCTCGCCAAGTGGTGGACGCCTGCGCCAGACACGGCGGGTTTTATCTGGGCGCGGTCGGCGGGCCGGGTGCGCGGCAGGGCCACGATGCGATTGATGATGTGGAGCTGCTGGAATATCCCGAGTTGGGCATGGAGGCCATCTGGCGCATTCGGGTTTCGGACTTCCCGGCTTTTGTTGTGATTGACGACAAAGGCAACGACTTTTTTGCTGACGTTTCCACGCCGGTTCGCCTGCGGTCTGGCTGAGGGCCGGCGCCAGCCGCGACATTCTCTGCTATAATTAACACAGCACACCTGGCGCGACACCGCAACCTTGATGCGACACCGCGCCCCCACCGCACACACCACAACACGAAAGGCAAACCCATGGCACACCCCCTGATCGAAGATCTGACCGAATCCACTTTTGATGAGCTCATCTCCACGGCCGAGACACCTGTGCTGGTGGACTTTTGGGCCGAGTGGTGCGGGCCTTGCAAGGCTATCGCCCCCATCTTGGAGGAAATCGCCGACGAGCAGGACGGCCAGCTCAAGATTGCCAAGGTGGACGTCGACTCCAACCAGCAACTGGCCCTGAACCATCAGGTCATGAGCATTCCCACCCTGATTTTGTTCCAGGACGGCCAGCCCACCAAGCGACTGGTCGGAGCCAAGAGCAAGCGGGACCTTCTGGCTGATCTGGCTGACGTCATCGGCGGCTAGCGGCCATACGGTAGCCACAGAATTGCAGGCGCCAACCAGCCGTCGCCATCAACCTGCCCCCGCCACCAACCAGCCACCAGACGCCATTGGCTGAGCTTCCCATTGGGCTTGGCGACAGCGGGGAGGCTGTGGCCGACATTCGCAACCGACTGTTGCTGGCCGGCTGTGAGGTCAGGGATTCGCAGTCGCACGAGTTCACCCAACTCACACGGGAGGCGGTGCTGCTGTTCCAAAGCATCGAAGGTTTGCCCGAAACTGGCCAGGTTGATCGGGCTACCTGGTCGGCCTTGATTGAAGCCAGTCGTGCGCTGGGGGACAGGCCCTTGTATCTGCGCCAGCCGATGTTGCGGGGCCAGGATGTGGTTGATCTGCAGCATTTGTTGGGCAAGCTGGGATTTGATGCGGGCTGGGCTGACGGCTTTTTCGGGCCCCAGACCGCCCAGGCGCTGGTCTCGTTCCAGCAAAACACTGGCCTGAATGATGACGGCATTTGCGGGCCTGCCACTTTTTCCATGCTGAGCCGTGTGGCCAGCCGCTCGGGTGAGGAGTCGGTGGCCTCCCTGCGCGAGCGCGAGCGTCTGCTCAGCCTGCCGCGCACCCTGAAGGATCGCCAGATTGCCCTGGGCGAAGCCGGCGGGCTGGGTGCCTTGGCCGAAGCCATCCACCGCAACCTGCGCAACCACGAGGCGCGTTGTTCGGTGCTGCGGCATCCCGATTTTACGGTTCAGGCTGACCAGGCCAACCAGCTTGCGGCTGAGCTGTATATCGGCTTTGAGCTGTTGAACCAGCCGGTTTGCACCGCTGCCTATTTCGCCACCGACAAATTTGTTTCACCCGGCGGCAGGCAATTTGCCGAGATTGTGGCCGATCCGCTGGCCCGGGTGCTCGGCGGCACAACCCCAAACGCCACGGCACACAAAATGGGGGCAGGCACGGAACCGCGGACGGAACCCAGAACAGCTGGCATGCGGTTGTTGATTCTGCAGATGACCAAGATGCCGGCCGTGTGGCTTTCGCTGGGACCGCCAGCCACCGTGGTTGAAAATACCGCTGAAATTTCAAGCGTCATCCTGGATAGCGTGCTCAAATGGGTCGCCCAACCAGTGTGAGCCGACACCGCACAAACCAGTCCCCGAATCTAAAATCTCCGCCGCCATTCCGCTTGAGTTTTCCACAGGTTTTCCCACATCTGTGCATAGCGTTAAGTAAAGGTTTAAGGTCTAATCCCTTACACTCTACTTCAACCTTGCACCTAAATCACATAGCTGTCATTTAGGTTTATACTTTATTTTAGCAGGTGTGTCATTTGAACTGGCCCGACCCATCCTTAGAGCTGGCTCGCCTTGTGAACCGACGCCTCATTTGACCAGTTCGGAAACAATTCGCTCCAGGTCCTCGAGATCGGCGAACTCAATCACCGCCTTTCCCGGGACTCCCTTGGATCCCATTGAAATGGACACCCTAGTCTTCAGCTTTTCGGCCAGGAATTCTTCCAGCTCAACCACGACCTTGCGGTCGGCGATGGTTTCGGCCCCGCCCTTGGAGGTGCCCGACTTGCCCTTCTTTTTGCCTGACTGCTGCTTGCGATATTCCTCGACTTGCCTCACCGACAGGTTCTCTTTGATGATTCGGCGGGCCAACTTGAGCTGCTCCTGCTTGCCGGAGATTGAAACCAGGCTGCGGGCGTGGCCGGCTGTTATCTCGCCCGACACGATGTGTTTTTGTATTTCCGCCGGGAGCTTCATCAGCCTCACCAGATTTGTGACTGCTGCCCTGCTTTTGCCGACCCGCTTGGCGACTTCGTCCTGGGTGAGCTTGTATTCGTCAATCAGATGCTGGTAGGCGGCGGCTTCCTCCAGCGGATTCAAATCAACCCGATGGACATTTTCCATGACCGCGTGCTCCAGGGAGGCTTCGTCGTTCACCTGCCTGATGACGGCCGGAATGGACTCCAAGCCGGCGCGCTGTGAAGCCCGCCAGCGGCGCTCACCTGAAATCAGCTCAAAGGTGTCCCCCCGGGCAGGCCTGACCGCTATGGGCTGGAGAATGCCCACCAGCTTCACCGAAGCCACCAGCGAATCCAGCTCGTCCAGATCAAAAGTCTCCCTGGGCTGGTTCTTGTTGGCGACTATCTTCGCCACAGGAATCTCCCTATAGCCGGAAGTCGTGCGGTCTCCCTTTGGAATTAGGGCATCCAGCCCTGAAGTTTGCGATGTTGTGGACATTTGATTTGTGCCTCCTGTTTGCTTGGATTATGGTGTGCTTTGGACTTTAGTCTGCGTTGCGGTTAACCTGTGCTCTAGTTACCCTGTGCTAGCGGCCCCGTTTTCGGCTGGCTCGGCTGGCTCCTGCGCCAGCATTTCCCTGGCAATCATCTTATACGCCCGGGCGCCCCTTGACGATGGGGCCGACATCGTGACCGGCAGGCCCTGGGCCGGAGCTTCGGCCAGCTGAACCGACCGGGGCACCATCTGGCGGCACACCTTGTCGTCGAACATTTGCCGGACTTCCTGGGCGACTTGCTTGGACAGGTTTGTCCGAGAATCAAACATCACCAAAACAACGGTGGTTATCTCCAGGTCGGGGTTCAGATGCATCTTGATCTCGTTCATCGCCCGGGTTATCTGGGCCACGCCCTCCAGGGCATAGTATTCGCACTGGATGGGTAGCAGAATTTCTTTTACCGCACTGAATGCGTTGATGGTCAAAAGCCCCAGGGTGGGCGGGCAGTCAACAAAGATATAGTCAAAGTCGTCCTTCACGGTTTCCAGTGCCGTCTGCAGCCGCTGCTCCCGCCTGAACAC
>CAZERQ010000004.1:0-45827 GCA_964514465.1 uncultured Acidimicrobiales bacterium
AACTGGCGCAAGGATCCGACTTGGGGAGAGCAATTCCACGTCAAAGACACCCTGTGCGAGCTTGACTTAAACCTTGCCGGGCTCAAGCTCTATCTGGCTCAAAACCCCAAATTCCGTGGCATCGGCCCCAAGATAGCCCAAAATATTGTCCAGCACACTGGCCCAGACTTCGAACGGTTGCTGCGGGGAAACCCAGATGAGCTGCTGAGCATCAAACGCCTGGGCAAAAAACACGTGGCCACCTTGGTGAGGGTTTGGGACAAGAACCATCCTCGCAATGTGATCCGAACCTGGCTCCACAGCTATGGCCTGACCCATTCCCAAGTCGAACAGCTAGTCTTTGAATTCGGCAATGACTGCCTGCTGGCCCTGAAACAAGACCCTTTTGAGCTGCTGGGAAAAGACGGCTTGGGATTCAACTTCAATCAAATTGACAAGATCGCACAAAAACTGGAGTTCCCCCTTGACCACCCATCACGGCTCAAGGCTGCGCTGAAGCATCAGGCGAACAGGGAGCTCATCAATGGCCACTGCTGGACCGACAGGGACGAACTGCTCGCAGGCACGAAAGCATTTTTGTCTTCGTCTGAGCGCCTGCCAACAAAATCAGACCAGATCGAGATCAGCTTGGAGAAACTAAACGATGCACTTAACGCTCAATGCGCCAAAGGCGAGTTGGCCAGCGACCGGCTTCGCGCCGGCAGCACAACCATTGTCGGCCTGCCTGATATACGACAGAAGGAAGCCGACCTAGCCAAGCTGTTCAAGCACGCACACATCCACAACCCGCTGTCAGCCGCAAACCTTAAATCCGCCACCGAGCAAGTCATCAAAGATTCCGACTTGAACGCCAAACAAATCCAAGCGATCAAGACCGCCCTGAGCCACGGGCTGAGCCTCATCTCTGGCGTGGCCGGCTCCGGCAAGACCCGTGTCATCTCAGACATATACAGAATATGCATCCGGGCCGGCCTGAAAGTTGCGCTGACTGCACCCACCGGCAAGGCCGCCAAGCGCATGGAGGAAGTCATCGCCGAAGTCGCCGGGCCACTGGGCAAAAGCAAAATCGCCAGCCGCGCCGCCAGCGCCCCCGACGGCGACGAAGACGACGACCAAACCCCAAGAACCATTCACCGTCTGCTCAAATGGGACAGCATCGATTTCAACATCGGCCGCAACTCTCCTCTGGAAACAGACGTGGTCATTGTCGACGAGTTCTCCATGGTGGACGTGCCGCTGGCTTGGCATCTGTTCGAGGCCATCAACCCGACCACAACCGCGGTGATCCTGGTGGGCGACCATCAGCAGTTGCCGCCGGTTGGTCCGGGGAACATCTTGCGTGACCTGATTAACAACAACTCCCTGCCCACCGTAATCCTCACCGACGTCATGCGTCAGGAAGACGAGCTGCCCAACAAGTGCGCGGAAATCCTGGAAGGCACGGTCGGAACTTCCACACCTCCCGACTCGGACGGAACCATTGCCTGGTCGGTAAACCCAAACCTGCACGACCCACAGGAGTTGCGCGACTATCTGGTGGAGCTGTTTGAAACCCGCCTCAATGCCCGGGGCTTTGACATCCTAAAGGACGTGCAGGTGCTGACACCGCAGAGGAAGGGCCCGCTCGGAACCCGAAGTCTGAACCGCCTGATCCAGGCCACCATACAAAGGAAACTTTGGGGCGTTGACCTCAAGCTCGATGAACCCGTCAATCCCGCCGAACCAACCAACACCGATGCGCGGTCCAACACCACCGAGCCAGCCACAGCATTTCTCAAAGGCGACAAAGTCATTCAAACCAGAAACAACTACAACTTGGGCGCCAACGGAATAATGAACGGCACCATCGGCTACATAACCGACAGGGATGCCAGAGGAAAGCTCAGCATCAAATTTGACGGCGAGAGCGAACCGGTCGTAATCAAACCAAAGTCGCCCGAAAGAGACGACCTTGACCTGGCCTACGCTCTCACGATCCACAAAGCGCAGGGTTCGGAGTTTCCGTGCGTGGTCTTGGTCATCCACAGCGACCATCACTATATGCATCATCGCAATCTGTTCTACACGGGCGTCACCCGAGCCCAAACGACTGCCGTTACATTGGGAGACGAATGGGGTATGGACAATTGTGCCGAGAAAAAACAGGCTGACAACCGGCGGACATATTTGTCGCACCTGCTTTGACACTTGCTCGGTCGGCCAAACCAGACGTTGCGCCGCTAGCCCACCCGTTTGCCGCTAGCCCACCTGCTCGCCGTCGATCCAAACTTTGCTGACCGGATTCTCCGGCATTGCCTCGGCAACCTCACCCCAAGGCGCCGACAGCAAACACAGATCCGCCACCGCCCCCGGCATGACCAACCGCGGTGGCCCACCCGGATCCGCCAAGTCAGCCAAAAACAAACACAAGGCCTGCTCGGGCGACAGCCGTTCCGACTCACCCAGCACCACTCCCCCGGGTTGGGTCTTGCGTTCAACTGCAGCCCAAATCGCCCGCCACGGATTCGGCTCGCCAAACGGTGCATCAGTGCTGCCCGCCACCAGCAATCCAGCACCCAGCAAACCCCGGCAGCGATACAACCACTCCTGATCGTCTGCTTCCACTTCGCTCAGGTATCTGTCGCCCCTTTCGGCCACAAAGTTCGGCTGGGTAACCACCCGCAGGCGGTGCCCCAACATGGCTTCCACCAGATCGGGGGGAGCGACACTGGCATGTTCCACCCTGTCGCCCGGCACCGAGCCAACCTCATCCAGCACTGCCAACAGCAAGGCCAACGAAGCGCGGCTGACGCAGTGAACCGCCACCGGCCGGTCGGATTGGCGCGCGTTTGTTGCCTTAGGAGTGTCTACGGCCCGGCGCGCGCTTGCACTCTGGCGGGCATCCGAAATTTCCTGAGCCAACTGATCAAACGACGGCAGGCTGTGTTCTGACAAAATGATCTTGTGTGGCCCGCCTCCCACTTCGCCGCCTGAACTTGCCTCCGCTTCGGGCACCATCAGCTGCAACTTTTGCGGCAGCGCGCCCCCGCGACCCAGCGCGCTCCCGCGACCCAGCGCGCTCCCGCCCCTAGCCCGCGAAAAAAACTCAGCCTCCCGCGCGCCATAGCCCGGGGTGGCGTCGGTGACTCCCGTGACTCCGTAACCCGCCAGCAGATCACCCACCCGGCGAAGCTGGCCGGCAGCGTTGGACTGCTCCAAATCCTGCAGGCGCACCAAACTGTCGCTGCGGAAAAACCGACCGGTCGGCTCACCACTGTCGTCTAACTCCGCGCCAGCCGTCTCCCCAGACAAACTCAGAAGCTCCATCGCCAAGCTGTTGAACATCCACAGTGCGCCGCTGGAATGCTGCACCCGCACTGGCCGCCCAACCACCACACGATCCAGCTCCAACCGACCCAACTCCCCTGCCACGGATTCGTGGTAGCCCACTGCCCTAATCCAGTCGGCGGTGAACTCAGTTGCGGCGACTAAGGCTTGACAAAATTCATCCCATCCACCAACTTCAGGCGGGCCGACACTAACAGAGGTCAAAGACTCGGCCAGCGCCAGCAGATGTATGTGGTGATCGTGAAGACCGGGAATCAGCGCCGCCCCGTCAGCATCGATTTCCATGTCAAAGCCATCCAGGTCATAACCCGAGCCGTCCAAGGCAGCACCCACCGGCAGCACCTGGCTGACCTTGCCGTCCGACACGACCACATCGGCCAGATACCTGCCAGCCAAATCCGACTTCAACAGCTCGGCGTTGTGAATCACGAATTTCATTGTGTGTCACCATTGGACGAGGAAGCGGTAGCCGCCGCGGAAGCGGCCACGCCATCGGCCAGCCATCTCGCAACTCCCGCCATTGGAATGTCCAGCACCACGCCACCTGTGCGTGAGTGGTCTGCGCCAGACCAGACATCCAAAACCGCCGCGGCCGCATAGGCACCGGTGGCCGGATCGGCAACAGCATCACCCACAAAACACGGCAGCCCCGAAGCACAGTCACCCGGCCCCGACCAGACCAAACCACCTGCAGCGGCCGCATCATCGCCAAAAGCCACCCGTCCGGTCTGTCCGCCAAGCAGTCCATAGCCAGTAATCCCAACCCAGATGCCGCCGCTTTGCGCCACCACCTCACAGGGATCAACGCCCAGCTGCTCCAGAGCCCTCGCCCGGCAAGATGAAATCACCACATCGGCCTCAAGCAAGAGCCCAACCAGCCGATCCCTGCCCGCGGTGGTCGCAAAGTCGACAACGCAATGCTGCTTGGCCGAGTTCAGCCGGTCATAAAACTCGGGCTGGCCCAGTTTGATGCCGTCAGGCCTGGCGGCGCTTTCAACCTTGACAACATCAGCACCCAGTTGCGCCAGCAGATTGCCGCACAGCGGACCCGCCCACATGGACGACATGTCCACGATCTTGGCCGACGCCAGGCTGTCGCGTTGGCGCCTGGGGTGTTGGTCTTTGGCTTTTGGACGACTATGTGACTTGATTACAGATCCGACAACGGACGCGGCCTTGTGAACGGACGCGGCCTTGTGCAAGCTGTGGCCGCCGCCCAAAAAGCTGTCCACCTCACAAACCGCCAACCCGAGTTCCGCGGCGCTGGCCTGCAGTCGGACGCCGGGGCATTTGGCCACCCACTCGGTAATCGCTTCCCAGTCGCCCCCGCGATCCCTGCTGCCTCCGTCATCCCGTCCGACCACAGCCCCAACATATTCCCCCGATGCCAGCGACAACCAAGCCACAACCATATCCCAGTCGCAAGCCCGCGGCAAATTGACAGCCACCACACCGTCGCTTGCCCGCAACATCCGGCACGCACCCCCAACCGAGACAGACTCCCGTCGGCTCCACAAATCAGCAGCTGACAAACCCAGCAGCTCAGCCCTATCGGTGAGCAGTCGCTCGCCCGGAAACCGACCATGCGCCCCGGCATCAGCAGCCAGCAAATCAGCCAGCGGCTCCGCCAAGCGAGCCAACTTTTGCATCAAATCGCCCCAAGCCTTAAATTGTGTAGCAAAATTTTTCACAAGCTAAAATTATTCTAACGGAGGTTTCACATGCAACTAAAAGCAGGCACAAGATTGATAAGCAGCGTATGCAGCACCGAGGCGGTGGTGGTCAAGGCACCCGACCAGGACATTGCCGTGACTTGCGGCGGCGCGCCCATGTCGACATCGGGCGACGCAGCAGCAGGCGAACTTTCCCCCGATGCCAGCGGCGGCACTTTGCTCGGCAAACGATACGTCAACGAGGACGAAAGCCTGGAGCTTCTGTGCACCAAACCGGGCGACGGATCGCTTGGCATCGGCTCTTACCTGCTGTCGGTCAAAGAGACCAAGCCTCTGCCAGCTTCGGACTAGCGACCTGCCGAACTCGACACCGCCCCCCCCCAAGCGACACCTAGCACCCGCGCCCCCCCCCGCCAACCCAACCACCCTGCGATGAACGTCATAACCCTGCTGGACATGGCCCGCAACTGCTTCCCGGACCGCCCGGCGCTCACCTGCGGCAACCGCCACCTCACCTACCAGGACATATACGGCCTGTCGGCCAGGGCAGCCCGCCACATCCGCGACAGCGAGGTGGATCACGTGAGCCTGATTGACATCTCCTCGCCCGCGCTGCCGGTGGCTTTCTTCGCTTCAGCCCGGGCGGGCAAGCCGTTCGCCCCCCTGAACTATCGCCTCTCCAAATCCGACCTGTCTGATCTGCTCGGGCGGATTTCACCCGCACTGGTGATCTGCGGCCACGACTATCAAGACCAGATCAAGCCGTCAGCCAAGCTCAGCCAGATAAGCAGCGAAAACTGGCTCGGCGCAAACCCAGACGGAAGCGACCCAGATGAAGACTGGGACTCTGACCCCGAAGCCACCGCAGTTCTGCTGTTCACCTCCGGCACAACCGGCGGCCCCAAAGCTGCCATCCTGCGCCACCGCAACCTATTCACCTACGTCACCGACAGTGTTGAATTCATGAGCGCCGGCCCCGAAGAGGCAGTCCTCACCGCCGTCCCGCCATATCACATCGCCGCCGTGGCCAACATGCTCAGCTCGATCTATGCCGGCCGCCGCATCGTCCAGCTGCCCAACTTTGATGCCGACACCTGGATCGATCTGGTCAAGGCCGAGCAGGTCACCCACGCCATGCTGGTGCCCACCATGCTGGCCCGCATTGCCGACCGGCTCGAAGCCCGATGCGAAACCCTGCCCAGCCTGACGTCAGTCTCCTATGGCGGTGGCAAGACCTCGCGCCCGATGGTCGAAAAGATCCTCGAGCTTTTGCCCCACACCAACTTCGTCAACGCCTATGGCCTGACCGAGACCAGCTCAACCGTCTCAATCTTGGGCCCCAAGGAACACCGCGAAGCCATCGCCAGCGACGACCCGGCTGTGCGCTCCCGTCTGGGCTCAGCCGGCATGCCACTGCCCACGCTTGAGGTTTCCATCCGCGACAGCCAGGGCGAACAGGTCGCCATCGGGCAAAGCGGCGAGATCTGGATCCGCGGCGATCAGGTGTCGGGGGAATACCAGGGCCAGGCGAGCCAGCTCACGCCCGACGGCTGGTTCCGCACCAACGATGGCGGCCGCTTTGACTCAGACGGCTACCTCTATATTGAAGGACGGCTGGACGATGTGATCATTCGGGGTGGCGAGAACATCTCACCGGGCGAGATCGAAGACGTCCTGCTGGCGCACGACAGTATCTCCGATGCCGCGGTTGTGGGCCTGGCCGACCCGGACTGGGGCGAGCAGATTGCAGCCGTGGTGGTTCTCAAACAGGGCGCGCAGGCCAGCGAAGCCGAAATCATCGAGCATGTGCGCGGCCAGCTCCGCTCGCTCAAGTCACCCGATCGGGTGTTCTTCCGGGACGAGTTGCCGTATAACTCCACGGGCAAGCTGTTGCGCACCGTGTTGCGCGAGGAAATTGCCGACAGCTGACTGGCGCGTTATTTTTGTCGCCACCCACCTTGCCGACGCCGCCCACCTTGCCGCCCTCCGTTGTTGTCGGGCCTGATTTTGCCTAAACCATGACAGGGCCCGTTGTCTTTGACTCCGTTGAGTCTCTGCGGAGTTTTCTGTGGCACCCGCACGCGCACGAGAATTTTGACGAATACTGTCCGCTGCTGCTGCTTGAGTTGGGCGCGCAGGCTCTGTCGTCTTTTGTCGGCGTTGGCCAGACGGATGACGAAACGCAGGAGTCGGCGCAGGAGTCGGCGCGGGATCTGGCCCGGCAGCTGCGACATTTCCCGGCAGTCACCGCGTTGTCTGTGGCCGTATCTGGCGACGACATCATCCCGGCCAACACAAGCCCAAACCTGGAGCAGCTTGTCGCGGGCTTTGACATTCTGCTCACCAATGCGGGCGCGGGCCAGCCGCCCGTCAGCCAACACCCATGGATAACAGTGCCCGACCTGACCCACGCCATAGCCGACCTGACCGCCACGCTGAAAACCTCGCCGCAGGCTTCCATCTCCCTGGTGCAGCTGCTGCGAACCAGCGAAAACCTGTCGGTGCACGACGCGCTGATGGCCGAGTCGTGGGTGTATTCCAAACTCCAGAGCGGAGCCGAGTTCGCCCGCTGGCTGCAGACCTCTTCGGCCAAACCAGTGCTGGCCCCGGCCACCCAGTCCCTGCCGGTCATCACCCAGTCGGCACCGGTTCTGGTCGAACAGCACGGCGACAGCCTCAGGCTCATCCTCAACCGCCCCGAACGGCGCAACGCCTTCAACGCCGAGATGCGCGATGCCCTGGTTGAAGCCTTGCGTGCTGCCCGTCTGTCGCCACCCACTGGCGGCATCACCTTCAGCGGCGCGGGCAAAGCGTTCTGCTCGGGCGGCGACCTGGACGAATTCGGCACAACGCCCAACCCGGTGACTGCCCACATTGTCCGTTCGATGCGCAGCACAGCCTGGGAGATACATCTGCTGAGCGGCCACATTACCGCCAAGCTCCATGGAGCCTGCGTGGGTGCCGGCATCGAGCTGCCGTCTTTCGCTCATCGGGTCGTGGCGGCCGAAGACGCTTTTTTCTGGCTGCCCGAAGTTCGCCTGGGGTTGGTGCCCGGCGCCGGTGGCACAGCCGGCATCCCGCGGCGGATCGGACGACAGCGCACCTGTTGGATGGCGCTCAGCAACCGCCGCTTTGATGTCCAAACTGCGCTGGCATGGGGGCTGATTGACGACATTGAGTCGGAGCCGGACTAGCGCGAGTCAGGCGCCGGCGCAAACCAAAACCCCACAACCCCCAACTAGCGGCGCCGTTTCCTCCGCACCCGCTGGCTGGTCTTTTGCCTGTGCCGTCCTCTTTGCGCCAGCCGTTCTCGCTCCTCACGCTTTTCGCCCAAGTCGGCCACCTCGCTCCACAGCCGGTGGTATCGCTCAAGCCTGTCGGCGGCAATCTCCCCGCTGGCAACCGCCTCCAGTACGGCGCACTCAGGCTCCATGCGATGGGTGCAGTCCCGGAATTTGCAGCTCTGGGCCCGCTCGGAAATATCTGAAAACACCTCATCCAGGGCGACATCGGCAGCCCACAGCCCCACCGCTCGCAGACCTGGCGTGTCGATCAGCACGCCGCCTCGGGGCAACAGCAACAGATCACGCGCCACGGTGGTGTGCTGTCCCCTGCCAGATGCCAAGGTTCCAGCCGTCGATTTGGATTCACCAGCCACCCCGGATTCGTCGGCCACCTCTGATTCACCGGCCACCTCGGGAACGAAGCCAGTGGCCGCGGCAAACTCCGAGCCGCCCTGCCGCAACAACAACGCCCGAGCCAAGCTGGACTTGCCCACCCCCGATGCCCCGATGAACACCAGCGTCTGTCCGGCTCCCGTCTGCCCGGCTCCAACTTGTGCCTCAAGCAGATCCAACCCTCTGGTCTTGCCCAGCCCGCAGGTCGCCACCACTTCCACCTCGGGCGCCAGATCCGACACCTGTCCCTTCAGCTGCGCCAACCTCTTGCGGGAGTTCTTGCCTGCAACCAGATCGACCTTGTTCAGCACGACCAGCGGACGGGCGCCGCTGTTGACCGCCACCACCAGCAGTCGCTCAAGCTGCGCCGGCACCAGTTTGCGATCCAGTCCTAGCACCACCCCAACCACATCCACGTTTGAGACGATCGACTGCTCCGCGGTGCCGCCCGCCGGATCGCGCCGCACCAGCTCGGTGCGGCGGGGCAGGATGCTGTCTATCACCCAGCCGACCCCGGACTCCTGGCTCACCAGCACCCAGTCGCCGGTCACCGGGGCCGTGGCGTCCTGGGAAATCTCCGAGCTGGACTTTGCGCCCAAGCTGCCCCGCTGCGTGAACACCACGCAAGCGCCCCTGTCCACCCTGCCGATTCGCCCCGGCAAGCTGTCTCGCAATTGGGCGTTATCGTGCGCCACGGCTTGGGCTGCTTGCGCAAAATGGTCGTCCCAGCCCATCAACGCCAGCAGATTGTCGGGTGGGTTGTCGTGCAGCGGGCTTGTGCGGTTTTCGCTAGGCAGGCCCGTGCGGTTTTCGTGCGGTAAACTCATCTTTGAAGCCAGGTCAGTTTGCTATGTCCATTTCCGAAAGCGATAACTCTAAGATTAGCCGCGCCGACGGCGGCACTGGCAATGCTGCTGGCAACACTACCGGCGGCATCGCTGCCGACACAACTGGCGGCACTACCGCCCACACCACTGGCGGCCAAACTGCCCGGCACAGCGGGGCGTGGCTGGCCCGGGCCATAGCCGGACTGCTGGGCGCCGGCGCGGGGCTGACGGTTGGCGAAGTCGCCTCGGCTGCCTCGACCAGCATTCCGTCCCTGGTGATAGCGGTCAGCGATTCGGTCATCGACAGCACCTGGGTGCCATTCTGGTTGCGCCGCTGGAGCATCGACCAGCTCGGTTCGGCGCAGAAACCGGCATTGGTGGCGGGTGTGGTTTGCGTTACACTTTTGGTGGGGGCGATTGTGGGTGTGCTGGCTGGACGATGGCGCAATCAGACCGGGGGCCGGAGCGAGCAAACCGGGGACAGGCGCGCTCATGTCGGAAGCGGTAACTGGCGCGCTATGGCTGCGGTGGCACTGCCGGCAGCGGTATACATCGCTTTCGGCATCGTGGCCGGGCTGTCGTCCGCTCAAAATCCAATGTCGTCTGATTTCTGGTCTGGCTTTGTGTCCGGACTGGCCGCGCTGGTGGCAGCCGCAGTTACCTACACGCTGCTGTGGGCCGTCCCCGATCCGCAGCGCATCACCGGCCAATCCATCGTCGTCCAGACAAATCTGAGGCTGCAGGAGCGGCGGCGCTTCATTGTGCTGGCGGGTGCATCGTCGGTGGCTTTCTTGCTGGCCAACGTGATCAGCCGTGCGGTGGCCCGACAGGTTGACGTGGAAACCTCGCGCATTGAAGTCGCCAGCCTGCTGGAGCGCGCCCGGGGCAGCGATGGCGCAGGTGGTGCGGGCGGCGGCACCGGCGGCTCTGCTTCAGATGCCACAACGTCCAACTCGGCCCCGACCACCAGCGCACCCGGGCAGGCATCGCAAGGCGGCTCGGCGGGTTCGTCGGGCTCAACGGGCTCGGGCTCGGCAAGCTCGGCCAACCTGCCGGCCAACCTTGACGACATCGCCGGCATCTCCCCGCTGATCACCCCCAACTCCGATTTCTACCGCATCGACACAGCACTCATCGTGCCTCGTCTGACAGCCGACTCATGGAACATGACGGTCAGCGGCATGGTCGACAACCCACTGGAGCTGAACTTTGAACAGCTGGTGATGTCGTATCCTCTGGTGAGCGAAACCGTGACTTTGTCGTGCGTGTCCAACCCGGTTGGCGGCGAGTTGGTGGGCAATGCTGTCTGGGAAGGGGTGCGTCTGTCGGACGTGCTGGAAGATGCGGGCGTCCAGCCGGGCGCCGACCAAATCTCGGGGCGGTCGGTGGACAACTGGGCCAGCGGCTTCCCCACCGAGCTGGCATTTGATGGACGGGTGGCCATGATAGCGGTGGCGATGAACGGCGAACCGCTGCCGGCCCGGCACGGCTTCCCAGCCCGTTTGGTGATCGCCGGGCTCTATGGCTATGTCTCGGCCACCAAATGGCTGCGCGACATCCACCTGACCACCTGGGAAGGTTTTGACAGCTATTGGGTGCCGCGGGGCTGGGCCAAGCGGGGGCCGATCAGAACCCAGTCGCGCATTGACGTTCCCCGGGGAAGCAATGCCGCTTTGCCGGCCGGCCAGCCGCTGGCAATTGCCGGTGTCGCCTGGGCGCCGCATCGCCGCATCAGCCAGGTGGAGGTGCGCATTGACGACCAGCCCTGGGCGCAGGCCGAACTCAGCCGGGAGTTGTCTACCAGCTCCTGGCGCCAGTGGGTCTATCGCTGGGACGAGCCGACCCCGGGCAACCACACCGTTGTGGTGCGCGCCACCGACGGCGATGGCGAAACACAGACGCAAGTCCGCACGCCGCCCGCCCCCAGCGGCGCCACGGGTTGGCACACCAAAAGTTTCAGGGTGGCCTAGCCGCGCCGTCTTTCGTTTACTTTGGAAGCTGTCCAGCGAGCCAGCGGCGTGGGCACGACATCCAAAAATGCCGACATCACCTTGTTGATCCCACCGGGCACACACAGCGGTGTGCGCTTGTCCAGTGCCTTGATGGAAATCTCCGCCACTTCGTCGGCCGACATCCAGGCCATATCCGGCAGGTCGGACACATGCGCCAGTCCATCGGATCGCTCGTGCAGCTCGGTGCGGGTCACGCCGGGCGCCACCGCGCAGACGTGCACTCCGCTGTCTTTCAACTCGCCATAGAGCCCCTGGCTGAAGCTGGTGACGAACGCCTTGGTCGCGCCATAGGTGGCCTCAAACGGCAACGGCAAAAATCCCGCGATGGACGAGACATTCAGCACTGCGCCATGCGAACGCTTGACCATCTCGGGTATGGCGGCGTGGGTCAGCTCCACCAGCGCCAACAGGTTGACACTGATCATCTGCTGCAGGTCGGACTGCTTCATGTCCGCGAACGGCGTGAAGTTCCAGATGCCGGCATTGTTCACCAGCAGGTCGATTTGGCGGCCGGGTTTGGCCGCGCTGGAAGGGGTCGCGCCCGGGGAAGCCGCGCTTGACGGATCCGCGCCAGTCTTGAGTCGCTGTGCCACAGCTTTTCGCTGGGTGGCTTTGGACAGGTCGGCTGCCAGCACTTCGGTTTCAACTGCCTGCTCAGCTTCTAGCTCGGCGGCCAGTTTTTCCAGTCGCTGCTGATTGCGGGCGACCAGCACCAGATTCATCTGTCGCTGCGCCAGTTTGCGCGCCAGGCTCAAGCCAATGCCGCTGGAAGCTCCTGTGATCAGAGCCCATGCGCCTGGCGACACGACCTTTCGGTTGGGCTGCACATTTCGGTTCAGCAAATCGTCCATAGTCATCTCCCTATGCTAGCTTGCAAACTTGAGTGGTGGTTAGCGGACCGGACTGCGGGCGGTGGGCGAACTTGGGCGGAGGTGGGCGAACCTGCGGGTGGCGGCCAAACTTGGGCGGAGATGGGTGAACTCGGCGCCTCCCCTACTTGTCGCTTTCGTCCTCTATCTCTCCGATCAGCGATTCCAAGATGTCCTCCAGCGTGATCAGTCCCACCACCGCGCCGCTTAGCGACCGAACCAGCGCGATGTGCTGGCTGTCGCGCCTCATCTGAATGAGCACATTCTCCAGCAACTCGCCCAGCGCAACCGACGGCAGCGGCCGCAGCTTCCCCGCCGCCAGCGCCGACCCCCGCTCGCCCGGCAAAACGTCCAGCAGATCCTTGGCGTGCACAAAACTGGCGGCATCCTCAAGGCTGCGCTCAAACATCGGCAGGCGCGAATGCCCGCTCGACACCAACAGCTCCTCCAACTCGGCCACCGTCGAGTCCAGCCCCGCCGCCACCACTTGCTCGCGCGGCACCAGATGCCCGGCCACGGTCTGCTCCCCGAAGTCCAGTGCCCCCGCCAAAAGTGCGTGCTCGATGTCGTCAATCACGCCCTGGCGCCGGGAGCGCTCCAGCATGCTGGCCAGCTCGGCCGGGGTGCGGGCGTCGTCCACATCGGTTGGCGGGCTGACACCCAGCGCACGCACTCCTCTGCCGCCAAGCCAGTTGATGAACGCGATGGCTGGACGGAAAGTCGCCACGAAAACCCGATGCGGCGGCGCCACCCACAATGTCATTTTGACCGGAATCGCCACGGCCGCATTCTTGGGCACCATCTCACCCAACAGCATCTGCAGCATCACCATTATGCCCAGCGCGACAGCACCTGCAACCCCGTGGGTCACTGCCAGGCCCAGGCCCGAGAATGTGTCTTGCAGAATTTTTGCGATGGCCGATTCGGAGATGTAGCCCAGCGCCAGCGAGGTCACGGTGATGCCGAACTGCGCACCCGCCAGATACAGCCCCAGGTCGCTGGTTACCCGCAAAGCTATGCGCGCCCGGCGGTTGCCGTCGGCTGCCAGCTGCTCCAGCGGCGAGCGCGGTGTGGCCACCAGCGAGAATTCCACCGCCACGAAAAAGCTGTTCGCGGCAATGAACACCGCGGCAAGGATGAGCTGCAGTGTGGTCATGGTTTCAGGTGCCTCGCCATGGTTTGCGGTATCTCAGCCAGGCGATGCGGTGGCCGTCCATCTCCACGATCTCCCAGCGCCAGCCGCCGATGAACACGATCTCGCCCGCTGAGGGGATGCGCCCCAGTTCGGCGATCACAAATCCGGCGATGGTCTCATAGTTCCCCTCGGGCATCTCAAAGCCGGTCTCGCGCAGCACCTCGTCTGCCCGCAGCATCCCCGAAATCACGTTTGGCGCGCCGACCGCTTGGCTGGGCTGGGACTCCTCGTCATATTCGTCCACGATCTCGCCCACCAGCTTCTCCACGATGTTCTCAAAGGTAACGATGCCGGCCATGCCTCCGTGCTCGTCCAGCACCACTGCCATCTGGAAATGGCGCTTGCGCATCTCACCCAGCAGCGACTGCAGCGCAACGGTGGGCGGCACCGCAAAGGCCTCCGAGCAGAACTGCGCCACGGGCCGGCTGGTGCGCTGGTCGGGCGGAACCTCAAACACTGATTTGACGTGCACCAGTCCGACTATCTGATCCAGGTTGGGCGCGCCTTCGCTGTCGTCCACCACAGGGAAGCGCGAGAAGCCGGTGCGCCCGGACAGCTCAGCCAGCTCGGCGGCAGTGGCCGAACGCCCGACCGCGACCACTTCGGTGCGGGGCACGAACACGTCGGCTGCGGTCTTGGTGCCGAAGCGCAGCGAAGCGGTCAGCAGCTCCACGTCTGGTGGGTCGAGCGTGCCACCCGCGCCCGACGACCTGACCACATATTCCAAGTCCTGAAGCGACACTTCGGCGTCGTGGAAGGTGGACGGCGACAGCCCGAACAGCTTGACGATTTGTTCGGCGATCTTGTTTAGCAGCGCGGTGATGGGGCCGACCACCAGCGAGAATATGCGCACCGCCGGGCTGAGCGCCGAGGCTGTGCCGACTGGCCGCCCGATGGCGTATAGCTTTGGGATCTGCTCGCCGAACACCAGATGGACAGTGGTGGCAACTGCCAGGGACAAGCCGATGGCCACGCCGTGCGACGAGCCTTCGCCCAGCAACGGTTCGATGACAGGTTCGATGAGGCGCGCCAGGATGGGTTCGATGACGAAGCCGAGCAGCAATGCCGAGAGGGTGATGCCGAACTGCGCGGTGGAGAGGTAGAACGTGAGCCTGTCCAGCTGGTCGCCGATGAGTCGGGCGCGGCGCGGGCGGCGCAGGGTCTCCAGGTGCGAGCGATCCAGCGACAGCAGCGAGAACTCGGACGCCACGAAAAATGCGTTGGCTGCCACCAGCGCCAGGGCAATGAAAAAACCGGCTATCGGGTTCATGGCTTGGCGGGTGCCTCGGGGTTGACGGGTGCCTCGGGGTTGGCGGGCGTCACGGGGTTGACGGGCGTCACGGGGTTGGCGGGTGCCTCGGGGTTGCTCGCGGGGTTGTGAAACACAGGATTGCGCAAAAGCACGTTAAAATGGATGAGTTGCCGCCCTCAGTAAATCAAAGCAAGAATTCGCCTGGTAAGAAATTGCCTAGTTTCAGTCTAGCCGGGTCTGTCTGTCTAGCCGTGCCTGAATTCATCGGGAGTTTTTGTGTCCGCTAGCCCCGAAGTCGCCACCGGGCCTGAAGTCGCCATACACCCCGACCCGTCGCTCGGCTGGCTCAAGCGGCTCTGGCCTTTGGTCATGGCGCACAAGCCGCTGGTGTGGATCGGCGTGGTCGGCGGCGTGGTCGGTCTGGGCACCCAAGTGGGCGTCCCGCTGGCAGCGCGCCAAGCCATAGACGTGGCCGCAACCTCGGGATCTGTGGCCGTGTGGATTTGGCTGTTGGTCGGTCTCGGGCTGGCCCGCATCGGCTTTTCCATCGCCTATCGTTATAGCCTGTTCAAGCTGGCGTTCTGCATCGACAGCCACCTGCGCATGCTGATCTACAGCCACCTGGGCTGTCTGTCATTCTCATATTACGACCACACCCAGTCGGGCGACGTCATCTCGCGCGCCAACAGCGACATCCGCTCCATCCAGATATTCTTTTCGTTCGCCCCGATTGCGGTGATTGCCATCTTGTCGTTCGTGTTCTCCTTTGCGGCCATGCTGGTCATCCACATCCCGCTGGCGCTGGTGGCCATGAGCACGCTGCCGTGGGTGCATTATTTCGGGATGCGATTCAGGCGCACGGTGTTCCCGCTGTCGTGGATCACCCAGGCGCGCATGGCCGAGGTGGCCGCCATCGTGGACGAGAACATCAGCGGCACCCGCGTGGTGAAATCCTTTGCCGCCGAAAAGCAGCAGATCCTCACGTTGTCGCGCTCCGCGCAGCGGCTGCAGTGGGCGGCCACCGCCACGGTCGAGGCCCGGGCCCGCTTCAACCCGCTGATTGAGGCGCTGCCCAGGATTTCCATGATGGCGATGCTGCTCTATGGCGGCTGGCTGGTGATCGAAGGACAGACCACGGTGGGCACGCTTTTTGCGTTCGTGGCCTATGTTTTGATGCTGCAGATGCCGTTTCGGTTGGTGGGGTTTTTGCTGACGCAGGGGCAGCGGGCGGAGGCTTCGGCCAAGCGAATATATGAGGTGCTGGACACCCGGGCGGACGTGGCGGAGGCAGACGATGCCGTGGAGTTGGGGGATTGTTCGGGGGAGGTTTGCTTTGAGGATGTCTGGTTCGCCTATCCCGAGGATCCCCGCAAGCGCGCGGGCGTGGGTGACGGGGGCGCGGACGACGGGGGCGACGAGGGCATGGACGGGAGCGCGGGCGCGCAAGCACAAAATGTTCTGCGGGGCTTCAACCTGCATATCCAACCCGGCGAGACCGTTGCCCTGGTGGGCGCCACGGGATGTGGAAAGTCCACCGTCGCCCGGCTGCTGGCCAGGTTCTACGACACCGACCGCGGAGCCGTCAAACTCGACGGCCATGACGTGCGGGATCTGCAGATCGCCAGTCTGCGGCAACACACCGGCATTGTTTTTGACGAGCCATTTCTGTTCTCCGAGTCGCTGGCCGACAACATCGCCTATGGGCTCCCCGACTCCGAGCTCGCGCAAATTCAGTCTGCCGCCAGAGCCGCCCAAGCCCACGACTTCATCCAGGCATTGCCCAACCAATATGACACCGTGGTGGGCGAGCGGGGCTATACCCTGTCGGGCGGGCAGCGTCAGCGGGTGGCGTTGGCGAGGACCCTGCTGGAGCAGCCCGGGATTTTGGTGTTGGACGACGCCACCAGCGCGGTGGATGTCCACGTGGAGGCCCAGATCCACACCGCCCTGAAACAGCAGATGAGCCAGCGAACCACCATTTTGATTTCGCACCGGCTGTCCACCATTGCGCTGGCCGACCGGGTTGTGCTGATGCGCGACGGGCGGGTGCTGGCCGAGGGAACGCATCAGGAGCTGTTGGATACCAACCCGTATTACAGCCAAGTGCTGACCAACACCGCGGCGGAGCGCGCGGAGGGTGAGGCGGCTGGCGCGGGAGCGGGGGCGGCAAACGCGGAGGGTGAGGATGTGCGCGCGGAGGTGGTGAGCTGATGGGTTTTGGTGGCGGACACTTCTGGGGTGGCGGGCCGTCGTCTTCGCAGTCCAACACCGCGGCGGGGCTGCCCTTTTCCGGCATACCCACCGAGATGGCCGACCGCGCCCGCGAGCTGCTGGAGGCCGAACCTGAACACCCCGAACCCAGCGTCCAATTCTCGCACCGCCCAGCTGGTGAACCGTCGCTCACGCTGCGCAGCTTCCTGTCGCCGTTCAAGGCCCAACTCACACTGGTAACCGCACTGGTCATCCTGGAAACCCTGGCTATCCAGTCCGGCCCGCTGCTCATCCAGTTGGGCATCGACCTGGGCGTGCTGCGCGGCCGATACTCCACCGTCGTCTGGATCTCGCTCATCTTTTTGGCCACGGTCATCGCGCAGATCACCACCGGCTATGCCCGCACCGCGCTGGCGGGACGGCTGGGCGAGCGCCTGATGTATCGTCTGCGGGTGCGCATCTTCTCGCACCTCCAGCGTCTGTCGCTCAGCTTCTACACCGAGGAGAAAGCCGGCGTTTTGATGACCCGCATGACCAGCGACATCGAAACCCTGACGGTGCTGCTGCAGGAAGGTATGGTCAGCATCGTCGTCCAGTCGCTCACGCTGATCGCCATCACCACGGTGCTGTTCATCTACAATCCGCTGCTGGCGTCCATCACAGTGCTGGTGGTGATCCCGTTCACTTTCGCGCTGTCGGCCTGGTTCAGGCGGCGCTCAGATGTGGGCTACACCCGGGTGCGCGACCGCATCGCCGCGGTGCTGAGCAACCTGCAGGAGAACCTGTCGGGCATCCGGGTCATCACGGCGCACAACCGCCACCAGCGCAACATCGCCATCCACGGACGGGTGGTGGGCGACCACGAGGACGCCAACCTGGATACCGTCAAGGTCAACACCGTCTATGGTTCGGTGACCGAGGGGGTGGGCATCATCGGGCAGGCGATTGTGCTGCTGATCGGCGGCTGGATGGTGGCCGACGGCGACCTGTCGGTTGGCGAGTTGACGGCTTTTGCGCTGTATTTGACTGCGTTCTTTGCGCCCATCCAGACGATCGTCCAGCTGTATAACACCTATCAGCAGGGCCAGGCATCGGTCAAGAAACTGCGCGGCTTTTTGGACGTTGCGCCTGAGGTGGCCGAGGCCAAGGATGCGACAGATCTGCCGGCTGTTGAGGGGCACATCCGTCTGAGCCAGGTCAGCTTCGGCTATGACCCGGACGAAGTGGTGCTGCGCGACATCGACCTGGAGATACCGCCCGGCGAGAGCCTGTCGATTGTGGGCGCGACCGGGGCGGGCAAGTCCACCATCGCCAAGCTGGTCTGTCGGTTCTATGATCCCCAGCGGGGCAGCATCAGCATTGACGGGCGGGATGTGCGCGAGGTGGCGCTTGAGTCTTTGCGGCGGCAGCTGGGCGTGGTGCCACAGGAGCCGTTCTTGTTCAACGGCACCATCGGCGAGAACGTGGCTTTCGCTGATCCTGCGGCCGGGCGCGACGAGATTTGGCGGGCGTGCCAGGCGGTGGGGTTGGACTCGCTGGTTGCGCGGCTGCCCGAGGGTTTAGACACGCTGTGTCACGAGCGGGGGGTTTCGTTGTCGTCGGGTGAGCGGCAGCTTTTGGCATTGGCGCGGGCATTTCTGGCGCAGCCGCGGGTGCTGGTTTTGGACGAGGCCACCTCCAATTTGGATTCGCATTCTGAAAAGAAAATCGAGGAGGCGCTGGACGTGGTGCTGCAGGGTCGCACAGCCATCATCATCGCACATCGCCTGACCACCGCCATGCGCGCCGACCGGATTGCGGTGATTGACGGCGGGCGCATCGTGGAGGTAGGCAGTCATCGGGAGTTAATGGCGTTGGGTGGGCACTATGCGGCCATGCATGAGCGGCACGCCAGCGTCGCCAGTTTGAACGGTGAGGTGGCGGGTGGGGGTGGTGAGACGGCGCGGGATGGCGAAGCGGCGCGAGATGGTGAGGTGGCGCGAGATGGGTGAGAAAGCGGCCGGGGCAGCAGCTATTGAGTTTGAGGGTGTTGGCGTTAGGCGCCAGGGTCGGTGGCTGCTGCGCGACATTGACTGGCAGGTCGAGGCTGGCCAGCGCTGGGTGGTGCTGGGTGCCAATGGTGCCGGCAAGACGACTTTGCTGAGGGTGGTGTATGGCGAGATTTTCCCCACTTCAGGGTTTGCCAGCGTGCTGGGGCATCGGCTGGGGCAAGTTGACCTGCGCCGGTTGCGTCAGAAGGTCGGCCTGACGGGAGCGTTTTTGGAAAGCAGCCTGCGCCCCGAGACCACCGCCGGTGACGTCGTGGTGTCGGCCAAGTTCGCCGCCAAACAGACCTGGTGGCACAACTATGGCCCAGACGATGTGCACCGGGCGCGGGAACTGCTGGATCTGGTGGGCTGCGGTCGGCTGGTTGATGCTCCGTTCGGCGACTGCTCATCTGGGGAACGTCAGCGGATTTTATTGGCCAGGGTGCTGATGCCGCGGCCGAGATTGCTGATTTTGGACGAGCCGATGGCCAACCTGGATCTGGGTGGGCGCGAGCAGTTGCTGGCGGTGCTCTCGGGGGAAGGTGGCCGGGGCGGCGAAGACAAAGCGAGCGGCGCGGGCAGCATCTATGCCGACAACCCTGGCCTGTCGTCTGTTTTGGTTACCCATCACACCGAGGAGATCCCGGCGGGCAGCACCCATCTGCTTTTGCTCAAGGACGGGGAGGCGATGTCATCCGGGCTGATAGCTGAGGTTTTGACTGCGGAGAATTTGAGCCGCTGTTTTGGTTTGGAGTTGGAGTTGGAGCGCGTCGGCGGGCGGTGGCGGAGTCGGGCGCGGTGACCGGAAGCGAACGCGGCGAGAGTGGCGGGGGGTTAGGCCAGCAAACCCTCCAGCTCGTGGATCACCAGCAGGATGCCTGACTTCACGCTCACCATGGCTTCGTATCCCATCAGTTCGTTGCTGACACCGCGGCTGGATCCCAGCTTCAGCGTCTCATAGTCAAGCTCCCAGCGCAACCCTCGGGCCAGCACACCTTCAACATCTCCACCCCAGGGAATTAGCGAAACATACTGCCCCGCCAGCCCTTCGAACATCACCCTGTCTGTGACCACGTGGACGATAGCTGAGCCCATCTGGGCGGTTACTTGAATGTGGGCGGGCAGGGCGGCCAGCAGATCAACATTGGCCAGAGAGTGATCCAGCCGACCGCCGTGGCCGCCGATCATGGTGATGCTGGTGGGGTTCTGCTCAAGCGCTGCTTGAAATGCCAGATCTAGGTCAGTGGCGTCTTTGTCGGTGTCAAATTTGCGCACCTGTGCTCCGGTTCTTTCGGCGTGGGCTATGGCACTTGCGGGAGTGGAATCCAGATCGCCCACCAACAGATCCACCTCAACCCCGTGAGCCTGGGCGACCAGCAGGCCCGAGTCGGCTGCAATGACATAGTTGGGCGGGGCCGGCAACATCCGGAAGATGCGGGCAACCTTGTCGCCACCGGCAAAGACCCAGATGTTCATGGAAGATGTCCCCCGGCTGTGTGGGACCGGGGGACCAATTAAGTTGGGCTTGGCGACTCGGCTAGGGTGCGGTGTAGGTTCCCGTGGCTGTCGTGTCGCCAGCCGCCAGTGTTACATCGGCCGGCGTGGTCAGGCCAGAAATCTCAGGCCAACTGACGACATACTCGCAGCCAGAGTCCTCGCCGCCGTCAATGTCGACCGCCATCACCATGACGTCCGCAGCGCTGCCGTCAGATCCGATCATCATTGTCCTGGCGTGGCTGAAGTAGCAAGGCTGATAATTCCGTGGGAACCCAGAATCCTCGCCACCGATCAAGCGCGGCGACAGGTGCCCATTGGGCGTCTTGAGAGTTCCTTGGATCGTGACCCGCGCAGTGTCGCCGTTGCGACTATTGTCGGGCGTGGTCAGCGACAAAGTGATTGTCTTGAGCCTCACCAGCGACAGCTCAACGTGAACGTTGGGCCGGCGGATCAGAACCAGCGCATCGGTGCCGATGTTGACCTCATGCGCTGTTGCGGCGCCGCTGGGATCCTGCCCCATGTGTGTGAGATAGTCCCCAGTGAAGGCGGACGGGAAGTCGACACCGCAGGAGACAGAGGCTTGCGGCCTGGGCAACTCTGGGCTTCCGGCTGTCTCGGCGTCGCAGGCGAACACCCTGTCGGCTGCCTGTCCAGTATCAATCTGATAGGTTGTCGTCTCAGCGATGCTGACAGAGCGATAGTCAGCGAACATGGGGACTTCCGCTGGCTCGTCAAGGTAGTATTCACTTGACGGCCTGATAGCTAGATTAGCGTCAGAGACAGAAGTCGCAATTTCATATTCGCAGATGGTCTTGTCGTTTGCGTCGTCGTCATCGGTGAGTGAGGCGATTATGTCGGCATATGTCGACTCATCCGTGCTCATAACCAGGTTGGCTGACGTTCCGTCAATCTCTGCGGTGGTCTGCGTGAGCGATGATGAGACAACATAGGTCTCCACCACGCTGGTGGTGCACTCGCCCTGTGTCTCATCAGATCTGCTATAGGTAATGTCCAGCGTTGTGCCAGCAAAAGCGTTGCTGCCACTGCTATCAACCACAGGCACCAAAATATTTGCCTGTGGCCTGAAGGTGGTGCCCAGGGGTGAGAACGGAGCCGCAAAAGTGGCTCTGGTGAAGTTGCTGTTCTCGTTGATGGTGGTTGACGACAGCGACTCCAGATACAGCGGGGAAATGTCATATTCCGTGTGGGGCCAGCCAGATTCATAAATCGTAATCTCGTAGGAACACGGCGTGCTGGAACCGGCAATGTGCCCTGGCAAGCTATTTATGCCATCGGCTATTACCGTCTGGCCGCCAATCATCTTTTCATAACCTGCGGTTACTTCACCGTCGTCACCAATGGTGTAGGCCCTTCTTTCCCTGGTGGGACACTCCTCAGGCGAGAGATCTGTGGGAACAAAATCAACCCAAAGCACGGTGCCGGAGAAGTCATTGGCATCCTCGGCGTCATTGTCGGCATCCCAGGAAGGTATCCTGAAGTCAATATTTGGCACAAACGATGAAGCCCACTCTACGTTATATTCAGCAAAGACAAAGGTGGGCGGGTCGTCCATAGGTGTGGCCGCGCTCACCCGTGCGAACGGTATCGGCAAACCCGAGTTAGCAATCTCTAGCACTTCCTCAATCTCTAGCGCAAGCTTGATTCGTTTGAGTTCAGCAGCAGTCAGACCGCCCGCTTTGAGATCGGTAACCGTGGCGCTGTCAAAGCCCGTATAGGCCTCTAACTCAGCGTTTGTGAGTTCCTCGATTTGCTCATCAAGGATATACGTTGACCTGCCGTTGATGCTGCTCAGCCTCAGGTTGTCCAGATCGTCGGATATGGACACTTCATATTCGCACGGGGCTGCCAGCTGGCTGTCGCCTGAGCCACCGTCGGGGTTGGTGCCATCGCCGCCACCTTGATAGGCTGCGGGTTGGTCGATCAGCCGCGGCGGATTAGCAGAGGCCACGTTGCCATCGTCATCCACCGTGTAGATGGCCGAATAGTAGCCGATGTTGTAGAGACTGGTAGCAGGCTCATCCCCTCGGGCTACCGCCGCGACAGCTGCCTTGTATATCTCGTCCATGGCTGTTTCAACAGCGGCTCTGATGGCTGTCTGGGTGGCATCAGAGCGCATCGTTTCACTGGTCAGCTCTTCGATTCTGGCGGCCAGCGCCTCACCGGTCAGGCCTTCACCTGTGGCGGTGGTGGTGGCGGCGGTGCGGGCCGCGGCTTCCTGGTCGCTGCGTGCCCGCTCATACAGGGCAGCGATCTCCGAGCGCTTGTCAACATAGAAGTCATAGGGGTTGCACTCAAACGCTGAACCAGTTTCCCATATCACACCACCCGAACTGGCAATCGCTCGCTTGGGCCAGAAGTCCACCGTGAAAGTGGTGCCGGAATAGATGTTGTTGCCGTCGGCGCCGTCAGTCTGGGGCACCTGAATGTTGACATTAGGCGTGAAGTAGGTCTGCACCAGATCCAACTCCTCAAGCGTGGGGATATAGCCCGGCGGCAACACGCCCGACTGGTGGTATATTGCGCTGATGACATTTGATTCGGCACTCAAGTGGGTCACGAAGCTCGCCCCGTCCCGGTTGAGGATATACAGGTCAGTGCCAGAGACGGTGGTGGGGTTCTCATGTGGCCATATGACCGTATAGACACACCTGGCGGCAGGCCCTATAGTCGTGCCATCTTTAGCAATGTCATAGGCCGGAGGCTGATCCATCAACCTGAAGGATGGGTCGTTGGGCGTCACGCTTCCATTTTCTTGGACCGTGTAGGTAACAAGATATGGCCGCACAGCTGACGGAGTTGCCTCAGAGTTGGCTGGCCTTTGCGCTCCGGGATTGTCAGCAGTTGCTTGCAGTTGGTCTGTGATTTCAGACAGGTGCTGGCTGACAACTGCAGGCGGATTGCAGTGGAAGGATGCGTCGTGCGCGGGACGGAACCGCACCACAAATTGGGTGTTCGTGAAAGCATTGCGGCCGTCGTTTTGGGGCACGCCGATGTTGACGATCGGGGTGAAATAGGTGGCCGTCAGCTTCGGAGGCCTGGCGACATAGGTGAACCTTGCGGCTGCGTCACCGCTGGAGACGACCGCCGGCGCGATGGTGTTCGGCGCGGCTTTTATGATTGCAGACTCACTTAGTACCCGACGCGTCAGACCGGTCAGACAGTTGTTCTCACAGTTACCATCACCGTCGAACTCAATTGGTATTCTGTCAGCAGCTGGCACCACGATAGACCTGATCTCCTCTTCGGTCAAGCCATCCTGGAGCAGAGCTTCAATCTCGGAGTCGGTCAAGTCTGACCTCAGGCTCTTGATGTCAACTGCGCTCAAGCGCTCAAGCCCGGTGGAACCGGAGATTTGGCTGCCGTCCACTGCGTCAAGCTGAAGGCCGTTGGCGTCGCCCACCGAGATCTCAAGCAGGTAGCTGCACTCAACATCAACTGGGCTTCTGTAGGGCGACGGGACGGTCCCATCTGCACGCTCCACATAGGCGTTGCCGGGCTTGTGCACCAGCTCGGGCACGTTGCTGGACGTTACCATGCCGTCATCGCCCACTGTGTAGGTGGCGGTGTAGGGCGCGGGAGCGTTCTTGCGGGTGGGGCTGTAGTTATAGCCTGCGGGGAAGCAGCCGGGGTTGCCTCTCCAGCCAGGGGTGGCCATCCAACCTGTGGGCCAGAACTTCACCGTGAACGAAACACCGGAATAGATGTTGGGGGTGGGTCCGCCAGGCATCTGGGCCACTTCATTCACCTGTGGCACCCCAATGATCACGTTGGGCATGAAGGTGGAGCTCGGTGTCGGCACAAAATCTGCCACATAGACATAGTTGGCGGACATCTGGCTTTCGCTGACAGTTGCCACGGCCAGAGTGTTGGGCGCTAAAGCCTGGATTTGGGCTGCGGTCAAGCCAACATCGGGGGCACTCTGGGCTGCGGCATAGCCATCAAGCTCCAGGCAGAACTCAGAGCGGCAACCCTTGAGGAATCTGATATTGGCCACAATATCGGCACGGGTTTCAATTTCGTCATCGGTCAGGCCACCGACACCGCCCAGCAGAGTTTCAATCTCAGCGTCGCTCATGCCAACCAGCAGACCTTCAACCATTGCCTTGACCTCGTTGTCGGTCAAGTCGGCCGCCGCAAAATCGGTGGTGAAAAAGTCGTCAATCGCATTCTCGCTCAGGCCGACAAGAGTTGCAAGATTGGCCTTGTTTGTGTTGGCCATGGCTGCCAGGCTCTCTTTGAGGCCCTCGTTGTCTGTGGCTGTTTGGCCGTTGACGCTTTCCAAGATCAGATTTCTTGGGCTGGTGGTGATCGTCTGGCGCACATCATAGACGCACTTGCTGGCGGGCTCATACCGGTCGGTGACAGTTGCAGCAGGTTGGTTCACCAAACGCGGGGCGGTTCCTGTTGCCATGCCGCCAGATTGGACTGTGTAGGTGGCGTGATAGGGTGCCGTGCTGGGGTCATTGCGCCGGTAGGAGAAGGGATCATAGCCTTGCGGATTGCAATCCCTTGCAGAACCCAGAACCGGGAAGAACTCCACCGTGAAGGAGGTTGCGGCCGCGTTGGAATAGTCGTTGTTCCCGTCACCGTCGGCATCGGTGTCAGGCACCATAATGTTCACCGTGGGCGTGAAATAGGTTTGCACAACCGTAGCGGGTGTGTTGGCCAGCATTTCGTTTTCACAGGTGTTCCCGATGGCTTGGAGATCTGCACTGGTGGGATCGCAGTCAACCTCCTCGTCCGGCTGCCAGACATATGCCGGGATGTCTCCGCCTGGCTCAAAGTAGATACCCGCAAGGGGTGTCTCAGAGTCAAGATAGGTGGAATAGAACGCAAGAAGCAAATCTTCCCCGGCACTGCAACTCTCGACACTCAGACGATCTCGCAGGGCTTCAGGCACTGTGCTGCACTCACGATTTTCAAAGAGAATCAGGTAGGTGCCCTTGGCCTCCACCCAAGTGGGCCACTTGACGCTGTAGGTGCACGCAAGCGCACGAGTTCCATCTGGCGCATAGGCCGCGGGCTCATTTATCAGTCTCAAAGACGGCGGATCCCCAGCTGCTTCGGTGCCCTCCACGAGCACCACAGTGCCATCGTCTTGAATTCTGTAGGTGGCCTCATATGCTGGAACCGCATCTCCTGTGGGCCGATCCTCGCCCGGGGTGATTTCGGGAAGTCCGTCTGGGTTGTTGCACCAATAGCTAGAGTCTATGACGGTGGGGGCACCTTGACGCGGGCGGAACTCCAGCACAATGTCAGTGCCCGAGAAGTCGTTGATTTGGTTGTTGTCAGCGTCTTTTGGCGGCACGATGATGTTCACGCGCGGGGTGAAATATGTGGCCACCAGAGCTTCAGGCTGGACAACATAGGACACCGTCGCGTCTGTCTGGTCTGCGTTGACAATTGCGGCGGGCACAGAGTTGGTGGCAAGGCTCCTGATTTTGTCGACGCTAAAGCCGGCTGTTGCGCTGACCGCTTCTGAACGGGTTTTGAGTTCATCCTCGGTCAAGCCGCCTGTTCCCCCAATGAGATCTGTGGCAGCCATGTCGGCCAGCCCAGTGAGCAAGCCACCGATAATGGCCACGATTTCGTTGTCGGTCAGGCCACCCATCAAAAGTTCTTCAACCACAGCCTCGCTAAGTCCGCTTTCTGACATCAGCGTGGCCTTGTCCCAAGATCTTATGACCCCATCAATTCCAGTGTTGCCTGCCGGCCTGGCACCATTGACGGTGTCCACCTGCAGCGTGACTCCTGCAGCGGTGCCTGCAGCGGTCACGTCAGACGGCCACACCACCGTGTAGGAGCACGGATCGGCCAACTCAACGGGATCAGCACCCGGTTTACGGATGTAGCGGGGGTTGCCTGGAATGGGTAGCCCGGTGTCTGGGTGAATTAGACGGTCATCCTCGGGGGTTAGAGGGTCATCCTCGGGGTAGGTTGTGGCAACGGGATTTTCTTGTCCCTCCTTCAATTCAGGCCCATCATAAAGACCAAGCGGGTCATAGAGCGGATCAAAATTCGGGTTTGGAATGCCACCGCCGCCCACATAGGCTGCAGGCTGGTTCACCAACCTGGGTGCGGTGCCCGTTACCATGCCGTCTGGCTGGACGGTATAGGTGGCCGACTTGGGATTGCCGCAGAGTGGCCAGTTCCTTCTCCAGTCTGGCACCGCTGGCGCGGGCGCGAACTGCACCTCAAAAGTGGTGCCGACATAATCAGTCCCATCTCCAGGCAGCTCAATAACCAAATTGGGCGTGAAATAAGACGCGGCCAAGTCTTCTTCCAGGGGAACATACCTGGGGAGCACCCGCTCTTCACCGCCACGCGTCCGCCAGAAATAAATTGCGGAAGCGGTCGTGTCTGCGTCTATCCACCTGATTGGTCCTTGCTGTGGTTCGTCCAGCAGGTTGAGTCGCTCCTGGAAACTTCCGGTTGTGGAATCATCAAGTTGGCTTCCGGTATCATTCGGCCACCACACAGCATAGGAGCACCTGACCCGCCGGGTCTGCAACTCAGCAAAAGTGCTTATGTCGTTGGGGACTTGGCCTGCTTCAAGGTTCTCCGGGCTAATGGGAATTATGTGATATGTGGCCCAATCCACCATCGTCGGGCCTTCACCAGTCACCGAGCCGTCGGGCTGGACTGTGTAGGTGGCCGAATAGGGAGGATTGGGTGGGGGATTAACCAGGTTGCCGCTGTCTGTCAGGAAGCGGCGGGTGGTTGAGGGAATGTTCCCTGACCAGCAAGCAGCATGATAGCGTTCGCCGGGCGTGGGCCAGAACTGCAACTCAAATGTCGCACCGGCATAGTCGTTGCTGCCGTCGCCGTCTTCGTCAACTTGGGGCACAATAATGTTCACACGTGGTGTGAACGTGGTTGTGAGAGGGATATAGGAGGCTGTGGCATCCTTTTGGGCATTGCTGACGACAGCATAGGGCACGGTGTTGGGCGCCAGAGCTCTCAACGCCTCAGCCTTGGTCGAAAAGTTCAGAAAGTCGTCCGTTGCTGGCGTGGCGAAATTCGGTATTCTCACGTCGTAATTCGGCAACCTTGCGAAGATCTGAGCAGCCGCTTCAATTGTTTCTAGCTCGGTTGCGGTGTCTGAGTTGAGGGTGTTCAATATAGCCTCAGCCTCTGACTGCGACAATTGATCATTTATCTCCATGATCTGCGCTGCGGTCAGGCTATTCAAACTGGTGTCTCCTGCAGCACTTTGGCCATTAATTTGACCAAGCGATAGCACACCTGACCCTTCTGGCCACTGCACCCGATAGGAGCACGGGGCAACCTGCACGGGAGGATCGTCTGCTGAACCGCCGCCAACATAGGCTCCCTGAACCTGATCCACCAAAAGATCGGTTACACTGGCTTGATCCTCAGGCACAACAGAGCCATCATCTCGCACTATGTAGGTTGCAGTGTAGGGCTGGGTGCCGAACGGCCTGGGAGTGTTCTGATTGTTGAAAGTCGCTGAATTTCTGGCTTCCAAATACGCCGCAACCCTAGGATCTTCGGGGTTGTTGCAATCAAAGACGGAATTGCGCTCAGGATAGAATGCAACCGTGAAAGTGGAGCCGGCATAGTCGTTCACACTGTCTCCATCCAGGTCATCAGGTGGCACAGTGATCACCACATTCGGGGTGAACCTGGTTGACTCCGGCCTTTCAGGATAAACTGGCTCAGGGGTGGGGCCGTCAGCTGACTCAAAATAGATTGCACGGGCGGTGCTGGGGTGATCGCTGTCTTCGTCGTCGCCATCTATCTTGGTGGTGGAGGGGAACAGATCACTGAAGTCGGTGAAACCAATGGAACGGAAGCCATCCGGCTGTAATACGCTTTCTTCAGCATCAAATGCTGCTTGGGTCGGTAATGCGTCAGCAGAGGCCGGGCGCAGATAGCCACCGCCGCTGAGCGGAACCAACGGCCAGATGACGTCATAGACACAGGGCGCAGCCCGCAGATATCTGGGATTGCCGGGAGACAGCGGCTGGCTCGAGTCGTAAGTGGGGTTTGGAAGGTCCTTGTCATAGGCATCTGCCTGATTGACCAGCCTGGGTGCTGTGCCGGTCACGGAGCCGTCAGGTTGCACGGTATATTCGGCTTCATGGTAGTAATATGTGATAGGCCTGTCTACCTCATTGAAATGCTCCTCGAGCAACTCCACAACTCGCGCATTATAATCCGCACCCGCAGTCAAACCCTCAGAAGTTGCGGTTGCCTCAGCTGCTGCGATCACCACCTCTCTTTCACGGCCGCAATCGATGGCGGAGCCACGCTGAGGTATGAACCTGACTGTGAAGGTTTCGCCGGCATATCTGCTGGCAACGGACGGGCCCAGCTTGATGTCAATGGTCGGGGTGAAATAGGTCGGGAGTGCCTCGCCAATAACTCCTTCTCGCACGAGAATTTCCCCAAGGATGGTCTCGAAGTTGCAAATATCCACCGGGCGGTCTTGCAGGAACTTGCCCTGGACTTGGCCGCCGGTTCCGCTTCTTGTCGAGGGCGTCTGCTCTGGGGAGGTATAGTCACGGTTTGCGGTGTCATCAAATGCCAGGCCTCTGTTGACGGTGGCACCCACCGTGTTTGTGAAGAAGGTTTCAACGTCCAAGGTCAGTTCGCCGACACAAGGATTGGGCACAACTATCTCGCCCGGGCTGGTTGCGCTTACAATTCCCTCGTTCCCCGGATTTTCGGCACGCACGGCAGCCAAAGCCGCATCAAGCTCGCCCTCGTTAATCGGCCAGATCACATCGTATTCGCACTTGGGCGCCAGCTGGCGTGGTCCAACGTAGGTGTTGGGCTGGTTGGGCAACCTGGGGGCTTCGCCCGTTACGGTGCCGTCATCTTGCACTGTATATATTGCAGAATGGGCCGGAACTGCATTAGGATTGTCGCGGGTGTTGACTGGTTGCCGGGGGGCAGCATCGGTGTTGCCTGTGTTGTCGTTCTCAGTCGCCCAGGCTTCGGCCTCAATCAGCCAGGCTGACACAACATCAAACGTGTTACACATAAACGATGATCCCCGATCAGGCGCAAACTTGATCTCAAAGGTGGTGCCGGCATAGTCCTTGACGCCATCGTTGTTATAGTCGACCTGGGGCACGCTTATCTGGATGTCCGGGGTGAAATATGACGTGGCAATGTCGCTCGCTGTGGGAAAGGCGATTGAGGTGGCATAGACCTCATAGGTGGCAGAGATCGTGCTGTCGGTTGCACTGAGCGATCCCAGCGGGTATATTTCGTCAACAAACTCATCAATGGGATCAAGCCCTAGCCGCGCTCGTTCCACGTTAAGCACCTGGGCTGTTGCCTCGGTCACCTTGTTGATTGTGGACTCTCCGATGTCCCACGGGTTGCCGTCAAACATTCTCAGCACCAGCTCGTTGAAGTATAGCTCGGCCACCGTGTAGGTATATTCGCAACGGGGAAGGGCGGCAAAAGCATCGGCGTCGTTAGCAGCATCGGGATCGACCAGATAGTAGGCACCTGGTGAATCCACCAGTCTGGGAGCATCGCCTTCCAGTGTGCCGCTGGCGTTCAGCGTGAACTCCACCCGCATGATCCGCGAAGCGCCAACATCTGATTCTTTGAAGGAGGCGACACCGGCTTCACCGCAGATGGATCGGGCTGAAGCGGCGGTTTCTGTGCCTTCAACAGGCCAGATGTTCACCCAGACTGTGAAGTCGGTGTAGTCGTTGTTGGGGTTCAGGTCTTCGTTGTCGGAACCCAGCGACGGCAGGTTGATGTCGATTGTCGGGGTGAAATAGGTCTGGGTCAGGACGGGTAGCTCGGCGGTGCGATCTGTTTTTACTGTCCCTTTGTCAGACGTGACTGTCGATCTAACGACGTTAGCGGCGGGCACGACATATTCCGCGGTGACTCTGTCTCTTGTGGCGGTTACCGTTGCTGGTGCTACGGTGTTGGCAGCCTGGGTTCTGATCTCGTCTTCGCTCAGGCCCAACGCCACACCAGTCCGCCGCGTTGTGGCAATCGCAGCCTCAACACGAATTGCTATCTCAGCATCGGTCAGGCCGTTTTCAACCAGCGCCATGATCTGGGAGTCATTTAGTCCCTTGAGCAGACCTTCCACAATCGCCTTGACTTCGTTATCACTTAGGCCACCTGCCACCAATGCCTCAACCGCAACCCGGCTCAAGCCGCTGAGTCGAATGAGACCGTCAATGTTATGTGCCCGTACTGCCTCATAGAGCCCGATGGAAGATGTCGGCATAGGTCTGCCATCGATTGAGATCAATTCGAGGCCGGCAACATCTGGCCATGCGACAGTGTATGCGCATCGGGGAACCAACACGAGGGAATCGGACTGGCTGCCGCCGCCTCGATAGGCAGCTGCCTGGTTAACCAGACGGGGGCCCGTGCCTGTGGCTACATTGCCGGATGACGGCACAGTGTATGTGGCGGTGAAAGTGGAACTGCCAGTGGGCCGGGGGGTGTTCCGATCAGCAGCCTGTGCTGCCCGGTGCGCGGCGATGAACTCCGGAGTGTTGCATTCGAATGGCGAGCCGGTGAAGTCGTCTTGACGGTCGATGTCTGTGGGCCTGAACTCAACCTCGAAGGTGGTGCCGGCGAAACCGTTGGGGACTGTGATCTCGACTCGCGGGGTGAAGTAGGTGGTTTGGATGGCGCCAGAGGAAGAGCGCACCCGGTCGAAGCGAGCCACGGCAATTGTCTCATTGCGCGAGGACGCCGACTTGTCGGATTCCACGGTGGTGATGCTGCCACCCGAAAGAGCAAAGCCCGAGATGGTCTCAAAGCTGATGGCATAGCGACAGCCGCCGCCATAGCCTTCTGGCACATCAACCAGCTGGGGTCGGTTGGCGACCGCGAGCTCCCCGGTGCCGTCGTCTTCAATTGCCAGCCTCGCGGTGACGTTGTTGGAGCAGCCGGCGGCCGGATTGGTGGCGATCGCATCCGACCTGAAGGTCACCGCCACTGTGGTGCCGGAGAGCGAGTGCGCGGTGCTGGGGTTGGCGTCATTGTCTTGCACTGCAATCTGCACCTGCGGGGTGAAGAAGGTGTCGGTGGTGGCCAGCGGATCCACGGGGTTGGGGGAAGTCGATGAAGGCCTTGAGTTCGAGCTGGGAGGAACGGAATAGGAGCCATAGACCGTGACGCCCTTGCCGGGCACCTCTTCGGTGGCGGAGGAGAAATAGATGGTGGAGCCGGGATAAAGCGACACGCCGGGCAACCTCGGGAAGCCGACCTCATATTTGCAGCTTTCGGTCTGGCCGGCGGGGACATCAATCAGCTGAGGGCCGGAGTTGCCGATGGCGACCGTGCGGATTCCGCCCGGGTCGGTCTGCACTGTCACCTCGCCCCAAGCATGACTGGTGCAGCCCTTCAAGGTGATGGCCTGGGCTCCCCCGTCAAGCGCGGCTTGCTCCTCGGTGATCACTTCGCCTTCGTCGTTGAGCAGTCGCAGGATCACGGGGCTGGAGGTGAAGCTCACCCGGATGGTCTGGCCCATGAAGTCGTTTCTGTCGTCGCCGTCGGCGTCCAGCCATGGCAACTCGATCCTGATGGTCGGGGTTGTGGTGGTGGCGGTGTTGGACTGGCCCTGGACGGTGCCGGGTGTGACCAGCAACCAGCCGAATACCAGCAACGACAGGAGCGACACTGCCAGCTTCATCGGGCCGGCGTGCCTCGGCTGCCTGAGGCGCTCAGTTCTATGTTTTGGATTGCTAAGGCTCATTGTTGTTATTCCTCCGTGAATGAATACTAGCTATCACTATAGCACGCCAAAGAGTGCTACGCAACATTTTAGGTGAAAAATTTTGGGTGGTTGGGTTTGGGTTCGGTTCGGCAAAATTCGCTTGTTCGTTATTCTATGTTAGTTTAGCGCGCTGTGTTGGATTTTGTGTGGCATTTGTTTTAGAATATCCCCTCGGCGCGAGACCGGCGCACCTGCTCCAAAAATTCCTCTTCGCTGCTGGTGAAGAAATGCGACCCGTCGGTGCTGGCCAGAACATAGAACAGCCAGTCGCCTTCGGCCGGGTTCAAGGCGGCGGCGAGCGCGGCCCGGCCGGGCGCGGCGATGGGGGTGGGCGGCAGCCCGGGATAGACACGGGTGTTATAGGGCGAGTCGATGGCCAGATCCTGGACGGTCAGCTCGGCGGTGTGGCGACCGAGTGCATATAGTACTGTGGCGTCGATGCCCAGGGGGATGTCTTGCTCCAGGCGGTTGTAGATCACCCGGGCGATCTTGGCGCGGTCTTGGGGCACCTTGGCTTCCTCTTCGATCATGGAGGCGACCACCAGCACCTCATAGGAATCGTGGCCGACCAGCTCGGGGGCGCGCGCATAGCCCAGCTCGGCCAGCACCTCGTCCATCTGGGCGACCATGCGGCGCACCAGATCCAGCTCGTTGTCCAGCTCGGCTTCGGCCACCTGATAGGTGTCGGGGAACAGCAGGCCTTCGAGTGAGTTGATGTCGGGCGGCTGGAATGCGGAGCGGACCAGGCCGGCGTTGAGCGCGGTGGACAGCTCAGGTTGGGTGAACTCGGGCAGGGCGTCCAGCATGCGGGCGGTGATGTCGGTCAGCCACAGGCCTTCGGGGATGGTGATGGACTGGCCGGGTTCAATGCGCGGGCCGGCCAGCAGAACGGCCTCGGCTTCGGCCAGCGACATGTTGTGGCGGAAGATGTAGTCGCCGGCTTTGAAGGGGCCGTCGCCGCGCCACTCCATGCGTGCGAAGGTGGAGTTGGCCACCACCCCTTCGTTGGCCAAGATGATGGCGATGTCGTTGGTGGATGCGCCGACGGGGATCTCGACCAGCACCTGTTCGCCTGGCGGGCCGGGCGGGTTGATCTGGTTCTGGATCCAGCTGTTGACAGTGATGGCGGTGGCGGCGACCAGGGCGATGATGACCGCGGTGATCAGGGTGGCGCGCAGTGAGACGGGCCAGGGCCGGCGCAGGCGCACCCAGGGGTCGGGTTGGCTGTGGTCGGGCGGCGGCAGTTCGGTCATCGGGCATCCAGCCAGGACTGCAGCATCACGGCCGCGGCCACCTTGTCGATCTTGGCTCGTCTCTTTGGGCCGCTCAGATTGGTCTGCTTGAGGGCGTGGTCGGCGATGGCGGTGGTCAGGCGTTCGTCGTGGGTCAGCACCGGTATGTCCAGCACTTCGGCCAGCTGCGCGCAGACGGACTGCGTGGCTTGGGCGGCCGGGCCCAGCTCGCCCGACAGCGAGAGCGGCAGACCCACCACCACAGCCTCGGCTTCCAACTCAGCGGCCATGGTCGGCAGCTTGTCGCGCAGGACTTGGCTGGGCGTGGCGGCTTTGGGCACCTCAATATAGCTGTGCGGCGATGCGATGGTCTGGGCGGTGTCGCTGACGGCCACGCCGATGCGCCGCTGGCCCAAGTCAAGCCCTATGACTCGCATGTTTGGGTTTGCGCGGGTCGGATGGGTCGGACGGGTTGGCGCGGCGTGGACGGGACGGCGCGGGGCGGGCACTCACTTTTGCGCCGGGCCAGCCAACTGCGCCAGCGCGGTCTGTCGGGCCAGCTCCACCGCCTCGTCCAGCTTGGATGCATCCTTGCCTCCGCCTGCGGCCAGTTTGTCGTTCTGCGCTCCCCCACCTTTGACCAGCTTGAGCGGCTCGGCCAGGATGTCGGATGCGTGCAGGCCGTGCCCCGGCTCCACCGCCGACACCAGCGCCACCCCGCCGCCTTCGGGAGCCGCGCCCAGGATGACGGCTTTGATGCCCGCGGCGTTTGCGCCGTCCGCGCCCGCGGCCAGCACCGACAAAGCCAGGTCGCGCAGTTGCCCCCGGTCAACCCCCGACACAACCTGTGCCACCACTCCGTCGGTCGCGGCCCCGGCCAGCTCGTCCGTCTGCGACAGGGCGTCTTGTTGGCGCGCCGCCGCCAGCTCGCCACGCGCCGCCTTGAGCTCGTCTTTTTGCTTGAGGATGCTCTTCTCCAGATCCTCCACCGAGGAACCCAGCGCTCCCGCCGCGCCCTGCAGCCTCCCCTCGGCCTGGCGCAGCCGCTGCATCACTCCGTCTCCGCAGATGCCCTCGACCCGGCGGATGTTGGCGCCGATGGAGCTCTCTGAGACGATCTTCAAAAGGCCGATGTCGCCGGTGGCATGCACGTGGGTTCCGCCGCACAGCTCAAGCGAGTTGCTGCCGGCTTCCAGCACCAGCACGCGGTCGCCGTATTTGTCGCCGAAGAACGACAGCGCGCCCATCTGCTTGGCCTCGTCATAGGACTTCTCAAAGTGCCTGACCGGTTCGTTGTCCAGGATGTTGCGGTTGATCAGATCCTCGATGGCGCCGATCTCTTCGGGGGTGAGCGCCTGGAAGTGGGAGAAGTCAAAGCGCAGGTGGTCGTGGCCCACGAAGGAGCCCTGCTGGGTGATGTGGTCGCCGATGACCTCGCGCAGTGCCCAATGCAACAGGTGGGTGCCGGTGTGGTGGCGGCGGATGGCTTCGCGGCGCTGGGTGTCGATCTCGGCCAGCACTTCGTCGCCTGGCTGGAAGGGGGCGCGCTCGGCGGTGTGGTGCAGGTGCAGGCCGGGCAGCACGAAGGTGGTGTCGGTGATTTGGACGGAGGGTTGGCCGGCGCCGCCGGTCAACGTCAGGCTGCCGGTGTCGCCCACCTGTCCGCCGGACTCGGCATAGAACGGTGTGCGGTCCAAAATCACCCCCGCATCGCTCACCAACAGCACCTTGGCAAGGGCCGGCTCAACCGGTCGGAAGCGCCCGATGAAATCGGTGGGGCCCCGCTCGGCCAGCAGCGCGGTCGCCGCCTCCAGGTCGGAACCACCGAGCTGTCCGTCCCCTCCAAGCTGGCTGGCCTGGCGCTCCTGTCGATCCTGTCGGGCACGCTCTCGCTGTCGGGTCATCTCCTGGTCATATCCGTCCCAGTCCAGCGCGAAGCCCTGCTCGGTCAGCACCTCCTCCACCAGCTCCACCGGGAAGCCATAGGTGTCGTGGAACATGAACGCTTGCGTGCCGCTGAGCTTTTCGCCAGGCGCAAGCTGTGCCATCTGCTCGCCCAGCAAGTCCATGCCCTTGGAGATGGTCTGGCGGAAGCGCTCCTCCTCGCGGGCCACCACGTCTCGCACATAGATGTGGTTCTTGGCGAGGTCGGGATAGTCGGCGCCCATGATGGCGACCACCTCGTCAACCAGCTCGGGGCAGACCAGATCCTGTGTGCCCAGCAGGTGGGCATGGCGGATGGCCCGGCGCATGATGCGGCGCAAAACATAGCCCCGATCCTCGTTGGACGGGAACACGCCGTCGGAGATCAGCAGGGTCATGGTGCGGGCGTGCTCGGCCAGGATGCGCAGCCAGATGTCGGAGGTGTCGTCCTTGCCGTAGGGCGTCTGGGTTGCCTCGGCGGCCTTGTCCAGCAGGCGGGCCATCTCGTCAATCTCGAACACCGAGCCGACCCCCTGGAGCAGCGCCAGCAGACGTTCCAGCCCGGCGCCGGTGTCGATGCTGGGGTTGGGCAGCTTGGTCTGGCCGTCGGGGGTCTGGGAGAACTGCATGAACACCAGGTTCCAGAACTCGACATAGCGGCGGTCGTTGCCGGCGGCCGGGCCTCCCGCTGAGCCGAACTGGTCGCCCTTGTCGAAATAGAGCTCGGAGCAGGGGCCGCAGGGGCCGACTTCGCCCATGCGCCAATAGTTGTCTTCGTCCATTTTTTGGATGCGTTCGGGCGGGAGCTTGGCGATGTCGAGCCAGAGCTGTTCGGCTTCTGAGTCTGAGGTGTGGACGGTGACCCAGATGCGCTCGGGGTCAAAGCCCAGGACTTCGGTGCTGAACTGCCAGCCCCACTCGATGGCTTCGGGTTTGAAATAGTCACCGAAGCTGAAGTTGCCCAGCATCTCAAAGAAGGTCAGGTGGTGGGCGGTGTGGCCGACTTCGCTGAGGTCGTTGTGCTTGCCGCCGGCGCGGACGCATTTTTGGACGCTGACGGCGCGGGGGTGGGGCGGTGGTTCCTCGCCCAGGAAATATGACTTGAACGGCACCATGCCGGCCACGGTGAACAGCAGGGACGGGTCGTGAGGGACTAGGCTGGCCGAGCGGACGTGGGTGTGCTGTCGGGCCTCAAAGAACTGGACGAATTCCTGGCGGAGCTGGCTGGCTTTCATTGGGGTTAAGTCTAGTTTGGTTTGGGCGCGGTGCTGCGGTGGCACTTATAATATATGGCATGCCCCCGTCCGCCGCGCCGCCGCCCGACTCCCCCGCGTCCGCCGCGCCCAACCGGGTGCTGCACAACTTCGGCAGCCGTGTCATCGCCCAGATCGCTCCCCGATTTCCCCAGGTTGAATTCACCGAAATACCCACCGAGGGCGAGCTGCCACCCGACCTGTCAGGCAACATCTTGGTGACATCAACTTTGGGCTCGCCCAACCTGCGCCATGTGCTGACCCGGGGCATCCAATGGATACACGTGCTGGGCACCGGGGTCGACCGCTTCCCGCTGGATCTGCTCGGCCGCCAGACGCTGACCTGCTCGCGGGGCGCCAGCGCCATTCCCATCTCGGAGTGGGTGCTGGCTCAC
The DNA here is from genome assembly GCA_964514465.1 of uncultured Acidimicrobiales bacterium. Classification (GTDB taxonomy): domain Bacteria; phylum Actinomycetota; class Acidimicrobiia; order Acidimicrobiales; family Hopanoidiivorantaceae; genus Hopanoidiivorans. The sequence goes on from CAZERQ010000004.1 coordinate 37,126, forward strand.
CTGCTGGCGTTCGAGAAAAACCTGCCCGATGTCTGGCTCAAAAAGCAGCCCGAGCGGTGGTTTTTCCCCGAGCGAAATGCCGGGCTGTTGCACGGGCGAAGCCTGGCGATTGTGGGGTTGGGTGCGATTGCGATTGAGACGGCCCGGCGGGCGCTGGCGTTCGGCATGCGGGTTTCGGCCTTTCGGCGCACCGACAAGCCGGCTCCGCTGGACGAGATCCGGGTGGTCGGTTCTGTGGCGGAGCTGGTGGGCGATGCCGACAATGTGCTGCTGGCTTGCTCGCTGACTGAGCAGACCCGGGGGCTGGCCGACGATGCGTTTTTTGAGGGCTGCCGGGAGGGTGTGCATTTCTTGAATGTGGCGCGTGGGGAGCTGGTGGATGAGGCGGCGCTGCGGCGGGCGCTGGACGGCGGGAAGGTTGCCCGGGCTTCGCTTGACACCGCCAGCGGTGAGCCGTTGGGGAAGAAGCATTGGATGTATGGCCACCCGCAGGTTCGCCTGACGCCGCACATATCCTGGAGCGAGCCCGATGCGCTGGCCCGGGTGTATCAGGATTTCGAGGACAATCTGGGGAGGTGGCTGGAGGGCCAGCCGCTGAAGGGCGTGGTTGATGCTGAGGCTGGGTATTAGGGGTTGCTGGGGTTTGGGGCAGGGGTTTGGCAACCCGTCACACACGCTTCGGTGATTAGCGTTTGGGGAACGGAAATCCGTCCTTGTATTTTTCCGCCCACATCTCTCCATGCTCCCAGATGCCAGGGAAAAGTGTTTTGTCTGGATCAACATCTTCCAGGGTTTCTTCGACATTGCAGACGATGTGCGCGAACTTCTGGTTTTTGAACGGATCAAGCAGCATTGTGCACACATAGACGCCCTTCGGTGTCTTCAAGGACATCCCGTCCCCGCAGACGATATAGGTCTTGCCGTTCTCGCGAATCACCTCCTCGCCGGGTGTGAACCATCCGTGCTCCTCTATCCAGTTGAAATACGCCTCAACTGAATTGAATTTGTGCTTGCCGTCGCATATTGTCATACGTATTAATATATTGTGCAAGTTTATATATGCGCAAGTTCGCCTGATGCCCATTTACCGCTTTCCTGGGCCCACATTCATAGGCTTTTGACTGCCTGCACAAAGTGCTGATTCCGATTTTCCATCCCTAAACCTTAACTCTAATGTTTAACGTTAACCTTGATCCCTGACGTTAACCTTTAGGTTTAGTGCATGCTCACAACTTTTGCGCAAGCCAGGAAACTTTGGAGCTAGCCTGACAGCCGGGGGTCATCCAACATCAGCGCGGGCGCGCCAATTTCAGCGCCGGGGATGTCCCGCCCAGCCGCCACCGTCGATGATGTATTCTCCCCCGCTTTGGAAACTGGAATCGTCCGACGCCAAATACAGTGCCAGCTGCGCCACCTCCTCGGCCGTGCCCGAGCGACCCAGCGGCAGATGCGCAAAGGCACCCGGGGTGGCGCGCACCCGCTCGGGCAGCATCTCGGTGTCGATCGGGCCGGGGTGGATGGAGTTCACCCGAATGCCCCGCTCCCCCAGCTCCAGCGCGGCGACTTTGGTGAGGCCCCTGACCGCCCATTTGCTCATCCCATAGGCAGCGTGCCCGTGGATGCCGGTCATTCCCGCCACCGATGAGATGTTGACGATGGAGCCGCCGCCGTTCTGCGCCATCGGTTCAAGCACCGACTGGATGCCGAGCAGGCAGCCAAGTGCGTTGACGGAATACATCCTGAGGGCGTCGTCTGGTTGTTCCTCTGGGATGGGGCGCACCCAGTGGATGCCCGCATTGTTGACCAGCACATTCAGCGGGCCGAGGGAGCTGGCGTGCTTGACGGCTGTGATCCAGTGCTGCGGGTCGGACACGTCCAGGTGGGTGTAGATGGCTTGGTCGCCCAGCTCATCGGCGAGCTGCTTGCCCGGCTCGTCCAGTATGTCGCCCAGCACGACCCGGGCGCCTTGGCTGACGAACAGGCGGGCTTCGGCTGCGCCCTGGCCCCGGGCGGCTCCGGTTATGATGGCGGTTTTGCCGGTCAGTCTTGACATGGTTATGAGATTAGCAGGTTATGAGGTTAGAAGGGTTGTCGGAACGGAGCGTGCCTCAGGTGGGGGAACCTGTCTTATGGAATCTGTCCTGTCAAATAGGGAAAAAATGGCAACAGACAAATGCTGCGCTACACTGCAAATTGTGAAGCGCTACTTCGTCTCAACCGATCTCCCCGCTGAGATGGCAGATCCGCTGTATCTGACGCCCGCTCGTCCGCTCGCCCAGTTCTGTGTCGGTTGGAACAGACACCCGCACGCTCGCCAAGAGATGATCGCAAATAAGCCGGCGTGCGACAGCGAAACATTGGCTTCCATCGCAGTTGTCATTCACGCGCTTTGCGACAGAGACGGAGTTGCGCCGCCGAACTGGGTGCTGTCGGCGAAGGCGGCGGAGCCCAGGCTCCTGGACGGCCCGTCTGTGAATAACAAATTCGGGGAATGCGTCAAAGAGGAGTCGCCAAAGGTTTGTTTTCAGCACGATGTTTATTTCACATCCTGCATGCTCGACAAAGGGCTTGCTATAGCCACATAGCCAGGGCGAGCCGTGCTTTCACTTGACGAACAGGATATCAGACGACTGCTGGATGAGCTGGACAACGAAATCAATCCTGAATTGCTCGGAGCGGGCAGGGTTGAATTCGTTCTTGTCGGGGGTGGCGCGCTAGCTCTTGGGTGGAACTTCAGGGGCACCAACGACTTGGACTTCATCAATGATGACCTGCCCCCTGAGATAAGGCGCGCTATCGCTGCGGTCGGAGAACGCAATGGTCTTGAACATGATTGGATGAACGACGGGGCAAAAGCCAAAAAACCAGATCATCGCAATATTTCATTTAAGATGAGCCCGCTGTTTGAAGGGAACAATATTTTAGTCTTGATGCCCTCCGCTGAATATTTGCTTTGCATGAAGCTGTTTTCGTCCCGCAATATTGATCTAAAAGACTGCGCTTTTCTCATCACGCAGACGGAATTTACCACACTGGAAGAACTGTTGGAATTATTGGAGAAGGGCTACCCCACTTTTACGATACCGACTAGATGCCAATATTTTGCCCAAGCAGTTTTGGAGCAAGCCAACCTCTAAACTGCATGCCCGTTTGTGTTCGGGCCAACCATCGCGCCGCATTGCTCTTGTGTTGCGCTGCCCCGCATGAGCCATTATTTTGGCCGCCACTTTGACTCCCAGTTCGGGTGGTGTTCTGCGGGCCCGTTTTTGGCCGAAAAAAATAATTTTGAGAAATTTGGCAAATTTTGGCTGATTTTGCAATGTCGTGTGGTATTAGTTTTAATATGACCAATACCAACATTGCACAAATCGAAAAACCAGCCCAGATGGATCCGACCGGATCAGGACCGAACAGACCCGGCCCCGCCGCGCCCGGCGGTCGCCCTCGCATCGGCCAGACCAGACCCGCCCCCACCAGACCCGGCGGCCGACCCCGCATCGGCCAAGCCAGACCCGCGCCAGCCCGACCAGCCCACCCACGCATCGGCCAAGCCAGACCCGCCCCCGCCAGAGCCAAACCGGAGATCCTCAACTTCCGAACATGGGAAGACCCGGTGGCCGACCCATTCGGGCACGACCCCTGCTCGCAATATGTCGAACTCTACTGGTTGCCCATCCTCGGGCCCACCGCCATCTTCTTACTGCGGCGCCTCAACATCATCCTCCAACAGAACTCCGGCAGCTTCAGCATCCCCCGACAGCACCTCGCCCACGAACTCGGAATATCCCAATGGCACGGCCCCAACTCAACATTCGGTCGGGCACTCGGCCGCTGCTGCGACTTCTCCATGTTCCACCCCCAACAAGGCGACCTGATATATGTGCGCCAGCGCATACCCAGCCTCCCTAAACGCCTGTCGCGCCGCCTGCCGGAACGGGTCAGGGAGCTTTATGCCACCTCTCATGGTAGAGCCGCCGGACGGCCAGCACCTGGTTCAGCTCCTGCTTGATGTCGTCAAAGAAGCGGCGCTTGTAGGCGGCGTCGGTCAGCGATGACACCACGAATTGCAGGCCCGACAGAGTGGCGATGAAACCGACCACGGCCAGCAGCTCCCAAGTCAGCACCAGCTCGTGGCCCAAAAAGTCCCAGCTTTCGATGACGTCTGCTTCGCCCTTGACCCAGGCTTCGATGGTGCGGCGGCGGACGGCCAGCAGACCAAAGACCATGAAGAACACGCCCATGATCGCGCCGGCCAGAACGAAGCGGACGAACTGGCTGACGAACAACAGCAGCTTGATGTTGAAGTTGGCGCGGGGAGACAGGGGGACGGACGGGGGCTCGGCGGACGAGGCGGGTTCGAAGGAATCGTCTTCGCCAATCAGCGCGGACATGGGCGAGCCGGCCGCCAACGCCTGCTCGGTGACGTCTCGCCACGAGTCGAACTTTCCCAACGTCTCTGATTCCTCGCCCACGTTGACCAGCAAGAATCCGCAGCTCACCAGCGCCAGCAGCCCGAGTATTATGCCATAGAACGACCCCGTGAAATCGTCGGCCACCTGCCACATCTCGTTGTTCAAAAACAAAAATGCCGTGAACAGCAACAGCAGCGGCAGCGAGCGCGCCACCAGACGGATCACCTGGGCCAGCTGTCGGAACATGAACTTGAGCGACCAGCCCAACATGGACACAAGCCCGAAGCTGACCAACGCATAGCCGGCGACCAGGATCACGAGGTTGGCTGCCGCGATGCTGGCGAATGTGGTCAGCAGGCTTTCCGGTGTGGTGATCATCGACAGCAGCGCCGGCACCAGCACCACCGCGGCCATCTCCCAGTAGCCGACTGAGTTGGGCAGCTGGAACCAGCGGCGGCCGCGCAGACGGTTGATCAGCACCGCGGCCGCCAGGACGACCAGCAAAAACAGCGTGAAGACCGCGGCCTGGGCCCAGCCGCTGAACCGGTCACCGAACGCCAGCGACAGCTCCAGCAAAAGCACCGCCACCAGCAGCGGGAGCATGCGGGTGAATACGTCTTCGCGGGCGGAGTAGTCCTCGATCAGGCGGGGCAGGCCTTGCTTGAGGAACCAGCGTTCGGTGGCGCGGCGGGGGTCGCTCATGCAACCTCCGGGCGCAGCGGTCGGCTCAGCAACGACTCATAGGCCTGCTCCGGGGTGCGCTCGCCGCGTAGCACCGCCCATACCTGTTCGCAGATCGGCAGCTCCACACCTGTCTCTGCGGCCAGCTCGGCCACCACCTCGGCCGTCCTCACACCTTCGGCCACCTGTTTCGTCTCCGCCACCACCTCGGCCAGCCCCCGTCCCTTGCCCAGCTCGATGCCCACCGACAGGTTGCGGCTCTGCGTGCTGAAGCAGGTCACCATCAGATCGCCGATGCCGGCCAGCCCGGAAAATGTCTCGGGCGCAGCCCCCATCGCCAAGCCCAGCGACTTCATCTCGGCCAGCCCCCGGGTGACCAGCGCCGCGGTGGTGTTGCGCCCCGAACCCTGCCCCAACGCGATGCCGGCCGCCAGCGCCAGCACGTTCTTCAGCCCGCCGGCCAGCTCCACCCCGATGACGTCATCTGAGGTGTATACCCGAAAGCTCGGTGCGGTGAACAGCTTTTGCAGCCGGCACGCGAGCTCGGCTGAGTCGCTGGCGATGACGGTTGCGGTGGGGTGCTGCTGGAGCGTCTCGCGGGCCAGGTTCGGCCCCGACAGAACCGCCACGGGATTGGGCGCAAACAGCTCCGACAGGATCTGCGAGCCACGGCTTTTGGTGCCGACTTCGAACCCCTTGGCCAGGCTCACCAGCGGCGTGTCATTGGATATGCGGCCGGACAGCTGGGCTAAGACCTGCCGGAAGGCGTGCGACGGAACGGCGGCGACCACGGCGCCCGCGCCCGACAGCACTTGGTCGAGGTCGGTGCTAGCGCAGAGACGGTCGGACAGCGGCAGGTCGCCGAGGAAGGCCGGGTTGCGGCGGTCGTCATTTATGGATTTGGCCACATCGCTGGAGCGGCACCACAGGGCTGTGGGGGTCTGGTCGGCCAGCAGGGAGGCCATGGTCGTGCCCCAGGAGCCGCCACCGATTACCGCAACTTTCATAGTCAATAAGTTAGCCTGTCTGGGATTGTTGGTCTGTCTGGGATTGCTGGCCCGTCTAAAATTACCGGATATGGCAAGCGACGACAAGGGCACGGCGGTGCTGGTGCCGGTAAAGGCGTTCTCGCAGGCCAAGAAACGTCTGGCACCCAGCCTGCCTCCCACGCAGCGCAGCCGCCTGGCTCAGCGCATGGCCGGCCATGTCGTGGCGGTGGCCAGGCCCCTGCCGACTTTCGTGGTGTGCGACGCGCCGGAGGTGGTGGAATGGGCGCAGGGTCAGGATGTCGGAGTCATCGAGTGCGTGGGCACGGGACTGAACGCGGCGGTGGAGCGGGGCGTGGCACACATCTGCGAGCTGGGCTTCGGGCGGGTCATCGTGGCGCACGGGGACTTGCCTCTGGCGACCGGCTTTGGACGGCTGGCGCACAGGAACCACGGCATCATCATCGTGCCCGACCGCCACGACCGCGGCACCAACGTCTTGAGCTTGCCGGCCGGATGTGGCTTCAGGTTCGCCTATGGCCCGGGGTCGTTCGGGCGACATCTGGCGGAAGCCGAGCGGCTCGGGCGGGAACTGGGGCTGGACGTCAGCGTGCTGCGCGACGACAGCTTGGGCTGGGATGTGGACGAGCCGGCGGACTTGCTGCCGCAGTTGTTGGGGGACTGAGTCACTCCCCTGCCGGCAGCTTGCCATACAACACGTCCGTCCCCAAAGCCGGCTCCACGAACGCAGTGAAGTTGGGCCCACGCCGCAGGCTGTGTCCGCCGTCCACATTAATCACCTCGCCGGTTATCCAGCGCGACTCGGGGCCGATCAAAAACCGGGCCAGGTGGCCCACGTCCTCGGGCTGGCCCACATCGCCCAGCGGAGTGTTGTGGATGTAGCTGTCATAGACTTCGCCCTGGCGGGGAATGTTCTCCATTATCTCGGTGGCGATGAAGCCCGGGCGGATGGCGTTGAAGCGGAGCTTGGACGGGCCGTATTCGTCGGCGGCGTTGCGGCAGATGGCCTCGATGCCGGCCTTGCCCGCGGTGTAGGCGCCGAACCACAGGTGCGTCTGGTGCCCGGCGATGGACGACATCCCCACGAAGGATCCGCCGCCGGCCGCCACCATGTGAGGCACGCTGTGCTTGACGCAGAGCATGGTGCCCAGCACGTTGAGGTGCAGCACCCGCAGATATTCCTGGGTGTCGAGCAGGTGGTGCGGGCCCATGCCGCCTCCCCCGCCGGCGTTGGCTACCACCCCGTTGAGCGTGCCGGTCGGCTCGGCTGCTGCGGCCATGGCGGCGGCCACTTGGGCTTCGTTGGTGACGTCGCAGATGAGGTGGCGGACGCTGCCGCCGTTGCCGGTGCTGGTTGCTGTTGCCTGGAGCCGTTCGGCTGAGTTGATGAGGCTGGCTTCGGTTCGCCCGCAGATTGTGACGGCCGCGCCGTCGGCGACGAGGGCGGCCGCGCATGCGTGTCCGATGCCGGTGCCGCCGCCGGTGACGAGTATGCCGTGGTCTTTTAGGGTTGCTGCCATGTTTGTCTCCGTCTGGTTTTTGGTTTTGCTAATTTGTTTAAGCTAGCACATCACAATCCAGCACAGGAGGTGCAACCATGTCCACGCCAGCTTCACCCCAGCCAAACTCTGTCCCCACCGCCGGCGCATCCAATGTTCCCGCGGGTGCGCTGGACGCCTTCCAGCTGGACGGCAAGACGGCTGTGCTGACAGGTGTGGCCAGCGGCATCGGGGCTGCCACCGCCGAGCTGTTCGCCCAAGCCGGAGCCAATGTCGTTGGCGGCGACATCAACGCGGCGGCGGGTCGGGCAACTGTGGACGGAATAGGTGAGAGGCTGGCGGGCGCGGGCGCGGCGGGCCAGGCCATATTCGCTGAGGCCGACGTCACCCGGCGCGAAGACGTGGACGCACTGATTGACCGGGCGCTGGGAGAATTCGGCCGGGTGGACATCGTGGCCAACATCGCCGGAGCCATGTTCCCCGGTCTGCTCGAGGACGTCAAGGACGACCAGATTGACGCCGGCATCGACCTCAACATACGCAGCGTCATCTATGGCTGCCAGGCCGGTGTGCGGGCCATGAAGGATCAGGGCTCGGGCGTCATCATCAATGTTTCGTCTGGTGCGATCGATCTGGCCTATGAGGGCATCGGTATCTATGCCTTCACCAAGGCTTCGGTGGCCATGCTGACCATGACTTTGGCCAAGGAGGTCGGCAAATATGGCATTCGGGTCAACGCCATTGCGCCTGGTTCGACCCTGACTCCGTTCACCACCTGGCGGCTCCACAAAGATGACGGCAGCTTGGATCAGGCGGCCTATGACGAGTTCATCGAGTTCGCCAAGGGGATGTCGCCGCTGGGGGTCTATGGCGAGGCGTTGGATCAGGCGTATCTGATGTTGTATCTGGCTTCTGAGGCGGGGCGGTTCTGCCACGGCAACATCTTCCGCAGCAACGGCGGCCAGACGATGATGTGGTGAGGGGCGCGGGCTGGCGCGGACGGCTGTGGCTGCGCGGCGGTCAGGCGCGGAGGACGGCTGGCGCGGACGGGGCGGCTAGCGCAAAATCTCCGTGGCGGCGAACACCCGCCAGCCGACATCGGG
>CAZERQ010000005.1:0-4916 GCA_964514465.1 uncultured Acidimicrobiales bacterium
CACCCAAACCCCCCAAATGGGAGTCGACCTGTTTGACGAAGTTGACGAAGAGAGCATCGCCGAGGTGCTGTCCATCTGGACCGGAGTCCCCGTCTATAAACTCACCGAAGAGGAAACCACCCGGCTCCTGCGCATGGAAGAGGATCTCCACAAGCGGGTCATCGGCCAGGACGAAGCCATACACGCCACCAGCCAGGCCATCCGCCGCACCCGCGCCGGCCTCAAGGACCCCAAGCGCCCCAGCGGGTCGTTCATCTTTTTGGGCCCGTCAGGCGTGGGCAAGACCGAGCTGGCCAAGACCCTGGCGGAGTTCCTGTTCGGCGACGAGCAGGCGCTGATTTCGCTGGACATGTCGGAATACCAGGAGAAGCACACGGTCAGCCGTCTGGTGGGTTCGCCCCCGGGCTATGTCGGCTATGAAGAAGGCGGCCAGCTGACCACCGCGGTGCGCAACCGTCCCTTCTCGGTGGTGCTGTTTGACGAGATCGAAAAGGCGCACCCTGACGTGTTCAACACCTTGCTGCAGGTGCTCGAGGAGGGCCGCCTCACCGACAGCCACGGCCGCTCGGTCGATTTCCGCAACACCGTCCTCATCATGACCTCCAACGAGGGCACCCAGGATTTGCGCAAGGCCTCGCTCGGGTTTGCCCGTGAGGACGGCGTGATCACATATGAGCGCATGAAGGAGAAGGTGAACGAGGCGCTCAAGGTTCGCTTCCGCCCCGAGTTTTTGAACCGCATAGACGAGATTGTGGTGTTCCACGAGCTGTCCCAGGAGGACGTGCTCCAGATTGTGGATCTGATGACCCAGCGGGTGGTGGAGCAGCTGCGCCAGCAGGGGATCGGCTTTGAGTTGTCGCACGAGGCCAAGGTGTTCTTGTCGCAGCGTGGCTATGACCGCACCCTGGGCGCCCGACCGCTGCGCCGAGCCATTCAGCGATATGTGGAGGATCCGCTGTCGGAGCGGTTGCTCAACAAGGACTTCAGGGCGGGCGAGATCGTGCTGGTGGATGTGGAGCGGGATCCCGACAATCCAGATGGCCCAGACGAGGAGCACATCACCTTCCGCAGCGTGGATGGATATGTGCCGCCGGCTGTCGTTGAGGAGATGGTTGCCGTCAGCTAGGGTGCCGGGGCGACTGCTGCCCTTCGGGCACCGCTTGTCCCTCGGGCGCAGCTTGTCCCTCGGGCGCCGGTTGTCCCTCGGGTGCCTGCTGCTCCCTGTGCTGTTAATTCTGGTCGCCGGTTCGCTTGTTCTGTCGGCCGGCGGTCTGCTGGCTGGCTCCGCGCTGGCTGGCACCGCTTCGGCCCAGACCGAGCCACCTGTTCCCGCGCTTCCCGCGCCACCGATCCCCGCGCTCGGAAGCGATGACGACCCTGCTTCGTCCGGCGCCACCACGCCGACTGGCGCCACCACCCCGACCGCAGCCGCCGACTCAGGCACGGCCAGCCAAATCTGGGAATGGGTCAAGCTGTCGGCGTTCGCCTTGTTCGGTTTTTCTGTGCTGCTCAATGTCGTGGGCTATGTGGTGGAGCGCCGAAGCAACCCCGCGGTGTCGTTGGCCGGTGGTGGTCGCTTGGCCCGTAGCTCCCGCGCCCGCTTGCCCGTCGCCCGCCAATCCCGCGCCCGCATCCGTCCGCGCACGCCAGCGCGCGCCCGCACACCCGTCCGCGCCCAAGCCGCCGACAGCGAACCCCCCACCAACTGGCGCACCCCCGCAGGTCATCGTCTGCGCCTGGTGGTGCTGGACGCCTCGGTGGTGTTCCCCGCCGACGTGTCGTCTCAACCATCTCTGATGGGAGACACTCAGACCGATGCCGATGCCCCGACCGATGTCGACACTCAGACCGACCCCGTCCTCCCGTCTGACCCCGCCGCCGATCTCGCCCCAACCCCCGAAACCGACCCCCACCAAACACTAACCGAGCTGACCAACCGCGGGCTCCAGCTAGCCTGCACCGCTGCCGGCACCCAAGCCCAACTGGAGCAGTCCTGGGCCCAAGCCGACCTGCCCGCCGAAACCATCCTGCTGTCAAGCGAACAGGCAGGCTCGCCCCCGCACAGTGTGGCATTCGCAGAAAATCTCCGTAGAATAACAAACATTCCATATAAGCACTGGTTGGTGGTCGCAAGCCATGCGAACGACCTGGAGGTTGCCCGAGACCTGGGCTGTGAGACACTGCGCACCGCCCGGCCCGAGCAGCTGTCCGAATTCATGCAGGACGCCGCCAGCCAATAGAGATAGCCACAAATAACAGCCAATCAATAACAACCAACAGGAGACCCCCGTGTTCAAAACTTTCAATCTTCCGTCAGGCACAGCCGCCGTCCAAAACACCGTCGACAACCCCAGCCGAGCGCTGGTCATCATCCCCGATGTGCTGGGCCTGCGCCCGCTCTATGAGGAGCACACCAAGCGCATCTCCGAGGAGAACAACTGGAACGTGTGCTGCTATGAGCTCTATGCCGAGATGTCCGAGCTGGAGACGGTGGAGCAGCGTTTTGCCGCCGCCCACAAGCTGGAGGACGACCGGGTGCTGGGCGACGCCATCGCCGCCGCCGACCTGATGACCACCGACCTGGGCCTGGACATCCCCGTTGGCCTGACCGGCTTTTGCATGGGCGGGATGTATACCAGCAAGGGTGTCTCCACCGGGCGCTTCGCTCGGGGCGTTTCGTTCTATGGGATGATTGACATTCCAGACGACTGGAAGAGCGACACCCAGGGCGAGCCGCTGGATCACATCGCCCGCGGGGACGTGTCTAGCCTGCTGGCCATCATCGCCGAGGACGACCACTGGACGCCGCCCGAGAAGGTGGAGAAGCTGCGTGCCGCCGGGGTCAAGATCGCCAACTTCGCGGGCTGCGAGCACGGATTTGTGCACGACCCCAACCGCACCGAGCACCGTGCCGAACAGGCGGCTGAGGCCTGGCGCACGGCCATCGACTTTTTGGCGGGTAACTAGACATTGCCACGGCAAGCACTGCCGCCACGGCAAGCACCGCCCCTGCGCGCACCGCTGCCCCTGCGCGTACTGCCACGGCGCGAACTGCCGCCCCTGCGCGAACTGCCGCCCCTGCGCGAACTTTCGCGATAGTCGTCGGCGCCGGATCCGGCTCCCGCTTCGGCGGACTCAAGCAGCTTGACCTGCTCGCCCAAAAGCCGGTCATCTGCCATGCCCTGGAGCCGTTGGCGGAGTTGTGCGATGCCACGGTCGCGGTGGTGCCTGCGGACTTGACGGACGAGTTGACGGAGAAGCTGGCGGGCGAGTTGAACCACCATGGCCGGGGCGTGACCGTGGTGGCGGGCGGGACGACCCGATCCGACTCGGTGCGCTGCGGCTTGCGTGCGTTGCCAGGCTTTGACTCCGATGAGTCCGCCCCCGATAGCTTCGCCCCCGAAGACATCGTGGTGGTGCACGACGCCGTGCGCCCGCTGGCTTCCGCTCAGCTGGCACAAGCCGTGATTTCTGCCGTGGCGTCCGGCGCAGACGCAGCCGTGCCAACCGTCGCGGTGGTCGACACCATCAGGCATCTTTCGCTGGGGCAGCTGGATCGCGGCGACCTGCGGGCGGTGCAGACGCCCCAGGCATTCAACGCCCAGAAATTGTGGCAGGCCCACCAGGGCGACCCCCATGCCACAGACGACGCCAGCCTGATCGAAGCCGCCGGAGGCAAAGTAGTGCTGGTCGAAGGCGACCCGATGAATTTCAAAATCACCCACCCCGCTGATCTGCTCGCCGCTGAAGCAGTGCTGTCGGGAGCCGCACCCGCGCCATGACCACCCGCGTCGGCATGGGCTTTGACGTCCATCCCAACAGCTCCGACCCCGAACGTCCGCTGGTTCTGGCAGGCGTGGTCTTTGACGGAGAACCCGGACTGACCGGCCACAGCGACGCCGATCTGGTGTCCCACGCCTGCACCGACGCCATCCTGGGAGCCAGCGGCCAGGGTGACATCGGCAGCCTGTTCCCCGACACCGACCCGTCGCTGGCTGGCGCCAACAGCCTGGATCTGCTGGCCCAAGCCGCAAGCCACGTCAAAGAGGCCGGCTTCAAGGTGCTGAATGTGGATTGCGTGGTGGTCACCGAGAGGCCCAAGCTCAGCCCCGCCCGCGAGCAGATGCAAAAGAACCTCACCCAGGCCGTGGGCGCGCCCGTGTCGGTCAAGGCCAGCCGAGCCGAAGGTTTGGGAGCGATCGGACGGATGGAAGGTATGGCTTGCTGGGCCGTGGCGCTGGTCGAGGGCCCGGCTGAGAGCCTAACCGGGGAGCAGTAGTCATGGCCGCCAGACGATCACGCGAAAGGGGGACCACGCCGGTTCGCAAACCAGACAGCAAATCCAGCTCCCGCGCCGGCAAGTCCAGCCCGCGCGCCAACAAGTCCGGCAAGTCCAACAAACCCTACAAGCCCGACAGCAAGTCCCGCAAGACCACCAACAAGTCACGCCAGCCCGCCAACCTGGGCGGAACCCAAGTGGAAGGGCGCCAGTCGGTCAGGGAGCTGCTGCTGGCGGACAGGCGCACCGTGCGGGAGGTGTTTCTGGTGGCAGGCCAGGATCCCGCCGAGATACTGGACGACATCATCGACCTGGCGGATGAAGCCAAGATACCCATACGCCAAATATCGCGCAGCCGCTTTGAGACCCTGACCCATACCGATGCCGCCCAGGGAGTGATCGCCAAGGCAGCACCCATCCGTCCGACACCTCTGGAGGATTTGGTTCGCCCGTCCGCCTTCGCCGGCCAGACTGACTCAGCCCAACCCACCAACCCAGCCCCCAACCGCAAGCCGTTCCTGATCTTGGTCGACAAGGTCACCGACCCGCACAACCTAGGCGCCCTGATGCGCACAGCCGAAGCCGCCGGCGTGACCGGTTTTGTGCTGTCCCGCCACCAGAGCTCCAGGATTTCGCC
>CAZERQ010000006.1:0-4584 GCA_964514465.1 uncultured Acidimicrobiales bacterium
CCGCGCCGTCTCCTCGTCCTGCGCCGCGCCAGCGCCCCCTCCCGTCGCCGCCCCCTCCCGCGACCTCAGACAAAATCCGCCAAACTCAGCTTCTGGCGCAACTTGCTCTCGGCACGCAGTCGTTGCTTGCGCAGCGTGTCTGGCTCCATACCCAGCGCCTGCGACATGGCCGAAACGCTGACCGTGTCGGTGCGGGTCAACACAATGATCTCAGCCGACCGCCGGTCAATGCCTCCCCGCTCGGAGATCAGGTCGATCAGCTGGTCCATGTCACCCCCATCCACAGATCCGGTTCGCTGGCAGAGGTCGGGCTGCGCATCATATTCGCCGCTTTGCCCCAGGCAGTATTCCTCCCGCCGGCGATATCTAAAACTCAGGGTGGTGCGCTCGACCTGCCGCTTGATGGAGCGATACAGCCACCAGTGGATGCAGACAACATCGGGCCTGCTGAAACGTGCAATCTGTTCGCTGGCCACCGACACCACATAGGCTGCCATCTCGTCCGGATCGCCCGTGCCCAGCCGGTCGGTGATGTGGATGACTTGGGGCAGCAGGCTCTGCAGCACGACCCGCTGGCTGAGCGCATCGCTGCGGTGGTGCAGCAGGCAGCGCAGCACTTCGTCTCGCACCTTGACATATGACCAGCACGGCCGGGCCACCAGCTCGATGATTTCTGTGGTGGCTTTGTCCAGCAGTTCAGGGTGGCTGCTGGTCCACTGCCTGACCGAGTGGTTGAGCTCCGGCGATTTGGCGACCGACTCCCAGTGGGCGGTCAGCAGTTGGATGGTGGGTGTTTGGATGGCAGTCACTGTGGCTCCTTTTTTGGTGGTTGGTGATCATGTTTGCTGGCGGTATCGCCTTCAAGTAGATTTATGGATGCCGACTGCACGACTGAATTGAATGTTCGCTTTTGGCTTTCGCCGCGGCACCTGCGCGGGAGTTGCGGCTAGTTTTAAATGACGGAAAACGTCTCGCCGAAAAGCCAAAGAACGAGACCAAAGCTGCAACAAAAACTGCGACCAAAAACGAGGACAAAAACATGGGACAATCACTGCTCGGCACCCGAGTTCAAAGACGCGAAGACCCAAGACTGCTGACCGGCCAGGGCCGCTATGTGGCCGACATAGCCGTTGACGGTCTGTTGCACGCCAGGTTCGTGTCATCCACCGAGCCGCATGCGCGCATAAAGGTTGACGTTGCCCAGGCGGAAGCGCTGGATGGCGTGGTGGCGGTATATGTTGCAGAGACTTTGGGCGACACATCGGTGCCGCAGCGCTTCGTGGACGACAAGAGTTTTGAGCGCTTGCCGCTGTGTGCCGATGTGGTCAGGTATGTGGGCGAGCCGATTGCCATGGTCGTGGCCGAGACAGCCACGCTGGCGCACGACGGGGCGGAGTTGGTGATGGTGGATTACGATCCGCAGCCGACCAGCATGGACGCCGAAGCTGTGTTCACGCAAGAGCATGGCGGCGGCGCCGACGGCGACACGCCCCACACCGCGCGCCTGCATCCCGCCCGCGGCTCAGACACCCTGGCGGTGCACCTCGGCGCCGACGACTTCGTGGAGCTGTCCGACCTGGGCCCAGACGATCCCCAGCACGTGGTGACCCTGCGTCTGGAGAACAATCGCATGGCGGTCGCCCCGATCGAGCCGCACGCCATCACGGTCGAGCCCCACCCGAACGGCCAGTTCACCGTCTGGATCTCCTCGCAAGGGCCGCATAACATCAGGGACGCCCTGGCCGATGTTTTGGGCCTGGCCCACGAGGACGTCAGGGTTATATCGCCCAGTGTCGGCGGCGGCTTCGGCGGCAAGGGAGGCTGGGTGCCCGAACACATCGCCACCGTCCGCGCCGCCCAGCTGCTGGGCCGGCCGATCACCTGGCGACAGGACCGCACCGAGAACCTGCTGGGCATGCAGGCACGCCACCAGATTCAGTTCGGCCGGCTGCGGCTGGGAGCAGACGGCAAGTTCGCCTCGCTTGAGACCCACGCCCTGGCCGACACCGGCAGTCACCTGGAGTTGGGCGGGCTCATTCCGTCCGGCACGCGGCTTATGGCCCAGGGGGTGTATGACTTTGCGCAGGTGCGTTCCGACTTCGGCGCGGCCTGCACCAACAAGGCTCCCACCACGGCATTCCGGGGCGCGGGTCGTCCGCAGGCGGCCAGCATGATCGAGCGGCTGGTGGATCTGGCGGCGGCCGAAGTGGGCATGGATCCGCTGGAGCTGCGCCTCAAAAATCTGCTGGCGCCGGATGCTTTCCCGGTGACCACGGCCACGGGCGCGGTCTATGACACGGGCGACTATGCCACGGTGCTGCTCCGGGCGGCCGAGCTGGCCGGCTATGAGGATCTGCGGGCCGAGCAGTCCCGGCGGCGCGAGGCGGGTGACACCAAACTGCTGGGCATCGGGCTGTGCTGCTATGTGGAGGTGACCGGCGGGCTGGGGCCGAGCGGGGAGTTCGCCAGCGTGAGGGTCACGCCCGATGGCAAGGCCGTGATCGTGGCCGGGTCGTCATCGCATGGGCAGGGGCATGAGACGGTGTTCGCCGCGATCGTGTCGGACAGGTTGGGCATCTCCGAGGTGGAGTTTGTGCAGGCCGACACGTTTGAGGTTCCCCGCGGGCAGACGACCGGCGGGTCGCGTTCAGGTCAGATGGCCGGCAGTGCCGTGGCGGGGGCCTGCGACCGGGTGCTGGAGGATGCGCAGCGGCTGGCGGCTCATCTGCTGGAGGCTGCCGAGGCTGATATTGTTGTGGCCGACGACGGGTTGGCCGTGGCTGGGGTGCCGTCTGCGTTCGTGGGTTGGGCCGAGCTGGCGAGTTTTGCGGCTGGCTTGTCTGACGACGCGACGGCTGGCGGCGACACCGGCACTGGCGCGGCGACCGACACCGCCGCGGCCGACCTGCCCCACCAGCTTTTCTGCGAATACGACTTTGAGCAGGCCAACGCCACCTACCCCTTCGGCGCGCACGTAAGCGTGGTCGAAGTCGACACCGAAACGGGCAATGTCGAGGTGCTGCGACACATTGCGGTGGACGACTGCGGAGTGGTGCTGAACCCGATGATCGTGGAAGGCCAACAGCACGGCGGCATCGCCTCGGGAGTGTCGCAGGCGCTGTGGGAGCACGTGGTCTATGACGACAACGGCATTCCCCGAACCACCAATCTGGCAGAATACCTGCTGCCCAGCGCGGCCGAATTCCCGCAGTTCGAGGTGCATTCCAACGAGACGCCCACCCACATGAACCCCCTGGGAGTCAAAGGCATCGGCGAAGCCGGAACCATCGGAGCCGTGCCCGCCGCTCACAACGCAGTCATCGATGCGCTGGGACATCTGGGGGTGCGTCATCTGGACATGCCGCTGTCACCCGAAAAAGTCTGGCAGGCCATCGCCGATGCTCAGGCCCACGGCCGAGTCCCCGCCCAGCCGCACACCTGGCCCAGCTATGCCGCGGGGTAGTTTGCTGGTGGCTAGCTGAATTCGAAGTGGCCGGTGTCCAGCACGACCCGGTCGCCCACGAAAGTCTGGAAGAAGGCGGTGTTGCCTGAGCCGTCGCCCGACCCATTTTCGCCTACCCAAATTTTGACATCCAAAGTGTCGCCCGGAATCACCGGAGAGGAGAACCGTCCGGTCATCTCCTTGAAGCGCTCGGGTTGGCTGTCGCAGCACGAATGCAGCAGCGCCCGTCCGGTGAAACCATAGGTGCACAGCCCGTGCAAGATGGGCTTGTCAAATCCACCGGCGGCGGCAAAAGCCGGGTCGGAATGCAGCGGATTGCGGTCGCCGTTGAGCCGATACAGCAAAGCCTGATCCGGGCGGGTGGCATAGCTGACCACATGGTCGGGGTCGCGCTCGGGCGGGCCTGAGCTGGAAGCCGACGGGCCCCGGTCGCCGCCCCAACCGCCTTCGCCGCGCATGAACAGCGAGGTGGTGTTGGTGAACAGCGGCTCGCCGTCGGCCGCATCGCTGGCTGTGGTCTCAAGCACCACCAGGGCGGCCTTGCCCTTGTCATACATGCCGGAAACCTTGGTCACCGAAGAGATGGTGGCCGCAACCGGCAACGGCCGATGCAGCCGGATGCCCTGTTCGCCGTGGACCAGCAGGGTGGGATCATAGGTGCCGAAGTCCAGCCCTTCGCCGCCGCCCATGGCCAGCACCACGCCCATTGTGGGCAGGGCCTTTTGCTCCAGATCGTGGGTGTTCTCGGTGGTGAACTCCAGCTCAAAGCCAGTCGGGTCGGATGCCCCGGCGCCCACCCCCAGGGCATAGAGCAAGCTGTCTTTGGAAGTCCAGGAATTTTCCACTGGGGTGGAAACGTTGCCGACGGCATCGGGGTTGAGTGGCATGGGTGGCTCCTTGTTTGTGATGGGGGTGTGTGAGTAGGGGTGTGGTGGGATGAGGGCAGTTGGGAGACTAGTCTCGGTCTTCCGCTAGAACGGAATACACGCAATAGCTGTTGTCGTCGCCGAAATAGACGGCGGCTATGTCATCGGGTGGCTTTGCTATTTCCCAGTCGGATACAGGTATTGGATCTCCGTCTGTTGCAATGCCAAAATGTGCGGTGGTCATCCACTCCAGGC
>CAZERQ010000007.1:0-3638 GCA_964514465.1 uncultured Acidimicrobiales bacterium
CCGAACGCCTCCCCCGGCACAAATGCAATCTTGGCGACCTCCAGCGCCACCGCCGCCAGATCCAAAGTCGACTCCACCAGCTTGCCGCCGATGGTGCGACCCAGATGCGCCTCAAAGCTCGGGAAGGCATAGAACGCACCCTCCGGCTCCAGACAGCTCACCCCGTCCATGCCGCACAGCGCGCCATGCATCGCCCGGCGCCGCCGGTCAAAAGCCTCGCGCATGGACTCCACGCTGTCCAACGGCCCGGCCACCGCAGCAATGGCGGCACGCTGGGAAACATTGGGCATGTTCGAAGTCTGATGTGTCTGCAGCGTGGACGCCAGCTTGATGAACTCGCCCGGCCCGACCAGCCAGCCCACCCGCCAGCCGGTCATGGCATAGGTCTTGGCCACGCCGTTGACCACCACGCAGCGCTCCTTGACGGCCGGCACCTCCACGGGCATGGAATAGTGCCGGTGGTCGTCATAGGTCAGGTGCTCATAGATCTCATCGGTGATCACCCACAGGCCATGGCTGGCGGCCCACTCCCCGATGGCCACGATCTCGTCGCGGGGATACACCGCCCCGGTGGGGTTGGACGGCGAGCAGAACAAAAGCGCCTTGGTTCGGGGTGTGCGTGCCGCCTCCAGCTGCTCAACGCTGACGCGAAATCCGCTGCTAAGCGTGGTGGGCAGCTCCACCGGCACGCCGCCGAAAAGACGGATGGGTTCGGGATAGGTCGTCCAGTATGGCGCCGGCAGCAGCACCTCGTCGCCCGGGTTTAACAAGGTGGCAAAGGCGTTGTATACCGCGTGCTTGCCGCCGCAGGTAACCACCACGTCTGTGGCTTCGACCTCCAGACCCGAGTCGCGCCGGGTCTTGGCGGCGATGGCTTCGCGCAGCTCAGGCAGCCCGGCGGCCGGGGTGTAGCGGTGGCTGGCCGGATCCGCGCACGCCTCGACTGCCGCCTTGACAATGTGGTCGGGCGTGGCGAAGTCGGGCTCGCCCGCGGCAAATCCGATGACCTGCTCGCCCTGGGCCTTGAGCGCCTTGGCTTTGGCGTCCACCGCCAGGGTTGCCGACGGGGATATGGCGGCGACCAGATCGGACAGGCGGGCCGGGTCCGCAGCCGGGAGGGACGAGTCGGCAGCCGGGCCGTCCGGGCCTGCGTCTGAAACTTTGGATGAAGATGACATATCATTAAACTTACCAGCCAACCCCGATTGTAAGATATGTCCAACCCAACCCACATCACCATCCCCGATCACCTCAAGCCCAAAGACGGCCGCTTCGGTTCGGGCCCGTCCAAGGTGCGCCCCCAGGCGCTCGACCAGCTGGTGAGCACCGCCCCGACCTATTTGGGCACCAGCCACCGCCGCCCCACGGTCAAGGCGGTGGTCCAACGTCTGCGCGAAGGCCTGCATGCGCTGTTTGACCTGCCGGCGGACTGGGAGATCCTGTTGAGCAACGGCGGCGCCACGCAATTCTGGGACTGCGCCAGCTTCGGGCTGATCAACCAGCAGAGCTGCCACTTCTGCTTCGGCGAGTTCTCCGAGAAATTCTCACGGGTGGTGGCCGAGGTGCCCCATCTGAACCCGCCCATCAACGAGACCTCCGCCCACGGCGTCCATCCCGAAATCGTGGCGCACCCCGAGGCCGACACCTATGCCCTCACCCACAACGAGACCTCCGCCGGGGTCGCCATGCAGCTGCAGCGGCCGCCCGGCACCACTCCCGAGGATGCGCTGGTGCTGGTGGACGCCACCTCGGCGGCGGGCGGCATGCTGTTTGACCCCGACCATCTGGACGTATATTATTTCAGCCCGCAAAAATGCTTCGGCGCCGACGGCGGTCTGTGGCTGGGCGCCTTCTCGCCGGCGGCGGTTGAGCGCATCGAACGTCTGGCCGACAGCGGCCGCTGGGTGCCGCCCACCCTGGACATGAAGGTTGTGCTGGACAACTCGCGGCTGAACCAGACCTACAACACCCCCGCGCTGGCGACCATCTTGCTGACCTTGTCCACGGTTGAGTGGATGCTGGAGGGCGGCGGTCTGGAATGGGCGGCGGGGCGCAGCCAGGCCAACGCCGATGTGGTCTATGGCTGGGCGCAGGCCAGCGAGTTCGCCATGCCGTTCGTGGATGAGCCCTATCGCAGCCCGGTGGTGGCGACCATCGATTTCGTGCCGGAGATCACGGCTGACGATGTGGCCGCCCAGCTGCGCGCCAACGGCATCGTGGACGTGGAGTCATATCGCAAACTGGGCCGCAACCAGCTGCGCATCTCGCTGTTCCCCATCATCGAGCCCCAGGATTTGTCGGCCCTGTGCGGCTGCGTTGACTATGTGGTGGGCCAACTCGGATAGCCTGCCAGCTGAGTCGGCCCCCTAGCCGGACAGTCTGGCCTTCAGATCGTCTATGATCGGCACCGGCCCCGGGTCGATGCCAACTTGTGATGCCATATATAACGACACGAAGTCGCCCAGCATAATCAGATCCAGCAGCTGCGCAATGGAGCTTTCGCCCGCCGCCGTCAGCTGACATATGTCGCTGGTGACCTCCTCCAGCATTTCGCCCAGAACCTCAAAGGCCAGGGTCACCTGCGGATGTTCAAAATCGTGGCGCAAGAACACGGCCGAGAACATCTGGCGGGTCAGGTCCCCGTGCTGACCCCAGCCGACAATCTCGTTGTGGCACATCTCCGGCACAGCCGCCCAGAACGCCGGGGCCTTGGCGTTTTCGTTGATTTGGGTCTTCAGGCGCAGCCCGGCCACCGAGCCCAGCCCGCCACCGCCATAGATGATGGGAACCGTGCGGCCGATCTGGTGTGCCAGCCTCTGGGCCGCGTTGTCGTCCTTGAGCAGGTCGTCGCGGCGGACCTTCAGGTGGGCGATGGCATCGGTCAGCCAGGCGGTGGCGCCCGCAAAAAATCCCAATCGCTCCAGCACCACCAGCGCGGGGGCAGCCATGGCGCCGAGGCCGGCGCGCGGCATGGGAATGGACGAGTCCACGTCCACCACCGCCACGTTCCACTGGCGGGCCAACTCGGCCAGCTGTCCGCCGGTGGTGATGGCCACCACCCGGCCGCCCAGGGAGGCCGCCGTGGTCACGGCCTGGATGGTCTCTTCGGTGTTGCCCGAAAATGAGACCGCCAGCACCAGGGTGTTGTCGCTGACATATGACGGCGGCTCGTAATTCTTTATCACCACGATCGGCAGACGGGTAAACGGGCCCGCGCTGACGGTCAAGAAGTCGCCGACTATGCCGCTGCCGCCCATGCCGACCACCAGCACGTTGGTGATGCCCTTGGGCGCGGGCAGGCCGTCAACCTGGTGGGCTTGTTCGATGGCCGCCTCAAGCTGTTCGGGCAACGCGGCCGCGGCGTCGAACATTCCCGCCGAATCCAGCGGTTGGCTCTGCGGGTTCATTCCTCGAATGTGGGCCTCAGGTTCTCGCTGGCGACCTGTTCCATCAGCCTCGCGTGCTCGGCTCTGCGCACCTTGGTCGCCTCGTCGATCAGCATCACCGGGATGCCCTGGCGGATGTCATAGCGACAGCGCAGGCGTGGGTTATAGAGGAACCCCTGGTCGCTGAAATAAAACAACGGCCCCTTGTCCTGCGGGCACGCCAGAATTGAAAGCAAAACTTCGTCAAGCATC
>CAZERQ010000008.1:0-6204 GCA_964514465.1 uncultured Acidimicrobiales bacterium
CAAGAATCCAGAAATGCCTACAACTGGTCTTTCGAAGACGGCCATGATGCCGGTAGCGCACTGGCCGAGGCTCACGCCGAAATCGCTGAACTAAAACGACAGTGCCGACTGGAACTGGAAAAAATCATGGCCGAATAGGCCGACCGGGGTAGCCTTGTTTCCATGGAGAACAACCACGCCAAGAGCATTGACTACCGCAAGGACACCCCGCCGACAGACTGGCTGTCTAAGAGGATCCAGCGCCTAATTGATATGGTGCCAGACCCACCCACACCCAAGGATCTGGGCCTCGAATTCATGAGCGACCTGCTGGAAGAGCTGGAAGCCCTGCGATGCCAGGAACCCTGCCCCACCCAAAACGGCGCCGACCCAACCAGCACCGCCGCGCAAGCCGACCAGCCTTGCATCTGCGGGCTCATCGACAGGATCTCAGACATCCCCGGCGAATGGGTGCCCAAGGACGAATTCATAGCAACGCTCCAGCCATTTGGATACACCCAAGAAACGGCACTAAAGAAATACTCCACCTACGCCAAGAAAAAAATCAGAAGCAGATTCAGCGACGAATTCGAACGGCTAGGGCAAGAAGCCAGAAATGCCTACAATTGGGATCGCGAATTCGAACACGACGCAAGCAGCGCACTAGCAGAGGCTCACGACGAAATCGATGAGCTAATGCGGCAGTGTGATCTAGAGCTTGAAAAAATCATGGCCGAATAGGCCAACCGAGAGCGCCACACAGATGACTGGGGCGGCGTGGCCGGGGGTTGGAAGTCAGCCGAGCAGTGCGCTGGCTTGGGCAATCAGGCGTTCTGCTCGCTCGACTTGTCGCTGATATTCTCCCAAATCTCCGCGTTGCAAGGCTGACTGGGCCGCGTCAAAAGCAGCCGAAGCCTGCTCTAGCAGTTGGCCCACATTGGAATCGGACGGCGCGGTTGTCGTGGTCGGCGCGGTCGTGGCAGGCGGCGCGGTCGTAGTGGTCGGCGCGGGCGCAGCAGGCGCAGCAGCAGCACCTCCCCCACCCAACGATACCCCTTCCACTGTCCCGGTGCAGCCCCCCGTGACTGCCTGGTCGCTTTGGGCCGAAACCGGTGTCAAGCCAAACAATGCCTCCAGCGATTCATCCAGGCGCGGGCACATCACCACACTCTCATCCAGCACCGCAATCACCCGCTGCAGATGCGGCACCTGCGTCCCCGAAGCCACCACATAAAGCGGCCGCACATACAAAATCGACTGGTTCACCGGCACCAGCAGCAAGTCCCCGAACTCCACCTGCGAACCCTGCTGATCCAGCAAGGTAATCACCCGGGAAATATTCGGGTCGCTTTGAATCTTTGAGTTCACCAGCGCCGGCCCCTCAATGTCACCCTCGGGCGTGCGATAGACCACCAGCTTGCCATAGTCCTCGTCATCGCTGACCGCCACCATGAAAGCCGCCAGCTCCTTGCGCGTGTCCTCGGTGGAAATCGGCACATACGGCCGCAAGATCACAAACTGCTGCTCGGCCTCACCGGGCAACCGCAGCAAGGTGTAATAGGGATCGATGCGCCGCTCCCGACTTTCCAGCAACACGCCCTCCTCGCTGACCACCGCCGTCACCGCCGCCCCGGTCACCCCGCCGGGATCCTGCGCCACGGCCCAACCCTCGGCCTGCTCATAGAACTTCTGCGTGTCGCCCAACTGATAGCGCGCCCAGACATTGGTCTGCACCCGGAACAGATCAGACGGATAGCGGATGTGCGACAGCAGGTCGGCCGGCATCTGCGACTTGTCCACCAACAAATCGGGGAAGGCGCTGCGGTAGGCGTTGATGATGGGGTCGTCGGGGTCGATCTGATACAGCGTGACCGAGCCGTCAAAGCTGTCCACCACGGCCTTGACCGAGTTGCGCACATAGTTGAAGTCGTGGCGCAGTCCGCTGTTTCCGGGGAGCTGCTCGATGTCGGCGCTCTGGGCGAACGGATAGAACCTAGTGGTGGTGTAGGCGTCCAGCACATACTTGATGCGCCCTTCGGAGATGACGGCATAGGGGTCGCTGTCGAAATGCAGGAACGGCGCCAGCTTCTCCACCCGCTCGCGGACATCTCGGACATACAGCACCCGGCTGTCGTCGCGCACGAAATTGGAAATCAGCGGATCGATGTCGCCGAAGCGCAGCGCAAAGGCAGCCTTACGCCACCAGCCGCCGATCTCGACTCCGCCCGAGCCCTCATAGCTGTATGACTCCAGCTCGTCCTCGCCCGCGCTTGACTGGTCGGCAGCCACCTCGCCCGCACCAGCCGCCGCTTCGTCCACTTCCTGGCGGTCGGTGTTCACGATGGCATAGCCACCCAGATCCTCGGCAAAATAGACCCGCGGCTCATCCAGCGCCAAGCCCAGCTCGTTGCGCTCCACCGACAGACCACCCACCACGAAATCCGGCAGCCCGTCCTCCACCGTGTTGGCCGGCGCCAGCGCCAAGCCATAGCCGTGGGTGTAGGTCAGCCGCGACGCCTCCCAGGTGTTGGTGGGCAGCCGGTCGGGGTTCAGCTGGCGCGTCCCCAGCACCACCGGCACCACCTCCCCGTCCACCTCATAGCGGTCAACGTCCAGCACCTGCGGGAACCGATAGAACCCCCGCTCGCCCTCCAGGTTCTCAAACGTCTGCGGCAGCACCTCCGGATCCAGCAGCGGAATGGCCTCGATGTTGTCCCGGCTGGCCTGGATGTCGCCGTATTCCAGCGGCTCGCCCGTCTCAAACAGCCGGGTCTCCACATTGTCCAGCGAAATGGCCTGGCGCGTGGAGGCGATGTTGTGCTCCATCAGCTGCTGCTCGCGGGTGGATTCGGCGGGCTCCACCTGGAAGCGCTGGACGATGAAGGGATAGATGTTGCCCATCACGATGGACACGAACGCCCACAGCCCCACCGCGATCACCGGCAGCGCCCAGCCCTTGCGCCAGATGTTGTATATGAACAAACAGAACGCCAAAAACGCAATCACGATCAGCAAATAGAGCACCGGCAGGCGGGCGTTGGCGTCGGTGTAGCTCACGCCGTCCACCACGCCTTGCGAAGATGTCGTCAGAGAATAGCGATCCAGCCAATAGTCGCCGGCGCGCACCAGCGCCAGCATGCCCAACAGCACCGACAGATGCACCTTGACGGCCGGCAGGACGCGCTGGCCGGCGGTCTGGAAGCGGATGCCGCCGTTGATGTAGTGGATGACCATGGTGACGAAGAACACGATCAAAAACGCGGTGAACAGCCAGTCCACCACGAACTTCAAAAACGGCAGCTGGAAGACGTAGAAGCCGATGTCCAGGTTGAACTGCGGATCCTTGATGCCGAAGTCCTTGCGGTTGATGAACAGCAGCCATTCCTGCCAGCGGCTGGAGGCGCCGATGCCGACCACCAGCGCGAAGAACAGCGCGATCAGGGTGCGCACCAGCACTTTGCGTTTGCCGCTTTTGCCCGCGAAGTTGTGCCAGCGCACCAGCACGTCCTCTTCGGGCCCAGCGGGGCGCGGGTCGGGGGCGATGCGGTCGGCGATGGTCAGGCTGGCCCACAGCAGCGCGAAGAACACACCCACGCCGATGAGTGCCATGATGATCTTGGCGAGCAGAACATATGACCAGACCTGTGTCTGTCCGATGGAGTCGAACCAGAGATAGTCGGTGTAGAAGCTGGCGATGCCCCGAAGCGACAGGATGAGGACGATGATGCCGATGAACACCAGCAGCATGATCAGCCGGGCGCGCACCGAGAATCTGCTTCGGCGGCGGCCGCGACCTGAGCCGGGGCCTGTGCGCTGTCGGGGCGGACGGATGCCCGAGCCCGAGCCCGAGCCTCCGCCGGCGCCCGAACCCGAGCCGGCGCCCGAGCTGGCTGTTGCGCCCGAACCTCTGGGGCGTGCCGAACCTGAGCTGGTGCCTTCCGGCCGAGTCGGACCCCCGGGCGCGCCGTTGCTCATGGTCATGTGATTACCGCCGCGTCCGTGTCCCTGTCGCGTCCCGCTAGCTGGCCGACAGCTCGTCTGCCAGAGCCGGGATCTGCTCGTGGGCGAACTGGCGGTATATGTCGCGCACCTGCTGCACCAGGGACTTGGTGTCGCCGTGTTGCAGGTCGCAGGCATCCAGTTGTTCGGAAATGGGATATAACAGCACCTCAGTCAGCCTAGCTTCAGAAGTCACTTGGGCAGAGATTTCCACAAAGATTGCCTGACGGGGTGCTTGCTCCAGCAGGGCGCCTTTGAGCGCATCGAGTTTGCTGGGCTTGCCGTGGAACTTGTGGATGGCTTGGAGCACCCGGCTTTCGTCTTGGGTGAGGGACTGCTTTAGCCGGCGGCGCAGCTGTTCTGCGTGGGTCGGGTCTGTTTGGGTCGGGTCTGTTGGGGCCGCGGCATCCTGGGACGCGGCAGCGCCCCCATCTCGCGCTTGCTCAGCTTGCGACAATTCATTAGGCGCATCATCTGCTAACTCATCAACGACCTCCAACTCGTCATCAAACCCCAACTCGTCATCAAACCCCAACTCGTCATCAAACCCCAACTCGCCATCAACCTCCAACGCATCTTCGGCTCCAGCTGCCTCACCATCTCCTGGCGTTCCCTTAGTCGCCCTACCCTTGCCGCGGGCAATCTTCTTCCTGGACTTTTTCTTGCCCCTGCCTCTTTTCCCGGCCACTGACTTATTTTGTGAATCCTCTTTTTCCGAATCAGCTTCCTGCTTGGATTCCACCTCGACGGTTTCCTGTTCGCGCAAGCGAGTAAAAATGTCAGTCAGCTCTGTCCTGCTGTCTTCGCCCGCGGTCGATTCTTCCCCAGCCGCGCTCTCCCCAGCCGCGTCCTCCCCAGCCGCGCTCTCCCCGGCCGCGCTCTCCCCAGCCACGTCCTCAACCTGCTCCACGGCTGACACCGTAACTTCCTCCAGCACTTGCGGCTCCTCTGGCGCATCCGCCGACACTCCGCTGCTCGCATCCGCGCCCGTGCCCACGCCCGCGCCCGCCGCCGCGTCCGCGGTCTGAACCTCCGACTGGTCTGCCGCCTGGGCCGTCTCGGCCTCGATCTCCGCCTCCCTGTTTCTGAACTGCTCCACCGCCTTGTCGGCCGCAGCTTTGGCCCGATCCAGCGCATTGTCAAGCGGCTCGACCGCCTGCGCCGTGATGTTTTGAACCTGCGAAAACGACACCAGCAGCTCGTCCCGCGCCGCCCGCAGCATCTCCACATGGGCCTGGGCCTCCTTGCGCCGGCTCATCAGGTCGCCCAGGATTTTCTGCTTGTTGCGCTCGGCTTCGCTGACGGTCTGCTCGGCTTTGTAGCGCGCCACGTTCTCCATCTCCTGTGCCTGCTGGGTGGCCTTCTCCAGCACACGGCGCGCCTCGGTTCGCAGCCTGTCCGCCTCGACCGCCGCCGCCTGTATGCGCCGCTCGGCTTTGGCTTCGATGTCCTTCATCTGCTCCTGCGCGCTGGCTTTGGACTGGTCCGACATCAAAAACTCGGCCTGCTCCGCCAGCAGCTCCGACATCATCGCCGACACCTGCTTGAGGAACTCCTCGACTTCGCTTTGGTCGTATCCCTTCTTGACGATTGAGAACTTGCGGTTCTGGATTTGTTGCAGGTGCGTCTGGTTGCTGTCGGCAGCGATCCCAGATCTGCTGGTGACGTTGGAACTGACGGGACCGTTGGGGCTGACGGGGCCGTTGGGACTGACCACGCCATTACCCGCGCCGGCGTCCGTGCCAGCCGTCGCGCCCGTTACCGAACCAGCCGCCGCGCCTGTCGCTGTGCCCGCGTCTTTGATGTCCGTCATAGCCACTCCCGACCCTAGTCCAGCGTCACGTCAAACGTCCCGCAATCCAACCGCTCGGCGCTGCCCCCGGCGCTGGCCCCGCCGCGCACCTCGGCGCTGGCCGCATCCGAATAGCTGTCCGCAGCCGGCACGGGATCGCCGCCCAGACACGCCAGCACCCCCATGGCTTCGTGCAGGGTCGACACCTCGATGACCTTCACGGCATCACCTGCCACCGCAGTCGCTTCTGCGAAGTCGCCGCCGTCCTCGGGCACCAAAAAGATGTCGTATCTATTGTGGCGCACGGCGGTTGTCTTTTGTGTAACTCCACCAACTGAGCATATCCTTCCATAGTTGAAGCCGCACTCGGGGCGCGGGGTTTGCGTTTCAAAGAATTTTATAGGGTAAAAGCCGATATGCGAGTTGACAATGCC
>CAZERQ010000009.1:0-10333 GCA_964514465.1 uncultured Acidimicrobiales bacterium
CGCCAATCCCCGCCGTCATGCTGATCCCCCTTAGCGAACACGAGCTGCTGGTCTTTTGGGTGCAGCTGGCCGCCCTGATAGGCGTGGCACGACTGCTCGGCTGGCTGATGAAGCGCATCGGCATGCCCAGCGTGGTGGGCGAGCTGTCGGCCGGGCTGGTGCTGGGCCCGTCGGTCTTCGGCGAGCTGTGGCCCCAGGGCTTCGAATGGTTCCTGCCCGAAGACGCGGTGCAGTCAGGCGCGCTGCTGGCGGTCAGCTGGCTGGGCGTGGCGTTTTTGCTGGTGGTGACCGGCTTTGAGACAGACCTCAACCTGATCGCCAAGCTGGGCCGACCCGCCGCCCTGGTGACCACCGGCAGTCTGGTGCTGCCGCTGGCTGGCGGACTGGTGCTGGGCGCGATCCTGCCCGACAGCTTCCTGCCCGAAGACAGCCGCCGCTTCGTGTTCGTCTTGTTCGTGGCCGCGGCGCTGAGCGTGTCATCGCTGGCGGTGGTCGCAAAAATACTGGGCGACCTGGGCCTGATGAGGCGCGACTTCGGCCAGATCACGGTCGCTGCCGGCATGGCCAACGATGTGGTCGGCTGGCTGATGCTGGGCGTGTTCAGCGGCATAGCCGTGTCGGGCTCATTCAACGTGGGCGAGACCGCGCTGACCATCGGCGGACTGCTGGCGTTCATCTTCTTGGCGCTGACGCTGGGACAGCGGCTGACGGACGGCTGGCTCAGACGGATGCGGCGCAGCCAGGACTCGCTGGGCGGATCCATCACCGTGCTGGTGGTGGTCATGCTGGCGTTCGCGGTGATCACCCAGCGGCTGGAAGTGGAGGCCGTGCTGGGAGCGTTCGTGGCGGGCGTGATGCTGAACCGCTCGCGATACCTGCACCACGAAACCCTGGAGCGCATCGAATCTTTGACCATGGCGTTCTTCGCGCCGCTGTTCTTTGCCACCGCCGGGCTGCGGGTGGACCTGGGCGCGCTGGGGGAAGGCGACGCGCTGGCATGGACGGGTGTGATCGTGGCGGCCGCGGTGGTGCTGAAATTCGTCGGCTCATATTGGGGGGCGCGTGTGGCCGGACGCACCCGCCGGGGAGGCTTCGCGCTTGGCGCGGGGCTGAACGCACGGGGCGCGCTGGAGATCGTCATCGCCACGGTGGGTCTGTCGCTGGGCGTGTTCAACGATGTGTCATACACCGCCATCGTGCTGGTGCCGATCGTGACGTCGCTTTTGGCATCTTTGGGGCTGCGTGCTGTGGTGCATAACTGGCGCGGCGACCCGGGCGAGATTTCACGCCTCGATCGGGAGGAGGCGCTGAGCAAGAACCTGGTGGTCACCACCTCGCGCCTGTTGATACCCAGCCGCGGCGGGCCGGGTTCGGTGGCGGCCGCGCAGGTGCTGCATTTCGCCTGGCCGCCCGAAGCGGGGGTGACGATTTTGACGGTCGACCCGGTGCCCGGCAAGGGCATCACCCGCTATCTCAAGGCGGGGCTGAGGGGCGGGCCCGGGCGGGCGGCGGCTGATGTGGCCAACCAGAATTTGAGCGAGGCCGATGTGACGCCGCTTGAGAACGTATTCCACGAGCGCGATGTGGATCACCGACAGATCAAACGGTCAGATGTGGTGGATGCGATCATTTCTGAGAGCCAGCTGGGATTCGGCGCGATTGGAATAGGCATGAGTTCCGTCGGTGCTGGCTCCGCCGCTTCCGCCGCTGGTTCTTCCGCCGCCGACCCCCAAGCCGACACAGTGCT
Source organism: uncultured Acidimicrobiales bacterium (assembly GCA_964514465.1). GTDB lineage: Bacteria > Actinomycetota > Acidimicrobiia > Acidimicrobiales > Hopanoidiivorantaceae > Hopanoidiivorans. Next base: position 1,748 of record CAZERQ010000009.1, read on the forward strand.
GTCCCCGCTGGCCGAGGAGCTGCTGTCGGTTTCGCCGCTGCCCGTCATCGTGGTCAGGCGCCCCAGCGAGGGAGTGCCGGCCGCCTTCGGGCGCGCGCTGGTGCCGGTGTCGGCGGCGCCTGCCTCGCGCATGGCCTGCGAGGTGGCGTTCAACATCAGCGCGCAGCTGGGCACCCAAGTCACACTGGCCCATGTGGTTGAGCCAGACGACAACAAGATGGCGTTCCCGGGAATTTTCGGCGGGCGGCGCACCCCCGGAGGCAGGCGCACCACCGAAGAGCGAGACCTGCAGCGCGGGCAGCTCATCCTGCAAAAAACCGAGGAGCTGGCCCACGACATCGGGGTTGCGCCCGAGACCACCATCGTCCACAACAGCTCGCGCTCGGCGGCAATTTTGGAGTTGGAGGCCCAGACCGAAAGCGACCTGATAGTCATGGGCGCGCAGCTGCGGCGGGTCAGCAACCGGCCCTATCTGGGGCCCACGGCCGAACAGATTTTGAGGACATCGGCAGCCACGGTTGTGCTGGTGCTGATGCCGTTTGACCTCTAGGTTGGCATCATGGCTGTTTATCTGACGCAAATACTCGACTGGCACCGCCAACGCGCCCGGCAAGACACACGCGACCTGGCGCAATTGCTGGACGAGGCCAAGGCTGCCGCTCTGCCCGCGCCCGGCCTGGCCGCCCCCGACCCGCCGGTGCCCGATCCGTCAACCACCGCGTTCTCCCAGGCCCTGCGCGACGCCAAGCAGTCCGGCCCCGGCGCAATAATTGCAGAAATCAAGCGCCGCTCACCCTCCAAAGGCGACCTGCGCCCCGACCTCGACCCCCAAAAACTGGCCGCCGACTATCAGGCAGCCGGAGCGACCTGTCTGTCGGTGCTGACGGACAAGCATTTTTTCAGCGGCTCAGCCAACGACCTGACCCAAGCCCGCGGCGGCTGCCGTCTGCCCATCCTGCGCAAGGACTTCACGCTGGACGCCAAAGACATCTGCGATGCCCGCCTCATGGGAGCCAGCGCGGTGCTGCTGATCGTGTCTGCGCTCGAGCCACAGGAGCTAGCGGACTTCATCGGTCTGGCCACCGACCTAGGACTGGACGCGCTGGTGGAGACCCACGACCAAACAGAAATCGAGCGGGCCTGCGATGCGGGCGCCAAGCTGATCGGCGTCAACCAGCGCGACCTCAACACCTTCGAAGTCAACCGCAACTTGGCGCTGGAGCTGGCGGAGTTCCTGCCCGCCGATGCTGTGCGGGTGGCGGAGTCGGCCATCAGGGACGCGGCCGACGCCAAACGAGTGCTGGAGGCCGGCTATCACGCGGTGCTGGTGGGGGAGTGCTTTGTGGTGGCGCCCGACCCCCGCGCCGAAGTCGAAAAGTTCGTGGCGCAGCTCGGACAAGCGGGCTGATGAGCCTAGACTGAAACCAGGCGGCCTCAGTCAAATCAGGTGGCCTCAGTCAGTGTACGCCCTCTGACTGCCCGCCTCCTGACTCCCCGTCCCCGCCACCCCGTCACTGCCACACCAACTCCCGCCAACCGGAACCAACAGCACAATGTTCATAAAAATTTGCGGCATAACCTCAGAGGACGACGCCTTGCTGGCGGTCGGTCTGGGCGCCGACGCCGTGGGTTTCGTGTTCGCCCCGTCACCCCGTCAGATCTCGCCCACACAGGCCCGCGATATCACCCGTCGGCTGCCCCGCGAAGCCCTGACAGTGGGCGTCTTCCGCAACGATTCCCGGGAGCGTGTGGTGCGCACGATGAACGAGACCGGCCTGGGCGCGGCGCAACTTCACGGACTGGAAACCGCCCAGGACTGCCAGTGGATCGCCGAGCGGGTGCCGGCGGTCATCAAGGGTTTTGCGGCCGGCTCGTCCGAGCTGGAGCGCGCCCGCGATTTCGGCGCGAAGTATATTCTCTTGGATGCGCCCACGCCAGGCTCGGGCACGGTGTTTGACTGGTCGCTGGCCGAGAACGCCCCCCGCGGTGTCAAGGTCATCATGGCGGGCGGGCTGACCGGCGAGAATGTGGCCGAGGCCATCGCCAAGGTTCGCCCCTGGGGAGTGGACGTGTCAAGCGGGGTTGAGTCGGCGCCCGGCAAGAAGGATCCCATGCTGATGCGGCAGTTTGTGGATGCGGTGCGCCACGCCGCCAGCCAGACCGAGAAGGCTCCCGCCGACCCCGATGACGGGATGGCGCTGTATGACTGGGAGCGCGAATAAGGTGGCCGACGACATCCTGCGCGGCGACCCCGGGCCGCAGGGCCGCTTCGGCGAGTTCGGCGGCCGCTACATCCCCGAAACCCTGGTGCCGGCCTGCCAGGATCTGGAGCAGGCGTTCCGCACGGCCTGGAGCGACCAAGCCTTCAGGGACAAGCTCGACCAGCTGCTGGCCAGCTATGCCGGTCGTCCCTCCCCGCTGACGCACTGCACCCGTCTGTCCGCCGAGCTCGGCATCGAGGTCTATCTCAAGCGGGAGGATCTGAACCACACCGGCTCGCACAAGATCAACAACGTGCTGGGGCAGGCTCTGTTGGCGCAGCGCATGGGCAAGACCCGGCTGGTGGCCGAGACCGGCGCCGGCCAGCACGGGGTCGCCACCGCCACCGCCGCCGCCCTGTTCGGCCTGGAGTGCGAGGTATATATGGGCGAGGTCGACATGGAACGCCAGGCGCTGAATGTGTTTCGCATGCGGCTCTTGGGCGCCACGGTCACGCCCGCCACCACCGGCAGCCGCACGCTCAAGGACGCGGTGAACGAGGCGCTGCGGGACTGGGTCGCCACGGTCGAGACCACGCACTATTGCTTGGGCTCGGTGATGGGCCCGCACCCCTATCCCTGGATGGTGCGCGAGTTCCAGCGGGTCATCGGCACCGAGGCGCGCCAGCAATTCCGCGAGCAGTTCGGCGGGTTGCCCGATGTGGTGGTGGCCTGCGTGGGCGGGGGATCGAATGCGGCCGGGATCTTCAGCGGCTTTGCGGGCGACCCGCAGGTCTCGCTGGTGGGGGTGGAGCCGCAGGGGGCGGCCAGCGTGTCGCGCCGTCTGCCGGGTGTGTTGCACGGCTCGATGTCGTATCTTTTGCAGGACGATTTCGGACAGGTTGTCGAGGCGGAGAGCATCTCGGCGGGCCTGGACTATCCCGGGGTGGGGCCCGAGCACGCCCAGCTTGCGGCTTCGGGTCGGGCGAGCTACCACCAGGTTTCAGATGAGCAGGTGGCCGATGCGTTCGCCTTGCTGTCGCGCACCGAGGGCATCGTGCCAGCGTTGGAGCCGGCGCATGCTCTGGCCTGGGTGCATGAGCAGCGCCGCGAGCTGTTCGGCCAACAGGTGCTGGTGAACCTGTCGGGACGGGGCGACAAGGATGCCGACCAGATGATGAGGTATTTCGGCGATGGCTGATCTTGCGCCGCCGTCCGCGCTGGGCTCCGACACCGCATCCGCCCCCGCCCGCAGCTCCGACACCGTGCCTGCGTCCGGCCCGCTGGAAGCCGCCCTGCGCGCCAAGATCGCCCGCTCCCAAAAGTGTCTGGTGCCCTACATCACCGCCGGCATCGATGGCTGGCTCGAAACCATCCACGCCGCAGTCGAGGCCGGGGCCGATGCCGTGGAAGTGGGCCTGCCGTTCTCCGATCCGGTCATGGACGGGCCGACAATACAGCAAGCCAGCGACCTGGCCCTGTCCCGCGGCACCACCGTCGCTTCGGTGATGTCGGAGGTGGCCGCCTCGGATCTCGGCGCGGCCAACTCAGCCCCCGGCGCGGCCAACTCAGCCCCCGGCGAACCAACCCCAAACCCCGGCGTGCCGCTGGTGGCCATGACCTACTACAACATCGCCTACCGCATGGGCCACGAACGCTTCGCCAGCTCGCTCAGATCGGCCGGTTTCGCAGCGGCCATCCTGGCCGACCTGCCGGCAGACGAAGCCGACCCCTGGACTCAGGCAGCCAACGAAGCCAAACTGGAAACCGTATTCCTGGCCGCACCCACCTCGTCCACCAAGCGCTGCCAAATGATTGCCGCAAAGTCGCGGGGCTTCATCTATGCCGTTGGGCTGTTGGGCGTGACCGGCGAGCGCGAGCAGCTGTCGGCTTCGGCCAACGTCATCTCCCGCCGGCTCAAGGACGTCACCGACAAGCCCGTGCTGGTGGGGGTCGGCATCTCCACGCCCGAAAATGCAGTCAAGGCCGCCGCCCAATCCGATGGCGTGGTGGTCGGGTCGGCTCTGGTGAGGGTGCTGTTGGACACCGGCTCGCCCGAAGCGGTGGGGGATATGGTGAGGGGCTTCCGCCGGGCATTGGACGACGAATATGGCGCGCGGGATTCGCGGTGATGGCGCGCGGGATTTACGATGACGGGCCGCGGGATTTGCGGTGACGGGTAAGTTCAGATTCTCCGCCGCGGGGCTGGCTGCTTTGACATTGGTGGCGGGCGCGCTCAGCGTATGCGGCAATCCGCACAGCCCGCCGCAAGATCGTGCAGATGATCCGTCCAGCCCAACCAGCCAGCCTTCGCCCGGCGACCACCCGTTCGACCAACCCCAGCCCGACCAACCCCAGTCCGCCTCGCCAAACCCGCCCCAAAACATAAACTACACCTGCCCAGAAACCGGCAGCCTGGCATCTCCGTCTGGCGCACGCCAACCCCTGCCCGACTCCTCGCCCCGCCAGGACGTCCCCTCGGCTCTGGCCGACCGCTTCGACCCCCGCTTTGAACCGCTGGTGGATCCCGCCGGCATCAAGACCGGAGGCCCGCCGCCCGAGGGTATCCCCACCATCGACCAGTCCTGCTATGTGCCGGCCGCGCAGGTGGACTATCTCAGCGACAGCGCGCCCCTGATGGCGGTTGAAATCAACGGCGACGCCCGGGCCTACCCGCTCGGCATCCTGACCCGCCACGAGCTGGTGAACGATGTGGTCGGCGGGGTTCCGGTGACGGTGTCGTATTGTCCGCTGTGCAACTCGGGCGTGGTCTATGATCGGCGCGCCGGCGAACTGACGCTGGATTTTGGCACCTCGGGCAGCCTGTATCAGTCGTCTTTGGTGATGTATGATCGCCAGACCCAGTCGCTGTGGACGCACTTCAACGGCCAGGCGGTGGTCGGGGAGCTGGAGGGCACCCAGCTGGATTTCTTCGCCACGCAGATCAGCTCCTGGCAGCAGTGGCGCCAAGCCAACCCGGACGGGGCGGTGCTGTCGGTTGAGACCGGCTATTACAACCCCGGCAACTACAACCGCAACCCATACTTCGGCTATGAGAGCTCTGGCTCGCTGCTGTCGCCTGGCTTTCAGTCAGCAGAGATAGACGACAGATTGGCGCCCAAAGAGCGGGTCATCGGCGTGCGTTCTGGCGGGGGCGGCTCGGACGGCACCGGCGGAACGGGCGCGGGAGGCGGCGCGGGCGAGGCCATTGCCATACGCCACGACTACCTGCAAGCCAACCAGATCGCGCACTTTACCTTGCCGTCGGGCGGGGGTGCCGCTGCTGCCGACTCCGCCACAACCGACTCCGTCGCGACCAACGCCAGCGACAACCAACTTCCGCTGGTGGCGTTCAACATCGCTGGCACCAGCTCCGCGCTGGACGACTTCACCGTGGATCAGGGGCTGGACGTGGGCAGCTCGGCCGTGTTCGTGGCGCGGGCCGACAACCGCCAACTCAGCTTTGCGCCGAACCCGGCGGACGACACCACCTTTGTGGATCAGGCCACGGGTTCAACCTGGAATATTTTCGGGCGTGCCATCGCTGGCGAGCTTGAGGGGGCGCAACTGGAGCCGGTCGTATTCTGGGACACCTTCTGGTTCGCCTGGTCAACCTTTGCGCCCGGCACGGACATTTTTGCGCCGTAAGTCTGTCTGTCAAAAAACCGCCCCCGCCCTAAAATCAGCGCTAGCCCCAAAATCTGTGTCCACCCGAAAATCAGCACTCCCCAAAAAATCTGCGCTAAATCCACAAATACCGCCAGCGATAGTCTAAAATCCCAAATATAAAGCCCAAAGGTGGCTGGCACCCGCAGCGACACGGCAGCAGATTCGCCTAGATTACTGATGCCGAAATGCCGCAGATGCCGAATCCGAAGGGCTAACATTCATATAAACCCCCTATCCATAAGGAGCAAAACCATGAATAAATCAGATGCCGTTGACATCATTGCCGGCCGCTGCGAAGTCAGCAAGTCCGACACAGACAAGGTCATCACCGAGTTCTTCAACTTGGTCGCCGAGACGGTCAAGGACGGCGAGAAGCTGTCCATCCCCGGGTGGATTTCCTTTGAGCAGGTTGAGCGTTCAGCCCGCCAAGGCCGCAATCCCGCCACCGGCGAGTCGATGTTCATTCCCGCCCGCAAAGCCGTCAAGGTTTCCGCTGGCGCCAAGCTGAAGAACGCCGTCAAGTAGGCCACGCCGCCTCGGCGGCACTTCGTGGCTGGCCGGCTGGCTTTGGGGCTGGCCGGAAGCTATCCCCGCAGGGAGCGCAACTATCCCCGCAGGGAGCGCAATCCTGCCAGAGCTTTCGGCACAGCTTCCAACAGGGCGGCCACTGAATCCTGGGTGGTATCGTGGCCCACGCTGATGCGCAGGCTGCGGTGGCCGTCCAGCCCCAGGGCTTCCAGCACTGGCGACGGCTCGCCCGCCTCAGACGAACAGGCACTGCCGGAGTGAACCGCGAAGCCTTGCCGATCCAACTCCAGGACTAGTGCCTGGGGTTCGACATCGGTGATGTGAAAGCACGAGATGTGGCTGGCCCGCTGGCTGGCTGAACCGAGCAGCTCAACCCCCTCAAGCCCAGACAGCCCCTGTGCGATCTGGCTGGAGAGTTCGCGCTGGCGGGCGATTTCGCTGGGCAGCTCTGACGACAGCAACTCGCAGGTCGCGCCGAAGCCGGCGATGGCCGCGAAGTTTTCCATGCCCGCTCGTCTGGCGCGCTCTTGGTCTCCGCCATGCAGCAGCGGTTTGAGGCGCAGTCCCTTGCGCACCAACAGCGCGCCCACTCCGGCCGGCCCGCCCATCTTGTGGGAGCTGACCGACATGAAATCTGCGCCCAGCTGCTCAAATGAAAACTCCATGTGGGACGCGGCTTGGGCGGCGTCGGTATGCAGCCAGGGTCGCTGATTGCTCGGCTGGTCACGCAAAAGCTCGGCTGTTTCGGCTACTGGCTGGCAAGTGCCGATCTCGTGATTGCACAGCTGCAGATGCACCAGCGAGGTTTCTTCTCCGACGGCTGCCAGCAACTGTTCTGGGTCAACCAAGCCGTTGGCATCTGACGGCACCACCGCGAAGTTGGTGCTGGTCTGCGCCGTGCCGGCCTGCCCCAAACTGGCGAGGCACTTGTTCACCGCGGAATGCTCCAGCGCGGTGGTGACCTGATGTCGTCCGCGCGCCGCTTCCGCCCCTGCCCCTGCCCCCGCCCAGATGGCAGTCGCGATGGCCTCGGTCGCGCCGCTGGTGAACACCACGCTCCGAGGCGCTGCCCCGAAAAATCCCGCAACCTGCTCGCGCGCCACCTCAACCGTCTCGCGCACCTGCAGCGCCTCCTGATAGGGACGGGAGGGGTCGCCCCAAAGCTGCTGCGCTTGCTGCATGGCCGCTATGGCATGCGGACGGCAAGGTGAGGTGGAGGCGTGGTCGAAATAGTGGCGCATAGGTGTCGCAGGGTCGGCAAGTGCCGTTATCCCACTAGCCTAAATTATAATGTCAGCCTTTTCCAACAGCCCCACCCGCTGCCTGCTGATCGCCTCGGGCAAGGGCGGCGTGGGCAAGTCCTCCGTCTCCACAAATCTGGCCGTGGCGCTGGCCGACCGGCAGCATTCGGTGGCCATCGTGGACGCCGACGTCTGGGGATTTTCGGTGCCGCGCATGCTGGGCATAAGCGAGCCGCCCAAAGCCGTGGGGGACAAGCTGCTGCCGCCCAAAGCCTACGGAGTCCAGTGCGTGTCGATGGGCTTTTTCGCAGAGGAAGACCAGCCGGTCATCTGGCGCGGGCCCATGCTCCACAAGGCGCTCCAGCAATTCCTGGACGATGTGCTGTGGGACGACCCCGATTTTTTGGTGGTGGATCTGCCGCCGGGCACGGGCGACATCTCCATTTCGCTGTCGCAGTTTCTGCCGCGCAGCGAGGTCTATATCGTGACCACGCCGCAGCTGGTGGCCCAGAATGTGGCGCAGCGAGCGGCTTTCATGGCCAAGAAGGTGAACCTGGCGGTGCGGGGTGTGATTGAGAATATGTCCTGGTTCGAGGGCGATGACAAAAAACGTTATGAGCTGTTCGGCTCGGGTGGGGGGCAGACGCTGGCCGACAAGCTGGAGGTGCCGTTGCTGGCGCAGGTGCCGCTGGTGCCGGAGTTTCGGGAGGGCGCCGACCAGGGTCTGCCGATTTTGATTTCGACTCCCGACAGCCCGACCGCGCAGGTGTTCCGGGATTTGGCGGAGAAAATAGACTTGGAAGTTGCGCCCACCAGACGCTACAACCCGGCCCTGAAGGTTGTGGGTTCGTAGGCGAATGCAGAACTCGTAAGTGATGGCCTCGTCCCGCGTCCCCTTGTCTCCAGTCCCCATTCTCAGACCTTAGACCCCGTCCCCTGTCCCCAGTCTT
>CAZERQ010000010.1:0-8961 GCA_964514465.1 uncultured Acidimicrobiales bacterium
CCGAAACAAGCATGCCGCTAAATTTCCCGCCAAAATTGAAGCAATGAACGCCATCTATATCATCACCTTTTGTGCCGGCGCGCTGCTGTTTATCACCACCATGCTGTCGGCCATCCGCACAGTCATCGTGCCACGCGGCGAGCAGGTGATTTTGACCCGGGTGTTCTTTTTGGTGATGCGGCGGGCGTTCATCATTGTCTGTCGCCGCATCAAAGACTACGAGTCCCGCGACGCCATCATGGCCCGGTTCGCCCCGACCGCGCTGGTGACGCTGCCGATCATGTGGGCCGCGGGCGTGATCGCCGGCTTCGGCTATATGTTTTGGGCGGTGGGCGTGCGGCCGATGACCGATGCGTTCGCCCTGAGCGGCTCGTCCTTGACCACCCTGGGATTCCGCAACGCCGACGATTTCCTCACGCTCAGCCTGGCTGTGATCGAGGGTCTCATCGGACTGGGACTGGTGGCGCTGCTGATCAGCTTTCTGCCCACCATGCACACCTTGTTCCGTGAGCGCGAGGTGCTGTGCACGCTGTGGAACATCCGGGCCGGCTCCCCGCCCGAGGTCAGCATTGCGCTGCGCCGCTTCCACGAGGTCAATTTTCTGGAGCGACTGGACGAAACCTGGGAGAAGTGGGAGCACTGGTTTGTGGTGAATGAGGAGTCGCACCTGAGCTATCCCTCGCTGGTGTTCTTCCGCTCGCCCACGCCCTATCAATCTTGGATCACCACCGCCGGCAATGTGCTGGACACGGCCGCTTTCGTTGAAGCCGCAGTCAACCTGCCGCCGTCGCCGCGGGCCCGGTTGTGCCTGAGCTCCGGGTATGTGGCGCTGCGCCGAATCGCCGACTATTTCAACATTGAATACGACCACGATCCGGAGCCGACCTCACCCATCAGCGTTACCCGCCGGGAGTTTGACGAACTGTGGGAGGAGCTGGCCGAAGCCGGGCTGCCGCTGGTGGAAGACCAGAATCAGGCGTGGTTGGATTTCGCCGCCTGGCGTGTTAACTATGACGTGCCGCTGCGGGCTTTGTGCGCCATTGTGGATGCCCCGCGCGCCAAATGGTCGTCTGATCTGGCGGAGGATTTCAGCGGCTTCAAGATGTTCCGCAGCAGCCGGGCCAAGCGGGTTGAGCTAAAGTTTGTGGGGCGCCGCTTGCTGAAGCGCAGCCGCAACCGCAACCAGAACGACAGCCACAGCGGCAACCACAACCGAAACCACGACAACCGCAACCCATGAAAACCGCTGTTTGCGAGCTGCTGGGAATCGACATTCCGGTCATCCAGGCGCCCATGGGCTACATCGCCAGGGCACAGCTGGCTTCGGCCGTGTCCAATGCCGGAGCGATGGGCATCGTGGAGACCAGCTCGGGCCAACTGGATGAGGTCAAAGCCGAGATAGCCAAAATGCGCGACCTCACCGACAAGCCGTGGGGCGTCAACATCGCCCAGATGCTGGTGGCCGACATGGACAAAATAGTCGACTTCGTGGCTGCCAACGGCGTCAGGTTCGTGACCACCTCGGCCGGCGACCCGCGGGTTCTGACAGGTGCGCTGAAGGCAGCCGGCATCTGCGTGTTCCATGTCGTGCCGACCGTGGCTGGCGCGGTCAGGGCGGCCGATGCCGGAGTTGACGGTGTGATTGTGGAGGGCATCGAAGGCGGCGGGTTCAAGAACCAGCGGGGCGCTTCGACCATGGTGCTGGTGCCGGCGGTCTGCCGGGCGCTGGAGGTCGCTGGCGCAACGGACATTCCGGTGGTGGCGGCCGGCGGGATCTGCGACGGGGCCAGCATGGCGGCAGCTCTGGCTCTGGGCGCGGACGGAGTGCAGCTGGGGACGCGGATGCTGAGCGCTGCGGAGTCGCCGGTGCATCCCAACTGGAAGCAGGCGGTGGTGCAGGCGCGCGAGACCGACACCGTGCTGCTCAACCGCGCGGGCCGGCCCAGCTATAGGGTGCTTCGGACTGAGCGGACGGCAGCCCTGGAGCACGCCGAGGAGGTTGCGATGCCCGGGTTGGACAAGCTGATGGAGCTGTATTTCGGAGGGGACATGGAGGCTGCGTTTGCCTTTAGCGGACAGGTGGCCGGGCGCATAGACGAGGTGGCTGGCGTGGCCGAGATATTGGACAATATGTGGGAGCAGTGCCAGCAGGTTCTGGTGGAGTTGGCCGGGCGGGTGGACCAGGCCGAGCGGGTGGAGCAGGAGTACCGTGGCTGACACCAGGCGCGCCTGGTTTGGCCGCGCCTTCGCCAGCACCGCCGCCCGACTGATCGGCTACACCCGAGGCGGCGCCAGCGAAACCCTCATATCGCTCACCATCTTGTCGGTCAGCAGTGTCGCCGCCGGCATCTTGTTGGGCAAAAACACCGACCGGCTGGAGCAGCTGCCCGGCCTGTTGCTGATGCTGCCGGCCGCCATTGCTTTGCGCGGCAACGTGTTCGGAGCCATGGGCGCCAGGCTCGGCACCGCGATCCATTCGGGCACCTATCGCATGAGCCTGCGTCCCGGCAGCGTGGTCGGCGAAAACGTGATGGGTTCCATGATGTTGAACTTGATGCTGTCTTTGTCGCTGGCGATTCTGGGCAAGGCTTTTGCGGTCGTCTTTGGCGTGTCGGGTTCCATTTCGCTGGCCGAGTTCATCGCCATCAGTGTGACCGGCGGCGTGCTGGCTTCGTTCGTGGTGCTGGCCGTGGCTCTGCTGCTGGCAAGTCTGTCGGTGCGCTATCGCTGGGATCCGGACAACGTAACCGTTCCGCTGGTGAGTAGCGCCGGCGACATAATCACGCTGCCGTCGCTGTTCGTGGTCATCTGGTATTTCGACATCGAGCGCTTCGCCAACCTGCTGACCCCCATATATCTGGGCGTGGTTGCCGGTCTGGTCTATCTGGTCTGGCACAGCGCCACGGCCTCGCTGAGGCGGATCCTGAACGAGTCGCTTCCGATACTGACGGCGGCCATTGTGGTTGACATGTTCGCCGGGATCGTGGTTGAGAGCCGGCTGGACAGACTGGCCACGTTCCCCAGTCTGCTGGTGCTGCTGCCCGGATATCTGGCGGTGGCCGGATCGCTGGGCGGGATCTTGTCGAGCCGGCTGTCGACCAAATTCCACTTGGGCGTGGCCGTGCCCAACCGACTGCCGGACCGCCCGGCGCGCACCGATCTGGTCGGCATCGCGCTGTTGGCTTTGCCGGGCTATGTCATCTTGGCGCTGGTGGTCGAGGCGGCGTCCAGCTTGTTCGGCATCGCCAGCCCCGGGGTGCTGGATCTTTTGTGGGTGGTGCTGCTGGGCGGTTTTTTTGTGGTGCTGATTGTTGCCTCAGTGGGATATTACGGCACCATGATTTCGCTGCGGGCCGGAGTCAATCCCGACACCTACGGCATACCCATGATCACCGCGGTGCTGGACTTGGCGGGTGCCTTCATCTTGATTTTGGTGATCGACACTTTGGGGGTGGTGTGATGATTGCGCTCGCGGTGCCGAAGCCTCAAATCCGTCTTGTCCCCCTGACATCCATCCCATCCGTCTAACATTAAAGGAGACACCCATGGAAGACAAGCCTCGCAATCTGCGTCAAATGCTGGCGCAAGCAAAAGACATGAGCGAGTTGATGGTCGACATCGCATATGCCGCCCTCTACTTCGGCGACCCGCAGATGGGGGAGGAGGTCAGCAAGCTGGAACAGGAGATGAGCGAGCTCGTCCAGGAGATGCGCAAGGTCTGCATCATGGCGGTGCGCGACCCGCGCGAGGCCGAAGCCATGGCTGCCGTGTTGCAGGTGGTCAGCGCTATCGAGCGCATCGCCAACGACGCCGAGGACATCGCCTCCATCATCGTGCGGCGCTTCGGCATCCCCGATGAGATCGTGGCCAACCTGTCGGCTGCCCATGAGGTATCGCATCGGGTGCTGGTTGAGGAGCGCTCGGCCATGTCCAATGTTTCGCTGGCGGCGCTGGAGCTGCCGGTGGCCACGGGCATGCGCATAATGGCGGTCAGGCGCCAGACCCAGTGGCTGACCAACATCTCAGGCGACCTGGTTTTGCATCCTGGCGATGTGCTGATCCTGCGGGGGCCGCCCGAGGGCATACACACACTGCGGGAGTTGGCGGCGGCGGCCGAGTGGGAGCTGCCCAAACAGACCAGCGACATCTGGATCACCGACCTTGACCGGGCGGCTGAGACTTTGGTGGAGATGAAGAACCTGTCTGAGATCGCGGTTGGGCTGGCGTATTCGGCGCTGGTGTTTGACGACCGGGGCCTGGCCTCGGAGGTGCATCATCTGGAGGAGCGGCTGGACAAGATGAACGCGCAGCTGCAGCTTTGGGTGCTGCGGGCCAGCTCCCAGGACATCGACCCGTCGCTTTTGCGCGGGCTGCTGATGGTGGCGACCGCGGCCGAGGACATCGGCGATCAGGCCAAGCAGATGGTCTGGCTGGTCGAGCGGGAAGACGACGTGCATCCGATTGTGCGCCTGGCCTTGGGGGAATCAGACGAGGTGGTGGTGCGCTTTGTGGTGGCTGAGGGATCGCCGGCTGCGGGGCAGAGCTTGCGGGAGTTGGCGTTGCCGACCGAACCCGGTTTTGCGGTGTTCGCGATTTTGCGGGGGGAGCGCTATGTGTATCGTCCGACCGGGGAGGAGCGGCTGTTGGCCGGAGACGAGGTGATAGCGCACGGGCCGGCCGAGGGCCGCGAGGCGCTGGCTGGATATTTTGGCTGGGTGTTCAACGAGGACACCGAGACCGGACAGCACGAGGTCGTCCCCGCGGACGGGTGATTTGGGGACGCTGGTTGGGTTTGTAGTCCGGCCAGGTTCGCCAGTCATGTCGGTTCGCCAGTCCAGTCGGTTCGCCAATCCCGCTTGTCCGGCTAGCGTTAAATTCATGGCAACACAAGCCGGCCGACTGCTGAGCGTCCACGCCCACCCCGATGACGAATCGTCCAAGGGCGCGGCCACGGTGGCACGCTATGTGGACTTGGGACATGAAGCCACGCTGGTCTGCTGCACCGGGGGAGAGGAAGGCAAGATATTGAACCCGGCCGTGGATTTGCCCGAGGTGCGCGACAATCTGGCGCAGGTGCGTCGCCAGGAGTTGGCCGCGGCGGTGGAGATCATCGGCTATCACAGAACGCACATGCTGGGCTATCGGGACTCGGGCATGAAAGACAGCGAAGCCAACTCACACCCCGACTGCTTTGCGGCAGCTCCGCTGATGGAGGCGGTGGAGCGGCTGGTCGGGATAATCCGCCGCGAGCGGCCCCACGTGATCATCACCTATCCCGACGACCACGGCGGATACGACCACCCCGACCACGTCAGGGTGCACGACATTTCGGTGGTGGCGTTCGAGGCGGCGGGCGACCCCGATGCATTTGAGGATGCCGGCGAGGTCTGGCAGCCCAGCAAGTTGTATTATTCAACCTGGAGCAGGGCGCGCATGGAAGCGATGCACAACAAATTCCTGGAGTTGGAGCTGGAGTCGCCTTTTGGTGAGCAGTGGTTCAAGCGGCGTTCGCTGGATCATCGCATCACCACCAAGATTTCCGTGCGGGACTGGTATGACCGCGGGCGTGATGCTCTGTTGGCGCACGCCACGCAGGTGGATCCGGAGTCGCCGTTTTGGTTCGGCTTGTCACGGGAGGTCATGCGTGATTTGTATCCGTGGGAGGATTTCATTTTGGCCCGCTCGCATGTGGACACGGAGTTTCCCGAAGATGATTTGTTTGCCGGGGTTGATGTTGGCGCGGGCGCGGTTCGGCCTGAGGCTAGGGCTGGGACCGGGGCTAAGGCTGTTGCAGCATCATGAGCGTGCCGGCTGAGTTTTTGTCTGAGGAGTGGTGCCAGTCTGTTATTGAGGCTGCTGCGGATCTGCCCGGTCTGGCTGAAATGTCTGTGCGCGTGAATTTTGAGATCACGGGAGCCAAACCGTCCAAGCGTTTTCATGCAGTTTTGGAGGACGGGAAGCTGGTGGCTTTGGGTCAGGGCAAACTGGGTGAGGCCGACTGTGTGGTGAGCTGCAAGCTGGCGGATGCATGGGGGATTGTCTGCGGGGAGGCCCGAGCCGAGGTGGGGTTCATGCATGGCTGGCTCAAGCTGGAGGGCGACTATGGGATCTTGGTGTTTGGCCTGCGCCCGCTGTTTGCGCAGTCGGAATGGCAGGATTTCAAGCAAGCGGTTGCTGGGCAGGCGCTGGCGCTGACCAAGTGAGCCACACACGAGCAAACCCCGCACGCAAAGGAGCTGACATGCAGATAGCACGCAACCAGAAAGTTAGCCGCCAGGAGCTGGAGGATTTCATCGCACCCAGGCACAAGGGCATCCTGGTGACGTTCCGCGCTGACGGACGGCCCCAGATGTCACCCGTCACCATGGGGCTGTTTGAGGGGCACATTATGATTTCCAGCTATCCCGAGCGCGCCAAGATCGTCAACGCCAAGCGCAATCCGCAGGTTTCCGTCTGCGTGCTGTCGGATGATTTCGGCGGGCAGTGGGTGCAGGTTGACGGCACGGCTGAAGTCTCAGACATGCCCGAAGCGCTGGAGGGGCTGGTGGATTATTTTCGCTGCATCAGCGGCGAGCACTCGGACTGGGACGAATACAGACAGGCCATGGTGAAGCAGGACAAGTCGCTGATCAAGGTCAGCATCGACAGCTGGGGGCCGATCGCCTCTGGGGGTTTTCCGGCGCGGCTGGCCTAACCTTGCGCGGCCGATCGCTTCTGGGGGTTTTCCGGTGCGGCTGGCCTAGTCGCGCTGGGCTTGGCGAAGCTGCTTGTAGTCGATCAGCACAGCATCGCAGCCGGCCATCAGCTCCGCCGTGGCGGCGTTGTGCGAGATCAGCTGGTGCTGCGCGTGGGCGTGCGACCAGTCGGGGTCAAGCGCACGTTGCTCGTCAGTGTCCAAGGCGGGGTGCAGCAGAATTTCTGTCACTCCGGCCGGCAGGGTCGCTAGCGCGTCGGCAAAAGCATCCGACAGGTTGGCGCTCGTGGGCCGCAGCTGCACCACATTGTCAGGGAAGACGATGCCGCGCTCGGTGGCGAGCTGCCTGAACGGAAAGCCGTGTTCCTTTTCGTCTCCCACAAGTCGAATCGGCAGGTTGAATTCCTCGGCCAGGTTGAGGTATATGTCAAAGAATTCCGGCCTGGGCGACAGGGAGTTCTGGGACACGCCAAGATAGCAGACGTCAAATCCCCACAAGATGGCGCGCTCGATCTGGACTTTGCATTCGCGGGCCAACTCGTCTGTGTCGGCGTGATCCCACAGGTCGGACGGGGTTCGGGGAAAGCCGCCGTCGCCGTCAAGCAGTGAGGGTGCGTAGGTGAGCGGGCCCCAGCGGTAGGTGCTGCCGGGGGAGTTCAAGGTGAGTTCGACTCCGATGATCTCGCCGCGATAGTTGGCCGCGGCTTCCCGGGCCCACGGGCATGGAACCATGAGCGAAGCGCTGGAGGCGATGCCGGAATGCAGGGCTTCGTATACCGAGACGTTGGCCGAGTGCGAGCAGCCCAGATTGCCGCAGGTGATGAGCAGCAGCTTGGTGCGCTCGGAATGTCCGAGCCTTTGGGCCAGTGAGGTGCTGGTGGATTTTTGCGCCGGCATAGTTGTCTTTAAGCCTAGGTTTGTGGGCGGGCGGATGCTGGGGAGGTGGCGGACGCCGGTGAACGGGGCGCGGTGACAGCTTTGCGGACGACCCGGGTGAAGCTGGCTGCGCTTAGGGTGCCTTCTCGGAACATCAGGTCGATGGCTTTGTCCGCCAGTTCTGTGTCGGTGGCCATGGCGCGGGTGAGGGTGTTGGCCCAGCTGGGATGGCGCATCAGGCGGTGGGCGAGGAAGTTGTGGCGCAAGTGCTTGGCGAAACGTTGCCGCACGGCACGCTCCCATTGTTTCAGGGCGGCTTTCTCGTTGCGGGCCGAATGGGTGGTTTCTGCGAACAGGGTTTGGGCCAGCATATGCCCGGCGGACATGCCATAGAAAATGCCTTCGCCGGAAAGCGGGTTGATCATTGAGGCGGCGTCGCCGATGAGGGCAACTCGGCCGTGCGCCAGCTTGGGTATCTTGCCGCCGTGGGGGAGCAGGTAGGTCTTTTCGTCTGAAATGTCGCCAAGGTATATGCCGTGCTGTTCGAGTTGTTCGACGAAGTTTTCAAGGTGGCGCAGGAACCAGGCCCTGGAAGTTTCGTTGTCATGCACCAGGCAGCCGATGCCGATGTTGGCGCTGGCGATGTCGGACGGGACATCTGCGCCGGAGTTGCCGATGGGAAACAGCCAGGCATAGGCCGGCAGCAAGTCCTGGTGGAACACAATCCAAAGGCGGCTCAGATCGCACTTTGACTGCGGGCTGAATTTGGCATAGGCGCGCATGGCTATGCCGGTGCGTCTCTTGCTGGTGGTGCGGGCACCCAGGCTGGCGCGCACCCGGCTGTTGGCACCGTCGGCGCCGATGACGATGCGGGAGCGGATGAGCAGGTTGTCGTCTTGGGGGATGCTGCTGGGTTTGGCAACCGTGCTGAGCACGGAATCGTCCGTCTGCTCTAGCGATTTGAAAGAGTGCTGGGTCAGCACCTTGACTCCGCATTGTCGGGCTTTGTCCAACAAGAAGGCATCGAAGTTTTTTCGGGGTATGACATAGCCACCCTGGCCTGTGATTTCACCGGAGATTTCGCGGCTGTTGGGGCCAACGATGGTGTAGCTGTCGCAGACAGTGTGCTGCTCGAATGCGTCTTCTGCGCCCAACTCTTTGGCCAGATGGACAATGCCGGGTGAAAGCCCGTCGCCGCAGGGTTTGTCACGAGGAAAGTCGGCTTTGTCAATGAGGGTTACATCAAATGGGCTGTTCTGTCGCAGACTTATGGCCGCGCTGGTGCCGGCCGGGCCCCCGCCGACAATGAGAATGTCTGTGTTGTGGTTGGAGCTACGGCCGGCTTCGCTGGAAATCGCCATTTTTTCAGCGTAGCGAGTGAGCGGAATTGT
>CAZERQ010000011.1:0-6699 GCA_964514465.1 uncultured Acidimicrobiales bacterium
GCACCCAAAAGACCAGCAGCTCGTGTTCGCTAAGGGGGATCAGCATGGCGGCGGGGGGCTAGGCGGCGGGGGTTGGGTGACGGGTTTGGCGGGGTCAGCGGACGGCGGCTCGGCGGGCGGCGGGTCACAGCACGAACTGCGCGGTCAGCGGCGCGTGGTCAGACGGCTTGTCCTCGCCGCGGGCTTTGCGGGCGTTGCGGTCAAGCACAATCCAGTCCAGGCTCTCGGCCAGCGGTGCGGACGCCAGGATGTGGTCGATGCGCATCCCCTCTCGCTTGTGGAACCGCCCGGCCTGATAGTCCCAATAGGTATACAGCCCGTCCTCGCCGAAGCGATCCCGGAACACATCGGCCAGCCCCCAGTCGCACAGCGCCTGCCAGCCGTCCCGCTCGGGCTCGCTGATGTGCGTCTTGCCCTCAAAGGCGGCCCGGCTCCACACATCGTTGTCGGCCGGGGCGATGTTGAAGTCGCCCACCAGCACCAGCTGCTGGTCGGGGGTGTGGTCGGCTTCCAGTTGGGCGCGCAGACGGCGCAGCCAAGCCAGTTTGTATTCATAGTGCGGGTCGTCCAGCGCCCGGCCGTTGGGCACATACGCACTGGCGATGCGCACTCCCCCGCAGGTGGCCCAGACAATGCGGGCCTCCTCGTCGGCCCGGGGGCACAGCTTTTGGGTGTCGGGCGAGAAGCCGGGGGCCGGGTCGTCCAGCCCCACCTTGGAGACGATGGCCACCCCGTTCCAGCGCCCTTCGCCGTGGTGCTGCGACTGATAGCCGAGCTTGGCGAACTCGTCGGCGGGGAAGGCGTCTTGGGCCAGCTTGGTCTCCTGCAGGCAGAGCACATCGGGCTGGGCCAGCTCCACCCAGTCCAAAACGAAGTTGAGCCTGGCGTTGAGGGAGTTAACGTTCCAGGTGGTGAGCCGCATATTTGAAGTTTAGGGGGGCGGGTCGGCCGGGCGGCGAAACTGCTGGTTGGCGAAGCTGCCGCGGGGCCGCTCAGATCTTTTGCTGCTGGCCTTCCCAATATGGATCGCGCAGGCGCCGCTTATACAGTTTGCCGTTGGGGTCGCGCGGCATCTCGTCGATGAAGTCCAGCGAGTGCGGCCATTTCTGCTTGGCGATCTGGTCGCGCAGGTGCGCCATGATCTGCTCGCGGGCTTGGTCTTCGGTCAGGGCACCCGCGGCGGAGCCATCCGCGCCCGCGGCCCCAGCCGAAAGCTCCACCACCGCCTTTATCTCCTCGCCCATGTCTGGATTGGGAATGCCGAACACGGCCGCATCGCCCACCAGCGGCGACTGCAACAAGGCGCCCTCGATCTCTGCCGGATAGATATTCACCCCGCCCACGATGATCATGTCGGTGCTGCGGTCGTTCAAAAACAGATAGCCCTCGTCGTTGAAATAGCCCACATCGCCGACCGTGAAAAAATCGCCCAGCCGGGCCTTGGCGGTCTTGTCCTTGTCTTTGTAATAGGAAAAGGTCATGTTCGGCATCTTCATGTATATCGTGCCGCTTTGGCCCGCGGGCAGTTCGTTGCCGTCATCGTCCACCACGATCACCTCAGAGCCGGGCCAGGGTTTGCCGACCGTGCCGGGATGCTGGCGCCATTCCTGTGGGCCAACATAGGTGCCGCCGCCCTCGGTCGCGGCATAATATTCCCAGATGGAATCGCCCCACCAGTCGAGCATCCGCAGCTTGGTCTCGGGCGGGCAGGGGGCGGCTGCGTGGATCATCCGGCGCAGCGAGGAGACGTCATATTTCGCCTTGATGTCGTCGGGCAGCTGCAGCAGGCGGTGGAACATGGTCGGCACCATGTGGCTCTGGGTGACTTTGCAGCGGTCGATGCGCTCCAGCGCGCCTTCGGGTGTCCAGCGATCCATCAGCACCACGCTGTGGCCCATGTGAAGCGAAGTGGTGGCCCAGACGTTGACCGCGGTGTGATACAGCGGGGCTTGCGTGATGTGGACGTTGTCTTGGTGCGGGTCGATGCCCAACAGCATGAACAGCCCGCCGGAGCCGGCCGCTGATTCGTCGGGATGGACGCCGGGCAGGTCGCGGCGCACGCCTTTGGGCCGGCCGGTGGTGCCGGAGGTGTAGAACATGAACGAGCCGGTGGTGAGGTCGTCCGGGCGGGTGGTCGGCTGGTCGGCGATGAGGTGGGCGAAGGGGAGGCAGCCGGGCAGCGGTTCGGCGGAGCTGCCGTCGCTGACGCTGAAGCGATGCGGCACGTCCGTCTCGGCGATGGCTCGCTGGGCTTCGTCGGTGAAGCGGTCGCTGACGATCAGAACCTGGGTTTCGCTGTCGTCCAGGATATAGGCGATCTCCGGGCCGGCCAGGTGCCAGTTGACGGTGGTGACATATAGCCCCGCCTGATATGCCGCCAGGCAGACGGCCAGCTGTTCGACCGAGTTGGGCAGCAGGGTGGTGACCTGGTCGCCGGCTTTCAGTCCGAGCTGGCGGAGCCCGTGGACGATCTGGTTGCTGAGGGCATATAGTTCGCCGGCGGTGGTCTCGCTGTAGTCGGGATCCACCACCGCCAGGCGGTCGGGGTCGGCTTCTGCTATTTTCCAGAAGCCCAGGGGCTGCGGTGGGTCGGTTTGGTCTGTCATCGGACTGGCGGGGTCGGCAAGCGCGGCGCGGGCTAGTGCTGCGTGATGGATCTGACGGAGTTGCGCAGCTGCTTGTATCGCCTGACCACGCCCATCAGCATCTTCTTGGCGACCACCGGCTTTTCGTCCAGCAGCGCCAGCAACTCGGCTCGGGTCAGCACCTCGACCTGCATGTCCGTGTCGGCCACGACCGTCGCTGTGCGGGCGTCACCCGTCAGCACCGACAACTCGCCCAGAAAATCGCCCTGCCCAAGCGAAGCCACCTTGCGCCCGTCCTGCATCACGCTGGCCTCGCCCTCCAATATGATGACGAACTCTCGCCCGATCTGTCCCTGCTTGGTGAGCTCGCGGCCTTGTCTGACTTTGGTGTGCGTCATCAGCCGGGTGATCGAGCGCAGCTCGGCTTTGGAGAGCTCCGAAAATATCGGCACAAAGCTCAGTCTGTCTTGGATGGATAGTTTGGTCATGTCTGCAGAGTTTAGCAGGGTTTGCGGCGGCGCGGGGTTGAGCGGCCTGGGGCTAGACGGCTTGGGGCCAGCTGACGGATGCTGAGGTGTCGGAGGCGTTGAATATGAACAGCGCATCGCCTGGTTGGATGGTGTCGAACCACGCCAGCGGCACCGAGTTGGTTGGTTGGCGGCTGGGCAGGTTGTAGTCCCAGTTCTGCGCATCGGCATTCCAGCGGAAGACTGAGGCAATGGCCCCGGCTTTCTCTCCGGCCCCGGCCCGTGAGCCGAACAAGCTGGCCACCGAAAGCGGTCGCTCTCCGCCATAGACCAACAGCGAATACCCCGCCGGCAGGCTCAGTTCCCCCACGGCTGGCGGCGGCTCCAGCAGGTCGGCCGAGCTATAGCGCACCACTCGGGCCACGGGCGAATACGCCATAATCGCATCGCCTTGCGTCAGCTGGTTCAAGCCCTGACTTCCGAACCTGCGTGTCCAGCCCGACCAGCTCTGCGTCCGGGCGTCCCACACCCACAGGCCACTAACGGCATGGCCCAGAGCCTCGGCGAATGCCCGGGGCGTTGTGCCTGTGGCGCCGCCGAACGACAGCACCACCCAGCCGGCGGGCAGGGCTAGTTCAATGGCCAGCGGGTCGTATTCGAAGCTGCCGCCGGGCGCGCTGGGGTCGGGGGGCGCGCTGGGGTTGCCGGACGCGTTGGGGTCGGGTGCAGTGCCGGGGGCAGTGTTGGGGTCAGTTCCGCCGGGCGCGTCGGGGGCGGAATCGGACGGCCGCAGCGTCAGGCTGTTGCCCGCAATGGACGGAAATATCACGTCATAGTCGCAGCGCACCGATGAGCCGGCTGGCACGCTGACCAGCTTTATCGGCTCGGCCTGGCGTGTGACCGTGCCGTCATCGCGCACCACATATATCTCAAAAGCTGCCTGCGTGCAGCCGTCGGGCGAGCCGGCCTTGGGCTTGTAGTTGACCTGGATGTTGGTGCCGGCATAGTCGTTGATGCCGTCGCGATCCTTGTCGCGCTGGGGCACATTGACGGTGATGTTGGGAGAGAAGAACGTGTCCTGCTGGGCTCGGGCGGGGCTGGCTGGAACAGTGCTGGCGATCGTTCCCAGAGCCAAGACAGCGGCCGCGCCCAAGACGGCCAGGCAAGACCGACTGCAGAACGTCAACAAGGCAACTGCGAGCCTGCGGCGTTTAGCTGTCAGAGTCGACCCGATAGGTGCCGGTGACTTCTCTGGCTGTGTCGTCGGTCTGCTCGGTGGAAGTGTCTTGCAAAGCCAGCCCGGCGATGTCGTTGGGCCAGACAATGTCGTATTCGCAGCGGTCATCCACGCCAATGGGGCGGTTCACCAACTCGGCTTCCTGGGTGGTCTCGCCTCGCCCGTTATCGCCTATCTCAACGGTTGCGGTCGCAGTTTGGGTGCACCTGCCGTCGGCCGTGCCGGTGCGGTTGAAGGTGATGCTGAACACAGTGCCAGACCAGTCGTTCACGCCAGCCTGTCCATCTTCGGTCTGGGGCACTTCAATGGTTATGTCGGGGCTGAAGGTGCTGTCGGCGGCCGCCCAATAGACGCCGGTGACGTCCGCTGCATCCTTGTCTGTCTGCGCGGTGGAACTGGACTGGACAGCCAAGCCAGAGATAGCCGGCCAGATGATGTCATAGCGGCAGTTGCTGTCCACGAATTGCGGGTGCTCAAACAGCCTGGCGTCTGAGGTGGTGCGGGATTGGCCATTCTGCTCAATCACAACTGTGGCGGTTGCTGTTAGGGTGCAGCCGGCATCGGAGTTTGCAATCGGGCGGAACGAGACGGTGAACGCTGTGCCGGCCCAGTCGTTCACGCCAGCCTGGCCATCTTCGGTCTGGGGCACCTGGATGGAGATCGTTGGGGTGAAGCTGCGCGGCGGGAAGTAACAACCGATTATGGAAGAGACGCAACTGGTCGCCAGGTCAAGCCTGGAGCCAACCACAGCAATCGGAGCGGGCACCAGGAATAATGTGCCACCGGCTGCGGTGGGGGGAACGATGACAAAATAGCGGCAACGCGCGCTCTCGCTCTCGCCCGGAGGGACGTCAACCAAAACCGTCAGATCGTTCAGGCCGCTGGGCGGCGGTTCCAGGGTTACCGTGCCGTCGTCTCGGGCTTGCTGCAGCTCCCGTCCGTTCTGGGTGCAGCCTGGGGAAGAGCGCGGCACTGGCTCAAAGACCACGTTGAATGTGCTTCCGCTATAGTCGTTCACGCCATCGTTGTCGAAGTCATGCTGGGGGATGTTGATGACCAGGCGAGGCACAATGTTGGTGGCATAGCGGCCCTCCACTGGGTTGCGGTCGCCATCGATGTTGACCACTGCCGGCGACACCCGCAATATCTTGTCCAGGTGATCCCTGATGCTGAACCTCGCCTTGTAGAAGCAGGTCAGCTCGTCCTCTTCTCCAACGTCATAGACGTCAACTAACTCAATCTCATTATCTGCGGTGACGGTACCATTGTCGTTGACTGTCAGGGTGAGCACCACTCTTGCGGTGCACTCCTCCCACTGATTGCCGGGAAAACGTTCCAGAGTAACATTGAAGCGAGAGCCAGAAAACACGTTGTTTCCATCTGCGCCGTTCACCTGCGGAACCACAACCGACACGCTCGGCGTGAACAATGTGATCTCTGCCGGGAGTCTGTATGAGGCCTCGGCCTCCAGGTGGAAGTCGCCCTCCTCGCCGGCGGCCTGACTTGCGGCGACCTCTAGCATCTCGATGTGGTCTCCTAGTCGCAGACCTTCAACTTCTGGCCATACCACGCTGTAGTCGCAGCCAAAATCGGCTTGGGAGCCACGGGGAGATCTCACCAACGAGGCTTGGCTGCCGGTTTGTCGGCTTACGTTCCCGTCATCGCCAACCACATGGGTTTCGCTGGCCGATGGCGTGCAGTCCTCAGTGTCAGAAGTGAACCCGACATTAAACGTGGTGCCAGAAAAATCGTTGTTGCCGTCGCCATTGTCGTCTCGGTCAGGCACGGAGATGCGGATGACCGGAGAAGTGGTGGCAAGGGGCTCAGTGTTGGTTCCAGAATCACCAGATCCAGATCCATCATTGCTGTCGGTCGGCATAGCTGAAGGCAAAACATAAGAAGCTGATGCTCTATTTGAAATGACCGAAAGATGACTGGATGAAACGGCGCCCAGTGCCAAGCCGACGATGTCTTCTGTGGTCGGCCACTCGATTCGGTATGCGCACAGCGACTCACCTCCCTCCGGGAGACCCACCAACTCAGCGGCTGCGTTGGAAAGCGTCACCGTCCCATTATCGTCCACCACGTATATCTCGCTGCGTGACTCCGTGCATTCAGATCGTTCTGAAGTTCGGACAATGCGCACAACAAACTGGGTGTTGGCAAAGTCGTTGGTGCCGTCTCTGTCCTCATCAACCTGGGGCACGGTAATGGTTATTTCCGGGCTGAAGGTGGTCAATGAAGCAGTGTATTCAATGCGCAAGGTTCCCAAAGTGGCACTGGATGAACCGGGCGCGTTAGAAGGCTTCACCAGTCGGGAGACGTCGGGCCAGGTAACGTTATAGGTGCAAGATACGCCAGAGCCCTTCGGGAAGTCCACCAGATTGGCTGTGCTCAGAACCGGCACCGA
>CAZERQ010000012.1:0-9330 GCA_964514465.1 uncultured Acidimicrobiales bacterium
GGCGTCGGTGCTGTCGCTCGCGTCGGGGGCGCCGCCCAGCTCGAACGCGCCGATCAGCCAGAACGACACCGCCGCGGCAGCCGTGGTGAACGTCAAAGCCAGCGGCCGCAGCAGCTCGCCCCGCGTGGCCGGCACCAGCAACAACGCCGCCGCCCCGATGAGCGGAATGACAATCAAAGATGACAGCACTGGAAACATCGTGCTCGCCTACCGCCTAATCGCCTAATCGCCGCGCCGCTCGCCTAGAAGCTCGCCCTGGAGATGAAATACGCCAGCAGCACCGCCGCACCCACGGCTATTCCCAAAGCATAGCTTCGCACCATCCCCGTCTGAGCCTGACGCAACTTGCCAGCCGTCGCCTGCACCGCACCGCCGACCTTGTTGACCGCTCCGTCGACCACCCGGGCATCAAACGCGGCCAGCGCGCCGAACGCCCTGCGCCCCGGCCCGCCGGCGACTGCCGTGATGGTCTCGTCATAGCGCCAGGCCCGGGCCCACAGCTCACGCTCGACCAGCTGGTGCGGCAGCGACCGGCGCAGATACACGTTGGCGGCCAGCCAGATGCCGACCAGTCCGGCCACGATGGCCACGCCAGCCAGCACCCACTTGGTGCCGCCGGCGAAACTGAGGTGGGCCTGGTTGTCGAACAGCGACGGCTCCAGCCACTTCTCCAGAAAATGCGTGGCCTTGACGAACGGCAGGTTGATCACACCGGCCGTGGCAGCCAGCGCTGACAGCGCGACCAGGGGCCACAGCATGGACGGCGGTGACTCGTGTGGCTGGCTTTGTGCGGCCGCTCCCGTCTCACCGTCGTCCCCCCAGCGCGGTCGACCCCAAAACGTCAGCATCACCACCCGGCTCATATACATCGCCGTCAGCACCGCCGCCCCCAACAGCAGCACCCACATCAGCCGGCTGTGATCCCACACTCCCGCCAGAATCTCGTCCTTTGACCAGAACCCAGAAAACGGCGGCACGCCCGCGATGGCCAGCCAGCCCACCACGAAGGTCGCCGAGGTCACCGGCAGCAGCCGCGCCAGCCCGCCATAGCGCGACATATTCTGCTCGCCGCCCATGGCGTGGATCACCGAGCCCGACCCCAAAAACAGCAGCGCCTTGAAGAATGCGTGGGTCACCATGTGGAACACGGCCGCGGTGTAGGCCTCCACCCCGATGGCCACGAACATGAAACCCAGCTGGCTAATGGTGGAATAGGCCAGCACCTTCTTGATGTCCATCTGCGCCAGCGCCGCCAGCGCCGCACCGAGCGCCGTGGCCAATCCCACCCAGGCGACCAGCGCCAGCACCCAGCCGTCGGCCACCGCCAAAATCGGGTTCATCCGCACCAGCAGATACACCCCGCCGGTCACCATGGTGGCCGCGTGGATGAGCGCCGAGACCGGGGTTGGGCCGGCCATGGCGTCGGGCAGCCAGACATAGAGCGGGAACTGAGCCGACTTGCCGGCCGCGCCCAGCATCAACAGCACCATCACGACCGATGCGGTGGTGGTCGTCAGCTCGGGTGCCGAGGCGAAAATATCGGTGTAGTTCAGGCTGCCGACCGCGAAGAACGTCCAAAAGATGGCGGTCATGAAGCCGAAGTCGCCCACCCGGTTGGTGATGAACGCCTTCTTGCCGGCCGAGGCGTTGGCTTCGTCCTCAAACCAGAACGCCACCAGAAAATACGAGCAGGCCCCCACGCCTTCCCACCCCAAAAACGTGAGCAGCATGTTGTCGCCCAGCACCAACATCAGCATGGAAAAGACAAACAGGTTGAGGTATAAGAAGAACTTGGAGAAGTCCCGGTCGCCGTGCATGTAGCCCAGCGAATAGATGTGGATGAGCGTGCTGACGCCGGTTATGAACAGGGCCATGGTGATCGACAGAGGGTCGACCAGAAAGCCGATGTCGACCGACAGCGAGCCCGACGGAACCCAGGAGAAAAGTTTGAAGCTGTGGCTGCGGTCGTGCGGATCCTGGGCCAGCAGGCCGACGAACACCAGGACGGTTATGGCGAAGGACGCTCCCACCGCGGCTGTGGCCAGCTTGCCGGCCGCGGGTTCGCCCAGACGACGGCCGCCAGCCAGCAGCGTGGTGAAGCCTGCGAGCGGGAGGAGCACGACCAGCCAGATTAGTGATTCCATTGCTCAGTCCGTCTCGTGCGTCTTGTCCGTCTCATCCCGACAGCGCCGAAATGTCGTCTGCGGTGGCGTCCGGCTGGCGGCGCATCACCGCAACCACCACCGCCAGTCCAATCACAACTTCGGTGGCGGCCACGACCAGCACAAAGAACACCGCCGCCTGTCCGCCGATGTCGCGCAGGTCACGTCCGAACGCCACGAAAGTGAGGTTGACCGCGTTCAGCATCAGCTCCACGCACATGAACATCACCAGCGGGTTGCGGCGCACCAGCAGACCGAAGCTGCCGATGGAGAACAGCACCCCGCCCAAAATGAGATACCAGGCTGTGGTGACTTCCATCAGGCTTGCTCCTGGGCGGCGGCTTGGGCGGGCGCGGCGGCTTCGGCGGGCAAGCCCACGCCAGCTTCACCTTCGCCTGCGCCAGCGGCGCCTTCGGCATCGCTTCTTTGGCGGCGGGCCAGGGCAATGGCGCCCACCACGGCAATGGTCAACAGCACGGCCGTGATCTCAAACGCCCACACATAGTCGGTGAAGATGACCCGGCCCAGCTGCTCCACATTGGGGAACACCTCCTCGCCGATGGACTGGTTGTCAGACAGCGCCCGGGCAGCCGAAGTCGAATGCACCGTGATGCTGTCGACCAGCGGCTCGGTTGTGGCCGGCTGTCCGGTTGGGGAGCCGCCGGTGGCCACCGCCACCACGACCACCGTCAGCGCCAGAGTGGAAACCGCCGCCGCGATGGACAAAGGACGCTGCCCGGCGATGGGCTCCACCCGCAGGTTCTCGCTGCGATACACCCCGAACAGCATGATCACGAACAAGAACAGCACCACGATGGCGCCGGCATAGACGATGATCTGGACGGCCGCCAGAAACTGCGCGTCCATCGCCAAGAACAGCACCGCCACGCCGAACAAGGTGGCCACCAGCATGAGCGCCGAATGGATCGGGTTCTGCGCCACGACCACTCCGATGGCACCGGCCACGCAGATGACCGCGCAGGCGATGAATACGACCGCTTCCATGGGGGCTTAGCTCTCCTCGGGCTCGCGTTCGGGTGGGTTTTCGCGCTCGGCCGCCACTTCGCGCTCGACTCCCAACTCGCCCGACTGCCCCTGCTCCGGCGGACGCACGCCATAGCCCAACTCGCCCGACCAGGCAACCCGTCCCTCATAGTCCGCGCTCCCCGACGGAGACGTGGCCCGCATCCAAGCCGAAGTGTGGACATCGTCGCCCTCGCGCCAATCCTCCCACGCAAGACGCTGCGGCCGGCCGTCGTCATCCACCAGCAGCTCGTCCTTGGTGTAGATGGCATCCTGGCGCCCGGTGAAGGAGAACTCGAACAGCTTGGTCTCGGTGATGGCTTCGGTGGGGCAGGCCTCCACGCACAGGTCGCAGTGGATGCAGCGCAGGTAGTTGATCTCATAGACATAGCCGAAGCGCTCGCCCGGCGACACCGGATCATCGGGTGAGTTGTCGGCACCTCGCACATATATGCAGCGCGCCGGACACACCGCCGCACACAGCTCGCAGCCGATGCATTTCTCCATGCCGTCCTCATAGCGGTTCAGCACGTGGCGCCCGTGCAGCCGCTCGGGTTTGGGCCGCTTCTGCTTGGGATACGAAGTCGTGACCCGCTTTTCGAACAGCTTCTTGAAGGTGACCGCGAACCCGCCTAGGTAGCCCATGTGTCCTCCAACTCGGCGTCAATGTCAGGCGCGCGCCTCCCCGCTGCGATGGCGGCACGCAGCAACACCATGGCCACCACGAAAACCCCCATCGACACCGCCACGACCGCCGCCGCGTTCCAGTCCCGGTCGTCGCCCAGATCCAGTGCCGCCAGCACCAGCAGCCACCCCAGCGACAGCGGGATCAAAAACTTCCAGCCCAGATCCATGAGCTGGTCATAGCGCACCCGGGGCAGCGTCGCACGGAACCAGACGAACGTGAACAGCAGCGCAAACAGCTTCGCCAGGAACCACAGCACGCCCCAGATCCAGTCCAGCGAATCGGTCAGCACGGGGCCGTTGGGCCCGCCCAAGAACAGCGTGACGATGATGGCCGACATGGTAACCACGTTCATGAACTCGGCCAGATAAAACAGCGAGAACCGCAGCGAGCTGTATTCGGTGTGGAAGCCGCCGACCAGCTCCTGTTCGGCTTCCACCAGATCGAACGGCGGGCGGTTCAGCTCGGCGGTGGCGGAGATGAGGAAGACGATGAACGGCACGAAGCCCGTGACCCACAGGTTCCAGTTGTAGTCGGTTTGGGACTGGACGATCTCGTGCGTGGACAGGCTGCCGGCCACCAAAATCACCGACACGAACGACAGTCCCAGTGCGGCTTCATACGACACCACCTGCGCGGACGCACGCACGGAACCCAGCAGGGGATATTTCGAGCCGGACGACCAGCCGGCCAGCATGATGCCATAGACCGCGACCGACGACATGGCCAGGATCAGCAGCACGCCCACGGGCGGGTCGGCCACCTGCAGATGGGTCGGGTTGCCCCACCATGAAACGATGCCCTCCTTGTCGGAGAAGTTGCCGCCGACCGGCACCACCGCGAAGGTGAGGAATGCCGGCACCAGCGAGAGGTAGGGCGCGAGTTTGAAGACCAGACGGCGGCTTTGCGCGGGCAGCAGGTCTTCCTTGAAGAACAGCTTGAGGCCGTCGGCCAGGGTTTGGAGTATTCCGAAGGGGCCGGCCACGTTGGGGCCGATGCGGTTTTGCATGTCGCTGATCAGCTTGCGTTCGAACCAGATCATGAACACCACGCTGCCCAGCAGCAGGGCGAAGGCGGCCACCACTTTGATTGCGGTGATCAGCACTTCCTCCAGGCCGACCCCGCCCAGAAACAGCGGGTCGACCGCGAGGACGCGGGCGGGCGAGACGAGCGCGGCGATCATGTCACGTCAATGCTTACTTCGGTGGCGCTGGCGGCGGGAACCATTATCTCCCTCGGGTCGGCGCCGGTGTGGTTGTGGGCCATGGCGACCGCGCCGGGCGGCACCCGGCTGTCGGCTTGGACGGCAGCGGTGATTTTGCCAGCTTCAGATGAGAGGGTCACCTGGTCGCCGTCTTGCACTCCCAGCTCGCGCATGACCGTGGGGTTGAGCCGCGCCGCGCCAGGGGTTGCCAGTCCGGCCAGAGATGGACAGTTGGACACCAGCGTGCCGTTGTCATACAGCGTGCGATGGACGATGAGGCGGTAGGTGTAGCGGCTGTGGGGCACGGCTTTGGGTGCTGTTATATTCGCGCCTGTGCCGTCGCCCCCGTCTGCGCCGCCCGCGCTCGTGCCGTCCGCGTCCGCGCCACCACCCGCGCCCGGCACCAGCACCCCGTCTGGCGCGCTCTCAATGTCCGCCGCGGCCACCTCCCCGAACCCCGGCACGTTCTCGGTAATCTCTCGCCAAATCTGCTCGGGCGATTCAAACTCCCAGCCGGAGCCGCACCTGTTCGCCAGCTCGGTCGCAATCATCCAGTCGCTGCGGGCAGTCCCCGGCGGGGTGATGATCTTGGCCACCGGCGACAGCCTGCCCTCCAGATTGAGATGGGTGCCGTTGCGCTCGCCGAAGCCGGCAGCGGGCAGAATCACATTGGCGTGTTGCTGGCTGGTGCTGTTCGGCAAAGTCTCAACCGACACGACCATGGGCGTTGCTGCCAGGGCTTGCTGGGCCAGCTGCTTGTCGGGGAAGTCGGCCAGCACATCGGCGCCCAGACAGACCAACAGCGAGATGTCGCCTCGGGCGGCCGCAGTCAATATTGCTCGGGTGTCGTTGCCGGCAGTTTCGGTTGCGCCGGCAGTTTCTGTTGCGCCGTCCGCGGTGCCGCCGTCATTGGGAGCCAGTCCCATCGCCAGCGCGCCAAAGACATTGCCCCGCCGCAAAGCCGGTAGCAACTTGGCTTCGGGCAACGCCTCGAACAGCTGCGTCAAACCGTAGGCTGCGACCTGTTCGGATTCAGACAGACAGCTGCGGCCCGCCACGACCACCACGCCCGCGCCTTTGCCGTCTGCGCTCCCGCTCGCTCCCGCGCCCCCGCGCCCCCGCAATGTCTCGCCGGCTGCCGCGATGTCCCGCACCGGCACCGCGCCGATGCTGCCGTCTTCGGGTGTGCCCTGGTCGCGCGCAAACGCCAACGGGTCGTCTGCCAGCAGCACCGACATCACCTGCGGCAGATCCCCCGGCAGCACCCGCAAGCTGTGCGCGGCCACTTGGCTCATGCCCGTGGCCAGCGGCGTCAGTTCGATCAGGGTTAGGTTGCCGGCCTTGGCCTGGGCCCACAGCCGCAGATATAACGTGCCCAGCTCCTCCTTCAGGTCGGCGCCCACCAGCACCACCACGCTGCCTTTGGCGCAGGCCTGGTTGATGGTCGCCCGGGGCAGCCCCGCCAGCAAGTCGGCCGGCAAGCCGTCGCCCAGCTGGGCATCCACCCGGGTGGTGCCCCAGACGGACTTGGCCAGCTTGGCCCACAGGTATTGTGCTTCGCAGGTCAGGTGGGCCCCGCCGATCACCGCGATGGCCGGCGCGCCTGCGGCTGTTCCGGTGCCCGCGGCTGTTCCGGCGCCCGAGGTTGTTCCGGCGCCTGCGGCTGTTTCGGCGCCCGTGCCCGCGTCGGACGGAGCTGACATCGACATCGCCGCCTCGGCCGCGTCCGCAACCGCGTCCAATGCCTGGCTCCAGCTGGCCGGCGTCAATCCGTCGTCCCCGCCGCGTCCGTCCCCGCCGCGTCCGCTCCCGCCGCGTCCGTCCCCGCCGCGCACCAACGGCTCCGACAGACGCTGCGGGCTGTGGCAAGCCTGGAAGCTGAACCTGTCCCGGTCGCTCAGCCAGCCCCAGTTCACCGCATCTGAATCCCAGCCCTGATAGCGCAAAATCCGATCCCGCGAGGCCTCCACCACGATGCGATCGCCCATCGGGTTGGGGAAAGTCGAGCGAGCCTCAACCAGATCCCAGGGCCGCGCCTTGAAGCGATAGGTCTGCGCGGTCAGTGCCCCCACGGGACAAATCTGGACGGTGTTGCCGCTGAAATAGGAACTGAACGGCTCATCGGGGAAAGTGTTGACCTGCGTGTGGCTGGCCCGGTCGATGAAATGTATGAGCGGGTCGCCGGCCACATCGCTGGCAAACCGGGTGCAGCGGTCGCACAGAATGCAGCGCTCACGATCCAGATACACCAGCGGGCTGATGTCGATGGGCTTGGCGAAATGGCGCTTGGGCTCGACGAAGCGGCTCTCGCCTGGGCCGTAGGCCATGGTCTGATCCTGCAGCGGACATTCGCCGCCTTTGTCGCACACCGGGCAGTCCAGCGGATGATGCAGCAGCAGGAATTCGAGCACGCCTTCCTGGGCTTTCTTGACGGTCTCGCTTTCGGTTTCCACCACCATCTCGTCTGCGACCGTCACCATGCAAGACGGCTGCAGGCTGGCGCCCCGGCCCGTGTCGACATCCACCAGGCACATGCGGCACATCCCCACCGGTTCCATCCGCGGGTGATAGCAGAACCTCGGAATGTGGACGCCCGCCTGCTCGCAGACGTCAATCAGGAGTTGGCCGGGGGGTGCGTGAACCGTGGTGTTGTTGACCGTTATGGATACCGCGGTTGCTATCGCTGTGTCGTCATCTTGGGTGGCTGCCACTTTGTGCTAGTTTAGCGGGGGCAAAAGTTTTCTGTGGTGCGGCTGGGGATTTTTGGGGATGGTGGGACTCAGTTTGGGGCTTCAGTGAGGCGCGACCGTGCGGAAGGCGCGTTGCAGCAGGGGCATGTCGTCTTCGATGACGAGCGGTTGTTGCTCTTGCTCTTGTGGGTCGGTGCCCTTGATGGGAATGACGTTGTCGGCCTCTGCGCCATCGCCATCGCCGCCGCCAGATTCGCCGTCCGCCGCGACACCTGCTCCGCCGTCCGCCGCGTCATCCGTCCAGCCGCCATCGCCGCCGTCCGCCGCGCCATCTGTCTCGCCAGCCGCCGGCTCAGCCTGGTCGCGCATGTCATGCAACACCCAGCCCATCGGTACCTCCAGCGAATCGGCGTGATCCAAGCACAACACAAACGCCTGGGCGTGAACTTCGGCATCGTCATCTGCGGGGAACAGCCAAGCCCGAGAACCCCTGGGGTCAAACAGACAGCTCGCCGTGGCGACTTCCGCACACCCTCCGCGATAGCACTGCCTAGCCATACCTATAAGCTAGCGCAACTTCGCCGCCCGCGATGCCTTTGCTTGAGTTTTGGTTGTGCTGGGTGTCGCTTGCCTGCGCCAGTCCGTCCGTCCGCGCCAACTGCCCGCGCCCGTCCCCCCGTCTGTCCGTGCCAACCATCCGCGCCAGTCCTCCCGTCTGTCCGTGCCAACTGCCCGCGCCAAACCTAGACTGCCTATATGGGCAATTCGGCAAACCTCATGGATTGGCGCTGGGTCGAGCAGCTTACCCGTCTGTTCGAGCTCTGCCAGGTGACTTCGTCTGAGACGGCGGTGGTGGTGGCCGATGCCGGTGCCGACAGCCAGCTGTGCGAAGTCTGTGCCCTGGCACTGCAGCGGCTCACGCCCGAAGTCGTGAGTTTGGTGTTGGCCGATGCCGGTCCGGGCCTGCATGGTTCGGATGCCTTGGCCATTCCCTCGGTGCGCGCTGCCTTGGCCGAGGCCGATTTTGTGGCCGACTGCTCGCGGGGGAAGATTACGTCCAGCCACTTGTTGAGTGATGTGTTGGGCGGCGGCACTCGGATTTTGACTTTGGGCGATCCAGGTTTGGGCGGCATGGGTTTGGCTGGATTGGGTTCGGCTTCCGGCGGCCCAACATCGTGGGAGTTGTTTGCGCCGCACCCGGGGGTGAAGGCTCGTGTTGAGGCAGGACTGGCGCTGTTGGACGGTGCCGATGCGGTGACGGTGAGGACGGGTTCGGACGCGCAGACGGGAACCGACGAGCCGACCGGAGCAGACGAGCCCACACCTTCGGAAATCACCGAGCCCGACGAGCTAACCATACCCTTGGGCAAAGTCTCGCACAACTCGTTTTCGGTCGCCCAGGGAAGCTGGGGTTTCTGCGACCAGCCCGCCAGCGTAGCACATTGGCCAAGCGGCACAATATATATAGACACCTCCGACAGCGCCTCGGCCTCCGGCGGCTCCTCCACCGCAAATGTCGCCGGCTCGCTGGCGCTTTCTCCAGGAGATCTCAACCTGACCCTGGGC
>CAZERQ010000013.1:0-3496 GCA_964514465.1 uncultured Acidimicrobiales bacterium
TAGACAGTGTATTCCTCCGTGGTGGATTTGTGGGCGGGATAAATCGGTGGGGCGTGCTAAATCTGGCGGTAAAAATTTGAACAACTAATTCTATAGCCACTACTGCAAACTCACACCTGCAGAAACGCCGGAGGTGGCAGCGGCGGTGGAGTCAGGCGCGGCGGCGGAAGCGGGAGCGTCGGACGCAGACGCGGCGGCGTCCAGCATCTCCTTGACCACCGTCGCCAGGCGCACAAAAACTTCGTCCGGCTCGCCCAACCCGTCAACCGTTCTGACAGTGCTGGTCGTCTGATACCACTCAAGCAGCGGCTCGGTCTGCTCCTCATACAGCGCCAGGCGCCGGCCGATGGATTCCCGGGTGTCGTCGTCCCGGTTGCGCAACAGCATCCGGTCGGTCACCTCATCGATGGAAACGTCCAGATTGATGACTCCGTGAACCGTGCCGGCAATCGCCGCCAAGCTCTCGGCCTGGCCCACCGTGCGCGGGAACCCGTCCAGCAGCACCCCCTGGCTCAAGACGTCCGGCCGGGCAATCCGCTGCCCCAAAATCTCACACATCAAATCGTCTGACACCAGCTCGCCCGCATCCATGAGCTGCTTGACCCGCTGGCCCAACTCGGATCCGGACTCAGCCTCATCTCGCAGCAAATCACCGGTGGAGACATGAACCAGACCGAACTTGTCGCACAGCAGCTGGCTCTGGGTGCCCTTGCCCGAACCTTGCCGGCCCAGCAACACCAGACAGACGGGAAGCTGCGGGTCGCCCGGGCGCGGCGAACCAGACGGGCTCACTTCAGGAATCCTTCGTAGTTGCGCATCATCAGCTGACTGTCGATCTGCTTCATGGTCTCCAGGCTGACGCCCACCGCAATCAAAATGGAGATGCCGGTGAAGCCGAATATGCCCAGGTTGTCGTCGTGGATGAACTGCGCCAGCACGATGGCCGGGATGAGCGCGATGATGGCCAAGAACAGCGCGCCGGGCAGCGTGATGCGAGACAGGATGCGAGCCAGATAGCGTTCGGTCTGCGGCCCCGGACGGATGCCCGGGATGAACCCGCCCTGGCGGCGCAGCGTGTCGGCCTGCTTGACGGGATCAAAGGTGATGGCCGTGTAGAAATATGCGAAGCCGATAATCAGCAAGCCGAAAATCACCAGATAGAACGGGTCGCTGGGGGTCAGCAGGTGGTCGTTCACCCAGCGCTGCATGTTGGCGCCCCAGCCGTCGGCCGGGAATGCCACCACCACCAACTGCGGCAGATACAGCACCGAGCTGGCGAAAATGATCGGGATCACGCCCGACTGGTTGACCTTCAGCGGGATGTAGGTGCTGCCACCGGCGGTCATCTTTCGTCCCACCACACGTTTGGCGAACTGGACGGGGATGCGCCGCTGCCCCTGCTCCACGAACACGATGGCCACCAGCAGCACCAGATACATGAACACCACGCCCAGCAGCGCGTTCCAGCCCGACTGGGTTCGCACGGTGGACAGCTGCGCCGGCAGGCCACTCACCACGGCTGCGAAAATGATCAGGGAGATGCCGTTGCCGATGCCCTTTTGGGTGATCAGCTCGCCCATCCACATCAAGATGGCGGTGCCGGCCGTCAGCGTCAGCACCACCAGCGCCACTCTGGGCGGGGTGAACTCGGGCAGAAGGTCGGGGATGCCGGTCTGGGTGAGGCCGCCGCCGCCGTTGTGGAAGAGGAATGCCAGGCTGGTGGACTGAACCAGGGCGATGCCGATGGTGATGTATCTGGTCCACTGGTTGATCTTGCGTTGGCCGATGGCGCCTTGCTGCTGCCACTGCTCTATTCTGGGCACCACCACCGCCAGCACCTGCATGATGATGGAGGCGGTGATGTATGGAATGACGCCCAGGGAGAATATGGCGAACTGGGTCAGCGC
Source organism: uncultured Acidimicrobiales bacterium (assembly GCA_964514465.1). Taxonomy (GTDB): domain Bacteria; phylum Actinomycetota; class Acidimicrobiia; order Acidimicrobiales; family Hopanoidiivorantaceae; genus Hopanoidiivorans. The sequence goes on from CAZERQ010000013.1 coordinate 1,908, forward strand.
GCCGCCGCTGAAAAGTCGCAGGAAGGCCAGCACGCCGGCTTGTTCGGCTTCGTCCTGAAGCGGTCGCAGGGCGGCGTAGTTGATGCCCGGGGCCGGGATGAACGAGCCGATCCGATAGATGACCAGCATGGCCACAACAAACAGCAGCTTGTTGCGCAGGTCGGGGATTTTCCCGATGTTGCCGATGTTTCTGATGACTTGGGACATGGTGGGTCGCGGGGGTTGCTTGGACTATAGGGGCGAGGGTTGCGGGTCTAGCGGTTGGTGTGGGCGCTGCCTTTGGCGGGCGGACGGCGATCGCCCCAGGGCTTGGGCAGGATTATGGCACTGCCGCCGGCTGCTTCGATGGCACTCTGGGCGGATTTGGAAAACGCATGGGCTGACACCTTGACGGATCGCTTGATCTCGCCTTCGCCCAGAATCTTCACCAGGGTGGGCTTGGCTTTGGGCAGCTTCAACAGGCCGTGGGCGGCCAGCACCTCGGGGGTGATTTCTGACTCCTTGAGTTCGTCCAGGGCGGCCAGATTGACGGCTTTGTATTCGACCCTGAAGGGATTGTTGAAGCCGCGCAACTTGGGCAGACGGCGGCTGAGCGGCATCTGGCCTCCCTCAAATCCGACCGGGATGGTGCCGCGGGCGCGCTGTCCTTTCATGCCTCGGCCGGCGGTCTTGCCTCGTTTGCCGCCGATGCCGCGGCCGGCGCGTATGGGCTTGCGGCGGGAGTTACGGGGTGGGGTTAGGTCGTGTATTTTCATGACTTGGTCTTGGGAGTGGTCTTGGTGGATTTAGTGGTGGTGGATTTGGGCTTGGTGGCGGTGGCTTTTTTGGCGGGCGCAGCTTTTTTGGTGGTGGTGGCTTTCTTGACTGGCTCGTCCTTCTTAGCGGGCGCGGCTTTTTTGGTTGCGGTGGCTTTCTTGGCGGGCTCGTCCTTCTTGGTGGCGGTGGCTTTCTTAGCCGGCGCGGGCGCAGCTTTCTTAGCTGGCGCTGGCTCGGCCTGCTTAGCGGGCTCGGCTTTCTTAGCCGGCGCGGGCTCGGCCTGCTTGGGTGGCTCTTCGTATTCCACCAAATGTCTTACTGCCCTCAGCATACCCCGGATTTCGGGGCGATCGGGCAGGCTGTTCTGCTTGCCGATCCTTCCCAGACCCAGCGCTCGCAAGGTGCCCTTGTGCTTGGGCTTGGCACCGATGGCCGAGCGAATTTGCTTGACTACCAATTTGGTTTCAGGCATTGTCCGCCTCCGTTCTCGATGCGGCACCTGACTCGTCCTGGGCAGAGGCAGTCGCCGGCGCGGCACCCGTATCGTCCGTGGTGGAGGCATCGTCCGTCTCGCCGTCTGAACCTTCCCCGGCGCCGTCCGAACCTTCCTGTTCGCCGCCTGCAGCCACCGCCAGGAAATCCCGCTCGGATTCCTGATAGCTCTTCCACAGCGCAGCCGGCACAAAATCCTCCGGATACAGACCTCGCAGCTCGGCAACCTCGTCGGGGCGCTTCAGGGACTTGAGCCCCTGGATGGTGGAGCGCGCCATATTAATGTAGTTGGGCGACCCCAATGACTTGCACAGCACATCGTGGATGCCGGCTTCCTCCAA
>CAZERQ010000014.1:0-3152 GCA_964514465.1 uncultured Acidimicrobiales bacterium
TCCCCCATCCCCACCATGCCAGATTCCAAAATCGAGATATACGACACCACCTTGCGCGACGGCAGCCAGCTCAAGGGCATCTCGCTCACGGTCGAGGACAAGCTCCGCATCGCCCGCCAGCTCGACTATCTGGGAGTGGACTACATCGAAGGCGGCTGGCCCGGCTCAAACCCCAAGGACGACGAATTCTTCAGCCGCGCCCAGAGCGAGCTTGAGCTGACCACCAGCACCCTGGTGGCGTTCGGCTCCACCCGCCGCGCCAACTCCAAGGTCGATGCCGACATCACCTTGTCGAATCTGCTGGCGTCGGGCTGCTCGGTGCTGTGCATCGTCGGCAAGAGCTGGGACTATCACGTCACCGAAGCCCTGCAGGTTCCGCTGGAGGAAGGCGTGGCCATGGTGGGCGAGTCCGTGCGCTATCTGCGCGAGGCCGGCAAGCAGGTTTTCTTTGACGCCGAGCATTTCTTTGACGGCTACATCAACAACCCGGACTATGCCATGGCCGTGCTGGCGGCGGCTTCGGAGGCGGGGGCCGACCGGCTCATCTTGTGCGACACCAACGGCGGCACCTTGCCCCAGCAGGTGGGCGAGATCGTGGCGGCCGTCTGCGGGGCGCTGGACACACCGGTCGGCGTTCACCTGCACAACGACACCGGCTGCGGCGTGGCCAACGCTCTGGCTGGGGTGGCCAACGGCGCCAAGCAAGTCCAGGGCACGATCAACGGCTATGGCGAACGCACTGGCAACTGCAACCTGATTCCGATCATCGCCAACCTGGAGCTGAAGCTGGGTCTGCGCGCCCTGCCCGAAGGACACCTCGACCGTCTGACCTCCGTGGCGCACCGCGTGGCCGAGCTGGTCAACTTCACGCCCGACCCGCAGCAGCCGTTTGTGGGATCCAGCGCGTTTGCGCACAAGGCCGGTCTGCACACCAGCGCGCTGGAGCGCCGCAGCGACGCCTATGAGCATATCTCCCCCGAGTCGGTGGGCAACTCCAGCCAATATGTCGTGTCTGAGATGGCTGGTCGGGCCACCATCGCCCGCCGCGCCAAGGACTTCGGCTTTGAGCTTGACGATGCCACGCTGAGCAAGGTGGTCGAGACGCTCAAGCAGCTGGAATATGCCGGCTATCACTATGAGGTGGCCGACGCCTCCATGGAGCTGCTGATACGGCGGCTGGCTGGCTGGCAGCAGCCCTACTTCAAGCTGGAGTCGTTTGCGGTGGAGGTCAATCATCGCTCGGGAGTTTCGTCCACCCGCCCGGATGTGGCTGGTGTCGGATCTGGTTTGGGGTCGGGGCTCGACTCCTCCGTCGCCATTTCATCGCCCGCGCTGACCGGCGAGGACGACAGCCTGATGCTGGACAGCGACGCCACCGTGAAGCTGTGGATCGACACCGAGCGCATCGTGGCCCACGGCGAAGGCAACGGCCCGGTGGATGCTTTGCACAATGCGCTGATGTCTGCCATCGGCGATCGCTTCCCGGCTTCTGAGTCGATTCACCTGACGGACTATAAGGTGCGTGCGCTGGACACGGCTCTGGCCACCCAGGCGGTGACCCGGGTGCTGATTGATTCCTCGGACGGCGCCAAGACCTGGACGACCATCGGGGTGTCGGAAAATATTGTGGAAGCCAGCTGGCAGGCTCTGGCTGACTCGATTATCTGGGGCCTGTTGCATATGGACGACGGGGCTGGCGGAGACGGTGCCGGCTGATTTCCGACCCGCGCCCCGCCAACCCCCCCCAACCGCAACCCGCACCCCAACCTCGAGCCCATGGCGCAGCCCGCTTTCGTCCCGCAATCCCCGTCCAAGGCGCGCTCGTTCTACCAATCGCCCCAGCGCACCAGGGGCACATGGAAACTGGATCGCCCCGGAGATGTCTCATCGGCCAGCCTCACCAGCGGAAATTTCCAAGGGCCCGACCAGGGCTATGCGCTGCTGCTGGCCGACAGGTTTAGGCAGGCCGTCAAACTGCCGGCAGACGCGGATCCCGCGCTGAGCGTGGATGTCGCGCTCAAGGGGTGCGTGGCGGTGGCTCTCAAGCGGGCTTCGCTGCTGGGTCGTGCGCCGGTGTCGGCCGACATCGAAGTGGCGCTGACGATGTGGGGATTTCTGGACGGCCAGCCGGCCGAGGAACTGGTCAGCCTGAGGCAGAAGTTTTTCGCTGGCCTGGACCATGACGGGCACAAGGTTCCGGAGCTGCTGGCGCTGTGCTCTGAATCTGTGCTGGTGAGCCCGGCGGCTCAGATACGCGAGCTCATCGAAGCCGATCCGCTGGCCGCGTTCGTGTTGGCTTAACCTCTCCTGTCTTGACTTCCCCAACCGTCAGGTTCGCCCCCTCGCCCACCGGCTATCTGCACGTCGGCGGGGCCCGCACAGCTCTGTTCAACTGGCTGTTCGCCCGTTCGTCTGGCGGGCAAATGCTCTTGCGCATTGAAGACACCGACACCGAACGCAACCGTCAGGAGCTGACCGACACGATCATCGACCTGCTGGAGTGGCTTGGCATAGGCTTTGACGGACAGCCCGTGTTCCAGTCCGACCGGCGGGAGCGACATCGCCAGGTGGTCAATCAGCTGCTGGCCGAAGGCAAGGCATATTTGTGTGATGCCGACAACAATCGTTTCGCCGGCGAAAGTGTTGCGGACGGGCTGGCGGTTCGCTTCCGCGTGGACAGCGCCGCCTTGTCCTCGTCCGCCCCTGTCGCGTCCGCGTCCGACCCCGCAGCCGTAACCTTCACCGACATCGTCCGAGGCGAGGTCTCCTTCTCCTTGTCTGACATCGAAGACTTTGTGGTTTGGCGCTCCAACGGCACCCCCACCTTCCTTTTGGCCAACGCCGTGGACGACACCGACATGGGCATAACCCATGCAATCCGCGGCGAGGATCTGCTGCCCAGCGCGCCCAAAGTTCAGCTGATCATGGACGCCATGGGAGCGCCGCGCCCGACATATGCGCATCTGCCGCTGCTGGTCAATGAGAAGCGCCAGAAGCTGTCCAAGCGCCGTGACGATGTTTCGCTGGGCGACTGGCGCGACCGGGGCTATCTCCCGCAGGCCGTGGCGAACTATCTGGCGACACTGGGCTGGGGCCCGTCCGATGATGTTGAGATCCGACCCATGTCTGAGATCATCGAACTGTTCCGCCTG
>CAZERQ010000015.1:0-34477 GCA_964514465.1 uncultured Acidimicrobiales bacterium
CTCATACTTCAGGCATGCCAGCATCACCTGCCAGCCCTGGTTCACCTCGCCCAGACGCCATTGGTCGCCCACCCGAACGTCGTCATAGAAAGTTGCGTTGGTGCGCTCGGTGCCGATGGTCCAGATGGGCTGTATCTCCACGCCCGGGGCCTCCAGCGGCACGATGAACATGGTCAGGCCGCGGTGCTTGGGCGCTTCGGTGTCGGTGCGGGTCAACAAGATGACAAAGTCGGCCTCGTGCGCCATGGTGGTCCACATCTTTTGGCCGGAAATGATCCAGTCCTGTCCGTCGCGGGTCGCTTTGGTCTGGCAGGCCGCCACGTCTGAGCCGGCTTCGGGTTCGCTGTAGCCCAGGGAGACCAGCGACTGGCCGTCCAGCAGCTTGGCCACCACCTCGCGTTTGAGGAAGTCGCTGCCCAGCTCCAAAATGACTGATGCCACCAGCACGATGTTGCCGATGGCGTCGATGGGCGCGGCCGCCCGCTGCAGTTCCTCGGTGAAGATGGCCATCTCCATGGGACTGCGTCCGCCGCCGCCCAGCTCTGACGCAATGGCGCCCCAGAGCCAGCCTCGCTCGGCGATCTTGCGGTGCAGCTCCCAGTTGTGCAGCGTGCCGTTGCGGGTCTGCTGGCGCACTTGCGGGGTTACGTGGCTGGCGCAGAACTCGCGTAGCTCGGCTTGGAAGGCTTTTTCCTGGGGAGTGAGTGAGAAATCCATGGCGGTGAGGGCTTTCTGTTTGGGTTTCTGTCAGAGCAGCACGTCGGCCAGACGCTGGTATTCGCTGTCGGGACTGTCGTATATCTGGCTCCAGCCCCGGGCCCGCAGGTGATACAGCCCGATGTCGTATTCCTCGGCATAGCCGAAGCCGCCGTGATAATGCAGGGCTGCGGCGGTCGTCTGCTGGGCGGTTTCAGATGCGAACAGGAATGCCATGGCCGCGTGGGTGTCGGCCTCGGGCTGGTCGTTGTCCAGCATCCACAGGGCGCGTTGGGCCATGTAGAACGCGGCTTCGGTCTGCGTGGCGGCGTCGGCCAGGCCGTGCTGGATGGACTGGAAGCTGGCGATGGGACGGTCGAACTGGTGGCGCTGCTGGCAATAGTCGACCGCGATCTGCAGTGCTTGCTGGGACAGACCGCACAAGGCAGTGGCGGTCAGGGCTTTCCATTCGCTGAGGGCTCTGGCGAAGCTGGCGCTGGCTGGTTGTCCAGTCGCCAGGGTGTGAGATCTGTGCGCGGACTGGCTGGGCGCGCCGGCCAAGTCGCGGTCAGCCATCGGCATGCAAGCCGTGTTGGGCAGAGCCACCATCGGCGCAGGGGATATGGTGGCGGTGAGCTGTTCGGAACCGCCACTGCCAGCGTCCTCTCCGTCAGTGTCGTCGCCAGCGTCGCCAGAGCCCCCGGAGCCGGGCTGCAGCGACAGCACAACGTTTGCCACCGCCCCGGCCGGCAAAAATCTGGCCCGACATGCCGCGCCCTCGGTGGGGCGAAGCGCCAAAGTGGCGATGCTTGAGCCAGAGGCCAAAGATTCCAGCAGCGCCGAAGTTCGCGGAGGGCGCAGGCGAGACAAAAGCCGGCCAGCCACGGAGTGCTCAACCAGCGGCACCGGAGCCAGATGCGCACCGGCCAGCCACACCACCACACCCAACTGCGACAAGCTCGCGCCGCCACCCCCGCAGGCAGACGGCAGGGCCATGCCCACCGCGCCGGTCAGACCCAGGTCGTCCCAAAGCTGGCGGGAGAACCCGAGCGGCTCAGCCCGGCGCACGACCTCGCTGGGGCACTCGCTGCGAAAGAATGACTCAAAGACCTGATGGATGGTGTTCTCGTCTTGGCTGTATTCCAACTGCATCGTCTTAATTGTAAGCTGGTTGTGGTGAGCCGCGGCATCGCCCCTAAGATAAATGCTGTGGCACGTGAATCCATATCCAATTTTGTGGATGAATGCGCGATATGCGTGCAGGGCGGCAACGGCGGCGCCGGCTGCGTTTCGTTCCGGCGCGAAGCCCGGGTTGCCAGGGGAGGGCCGGACGGCGGGGACGGTGGTGCCGGAGGAGACGTCTGGCTGGTGGCCGACCACAACATCGCCTCGCTGATTGCGTTCAAGGATCATCCGCACCGGCGGGCAGGGCACGGCAAGCACGGATCGGGCAAGCGGCGCCACGGATCGGGCGGGCAGGACTGTCTGGTGCATGTGCCGGTGGGCACTGTGGTGCGCAGCCAGGCGGGGGAGTTCATGTGCGACTTGGCGGACTCGGGGCAGCGCTGGCTGGCGGCCAAGGGGGGAGAGGGCGGACGGGGCAACGCCAAATTTCTGAGCAACCGCTTGCGGGCGCCGGCCTTTGCTGAGCAAGCCGAGGCGGGCGAGGAGCACTGGCTGAAGCTGGAGCTGAAGCTGCTGGCGGATGCAGCGCTGGTGGGTTTCCCAAATGTGGGCAAGAGCACGTTCATCTCGGTCATCTCGGCGGCCAAGCCCAAGATCGCGGACTATCCGTTCACCACGCTGGAGCCCAATCTGGGAGTGGTGGTGGCCGGCGGGCGCGGGCGCGACGGAGATGGCGGCGGGCGCGGCGGCGACGGCTCAGGCGCAGTTGACTTCGACTGGATCGTGGCCGACGTGCCGGGACTGATTGAAGGCGCCAGCCAGGGTGTCGGTTTGGGAACCCGTTTTTTGCGCCACATCGAACGGGCGCGGGTGCTGGTCATGCTGTTGGATCCGATGGCGACCGACGGCACCACGCTCAAACAGCAGCTGAACGTGCTGGGCCGAGAGTTGGCGGCCTATTCCCCGCAGCTGCTGAAGCGGCCCCGTCTGGTCACCGTATCCAAAGCGGACTTGCTGGAGCAGCTGCCGAAAGATGAGCTGGCGAAAATGCTGGCTGAGGTGGAGCCGGTGGACGCGGTGTTCTCGGCAGTGACCGGACAGGGTGTGAGCCAGCTGGTGGAGCAGATCGGCGGACTGGTTCGCCAACAACGCGAGACGGCGGTCGGAGAGACGGCGGCAGACGGGAGCGAGGCGACGGCAGAGGGGCAGGCTGATTTGGCCAGCACATCCCCGGAATTGGCCGGCCCGTCCCCGGACGAGATCATCATCCACCGTCCGCTCACAGACGTCATCACCGCCGAGCGGGAAAAATCAGGCTGGAGAATATCGGGGCGCGCCGCCGAGCGGGCCGTGGCGCTGTCTGACCTCACCCAACCGGGCGCACTGGAAATCGCGCTGGAGCGGCTGAACAAGCTGGGCGTGGAGACAATCCTGCGGCGAGCCGGCGTGCGGGACGGCGACAGCGTGTATGTGGGACAGCTAGAGTTTGAATACGCTGATGATGAGGTTTATCTGAGGGACTGATGTCAAGCCAATGATAGTCGTAGCAAAAATCGGAACCAGCTCGCTCACCCGGCGAGACGATGACGGCAAGGCCGCCATAGACCACCATGCGGTCAAGTCGCTGGCCACCCAAATCTCAGCCGCCACCGACAGCGGCCACCGTCTGCTGCTGGTGACCTCGGGCGCCATCACCGCGGGCGAATCGGTGCTCAACATCAGCCGCGAGAACGCCAGCCCCGACACGCTCCAGGCGCTGTCCACGGTGGGCCAGAGCCGCCTGATGGCCGTCTATGAAGATGCCTTCGCGGCCTGCGAGAAAAAAGTCGGCCAGATCCTGTTGGCGCCCAGCGATTTCTTCGAGCGCACCCGCTATCTGTTGGCCCGGGGCGTGCTTGAGCGGCTGCTGGCCCTGCGGGTCATCCCCATCATCAACGAGAACGATGCCGTTGCCGACGATGCCATCGGCTTCGGCGACAACGACCGCATAGCCGCGCTGGTGGCTCATCTGGTGCGCGCCGACAAGCTGCTGCTGCTGACCGACACCGAAGGCATATTCACCGCCGACCCCAAAGACTCAAAGGACGCCTCGCTGATCTCCGAAGTGGTGGAGATAGACGCCGAGCTGGAGGCAGCCGCCGGCCAGGCCGGGTCGTTCGAGTCGCGCGGCGGGATGGCGTCCAAGCTGTCAGCGGCCAAGATCGCGGCGCACTCCGGCGTTGAGGTGGTGATCGCCCGCAGCTCACGTGACAACGTCATCGCCGATGCCATAGCCGGACGGGAAGTGGGCACGGTGTTTCACCCCCGTGACTCGCGCCTGTCGGCCCGCAAGCTCTGGATCGGATTTGCGTTGCCGTCCCGGGGCAAGATCACCGTGGATGACGGGGCGGCTCGGGCGCTGCTGGACAAGGGCAGCTCGCTGTTGACGGTGGGGGTGGTGGCCGTGTCGGGGAGCTTTTCCAAGGGCGATGCGGTGGAGGTGCTGACGGCAGACGGCCAGACCGTGGCCAAGGGGCTGGTGGCGATGTCCAGCCAGCAGGCCAACAAGGCCAAGGGCAAGCGCTCAGAGGATCTGGCGCGCGATATGGACGCCGAGCTGATCCACCGCGACCATCTGATGCTGCTGGCCTGAGCGGGTGCTCGCCTGAGCCGGTGCCGGCCTAGCGTCCCCACACGGCGCGGCGCAGCGGGCTGAACAGCGAGCGCGAAACCGGATGCCCCATGATGTTGGCCGCCAGCAGATACGTCAGACCCGACACCGACAGCACCACCACGGCCGCGGCGATGGCCGGAGCCGAGCTCATGGACACCGCCAGCGCCACACCCAAGATGCCAGCCACGATGACCGGCGGCACCAGCCGGAGCACCGAACGTCCGAACGAAATCCGAAAGGCCAGGGTCTGTCGGATGCGCCGCTTGAGCAGCCCGAACTCCACCCACGCCCCCAGCATGCTGCCCAGCGCCAGACCCAGCGGCCCCAGATGGCGGAAGTCAGAATCCAGCCGCTGAGAGCCGTCCAGCGGGCCGAAGGCAGGCAGGTCACCCACGTCATACAGCGTGCCGTCGGAGATGACGATGCGGTCCAACTGGAACATCAGCATCAGCCCGACCGCCACCGACAGGCTGAGGCGCACGGCCGATATTCTGGCCGGGCCCACCACGTCGCCCACGCCATAGCAGGCGTTCTGCAAAAGCCGCGACAGCCCGGTGGGAACCATGCCCAGGCTGTAGGCGGCCAGCACCGCGGCCACCAGCAAGGTGTCGTCTGAGGTGAAGCTGACCCGCTCATAGAGCGCCTTGACGATGGTGGTGCCCAAGACGATGAAGGCCATGGCGCAAAACATCAAGAACAACAGCACCCGCTCGGTGCCGACGGACAGCCGGTGGGCAATGGCGTGGCTGTTCTCGCGCGACAGCTCGGGCAGCTCGGCCGCCGCCACGCTGACCGCAAAGACGCTGATGGGCAAAAGATATAGCACCTGGGCCCGGTCCAGCACCGCCACGGCGCCGGTGGCCAGCAGGGATGCCAGGATCAAATCGGCATAGTTGCCCAGGGTCACGATGCCGCGGCCGGCCACCGCTGGGGTGAAGCGGCGCATAACCACCCTGACGGCGGCTGCGCGGGTGGAAAAGGTGATGCGCAGATGGGGCACCAGCGACCTGACCGCGGGCAGCTGCACCAGGAATTGGAGCCCGCCGCCGATCAGCACTCCCCAGGCGGCCGCCTCGGCGATGTTGGTCTCGGCCCAGGCGCGCACTCCGGCGATGGCCAGCCCCGAGATGATGGCCGTGTTCCACAGCACCGGGGCGACATATGACAGGAAGAATCGGCGGTGGGCGTTCAGCACCCCGAGGCACCACGCCGACAGCACCAAGAAGCCGACCCCAGGCGTGACGATGCGGATGAGATAGACGGTCAGCTCGTGCTTTTGGCCCGAAAAACCCGGTGCGATGACCGATGCCAGCGGGCGGGCAGCCAGGGTCGCGATCAGCACCAGCCCGGCGGTCAGCAGGGTGAGCAGGCCCGCCACGGCCCCGGCAACATGGCCGGCGCGCCGCTCGTCGCCTTGCTTTAGCACCTGGGAATAGACGGGAATGAACGATGCCGACAGCGCGCCTTCGCCCAGCAGGTTCTGCAGCAGTTTGGGGATGCGCAGGGCCGCGCTGAAAGCGTCGGCTGAGGAGCGGGTGCCGAGGTATGCCGCCAGGAAACTTTCGCGGATCACACCGGAGAGCCGCGACAAGACGATGCCGGCGCCGACCAGCACGGCGTTGCGGCCGCTGTTGGAGCGCGGGGGCTGGCCGGGTTGGCCGTAATGGCCAGGCTGTCCGGGTTGCGGTGGCCCCCACTCCTGCCCGTGCTGGGGCTGGCCCGGCTGCGGGTGTTGGCCCATGTCCGAGGAGCTCATATTTGCCAGATTATGCCAGATTCGCCCCGCCACCCGTCTTTAGCCCGCCACCCGTCTTTGCGACTGGGTTTGGCAGCCCTGCGCTAGCATTAAGGTTTGTGTCATCTGAAATCACAGAGCTAGGCAAGCGGGCCAAAGCAGCCGCACCGCAGATGGCGGCGGCACCCACTTCCGTCAAGAACGCAGCCCTGCGGCTGGCGGCCGACCGACTGGCCGAACACCACCAGCAGATACTGGCAGCCAACCATGCCGATGTGGAAGCCTCCCGGCAGGCAGGCATATCCGAAACCCTGATCGACCGACTGAAGCTGACCGAAGACCGCCTGGCGCAGATGTCAGACGGCATGCGCGCGGTGGCCAACCTGTCTGACCCGGTGGGGGAGGTGGTGGCCGGCAACACCCGGCCCAACGGACTGCGGGTGGAGCAGGTGCGCTCGCCGCTGGGGGTGGTGGCCATAATCTATGAAAGCCGTCCCAACGTCACCAGCGATGCGGCAGCGCTGTGCATCAAGTCGGGCAACGTGGCGTTTTTGCGGGGCTCGTCCATGGCGCTGCAGTCCAACCGGGCCATAGCCGAAGTGCTGCGCCAGGCTTTCGCCGAAGCGGGGCTGCCGGCCGACGCGCTGCTGCTGGTGGAGGACACCTCACGCGAGGCGGCCACCGAATTCATGCAGCTGACGGATGTGGTCGACTGCCTGATCCCGCGAGGCGGCCACGGACTGATCGCCTCGGTGGTGGAGCACGCCACCGTGCCATACATCATCGACGGCGACGGCAACTGCCACATATATGTCGACCGCACAGCCGACTTCGACATGGCGCGCCAGATCGTGGTCAATGCCAAGACGCAGCGGCCGTCTGTGTGCAACGCGGCCGAGTCGCTGGTGCTGCACCAAGACATTGCCGCCGAGTTTTTGCCCCAGGTGGTGGGCGACCTGTCGGGCGTGGAGCTGGTGGGCGACGCCGAGGCGTGCCGGATTTCAGACGAGATCGCCCCTGCCGAGCCAGGCGATTTTGCCCGCGAGTTTTTGGATCTGAAGATGTCGGTGTGCGTGGTGCCGGATCTGGACGGTGCCATCGACCACATCAACTCGCACAACTCGGGCCACTCCGAAGCCATCGTCACATCAGACTATGCCGCGGCCGAGCGCTTCACCCAAGAGGTTGATGCGGCGGTGGTCTTCGTCAACGCATCCACCAGGTTCTCAGACGGCGAAGAGCTGGGCTTTGGCGCCGAGATCGGCATCAGCACGCAGAAGCTGCACGCCCGCGGCCCGATGGGTCTGGCGCAGCTGACCGCGGTGCGCTATGTGGTGCGCGGCGACGGACAGACCCGGGGCTGAGTGGTGCGTTTTGAGGCGCCGGCCGAGGTGCGCTCGGGTCTGGGCGAGGTTAGCTATCTGGCCGATGACGGCATAGCCGGGGTGGTCTATCTGGCCGACCGCCTGGGCAAGCCGGTGCTGGTGGAGGGGCCGGCCGGCACGGGCAAGACGCAGCTGGCCAAGAGCGTTGCGGATTTGACGGGAGCCAGGCTGATCCGGCTGCAGTGCTATGAAGGGCTGGACGAGTCAAAGGCGCTGTATGAATGGGACTACAAAAAACAGCTGCTGCGGATCCAGGCCGAGCGTCAGCTGTCGGACGGCCAGGCGGAATCGCCAGCCGCGCCGCCGCCAGAACTGCAACCCGAGTCGCCAGCCGCGCCGCCGCCAGAACCGCAGCCGCAGGCCGCGCACTGGCAGTCCATCCAGGACAGCATCTTCTCCGAGCCGTTCCTGTTGACCCGGCCGTTGCTGGAGGCCATCCGGGCGACCGAGCCGGTGGTGCTTTTGATTGACGAAATCGACCGGGTGGAAGTGGAAACCGAGGCCCTGCTGCTGGAAGTGCTGAGCGACTATCAGGTGTCCATCCCCGAGCTGGGCACGGTCGAGGCCACCCAGATTCCGCTGGTGTTTTTGACGTCCAACAACACCCGGGAGCTCTCGGAAGCGCTAAAGCGGCGCTGTCTGTATCTGTATATCGACTATCCCGACTTGGAGCGTGAGCGCCAGATTGTGCTGAACAAGGTGCCCGAGATAACCGAGAGCCTGGCCGACCAGATAGCCCGCATCGTCCGCTCGGTGCGCCAGCTGGATCTGAAGAAATCCCCGTCGGTGTCTGAGACGCTGGACTGGGCGCGCACGCTGGTGCTTCTGGGCGTGTCGCACATCGATGCGGAGGTGGCCACGGAGACGGCCAACATCTTGTTGAAGCACCGCAGCGACATTGACAAGGCGCTGAAGGAGTTCGCCAGCGACCAGGAGAATTTCGCTGACCGACCAGCTTGAGCCCGCGACCCTGGGCCCCACCTCAGCCCTGGGCCCCGCCGACCAGCTTGAGCAATCGCCGCTGCTGGGACTGCTGGGCGGTTTCATCGCTGAGCTGCGCGCCGCCGGGCTGCCCATCAGCCTGACCGAAAACCTCGACGCCATGGAAGCCGTCACGCACATCCCCATCGACAACCGCGACGACTTCAAATATGCGCTGGGCGCCACCCTGGTCAAGAACCAGGCGCACTGGCGAGCCTTTGAGACGGTGTTTGAGGTGTATTTCTCCATGCGCGGCCGCGAATTCGGGCCGGACGGCTGGCAGTGGGGCGGCACCGGAGCGGCCCAGGAAATCGACCCCGACGGCGCACCCGGCACCCTCGCCGCCGACGGACGACTGCCCACGGATTCACCCGAAGATGCCGCGCAGCTGCGAGAGCTTTTGTATGGCGCCTTGCTGAACGGCGACCGGGCGATGCTTTCGGCCATTGCCCGCCAGGCGGTCATGCGCTATGCCAACATGGAGCCGGGGCGTCCGGTGGGCGGCACCTATTATCTGTTCCGCACATTGCGCCGCCTCGAGCTGGATGACATCTTGGAGCAGCTGATGGACAGCGTCCGCCGCCAGGCCCTGTCGCCGCTGACGCCGCTGGAGGAGCGCCTCGAGCGCGACGAATTCGAAAGCCGACTGGACCAGCTGCGCAAGGAGATCGAAGCCGAGATCCGACGCCGGCTGGTGGCCGACAGGGGAGCCGAAGCCGTGGCCAAGACCTTGCGCAAGCCGCTGCCCGAAGACGTGGATTTCATGCACGCCACCCGCGAGGAGATGGAGCAAGTCCGCAAGGCCATCGTCCCGCTGACCCGCAAACTGGCCGCCAGATTGTCGCGCAAGCGCCGGCACGGACGCAAGGGCCCGCTGGATTTCCGCAGCACCATCCGCCGCTCGCTCAGCTATGGTGGCGTGCCGGTGGAGCTCAAGTTCCGCTATCCCAGCCCGTCCAAACCCGAGATCGTCATCATCGCCGACATCAGCGGATCGGTGGCCTCTTTCGCCCGCTTCACGCTGCATCTGGTCTATGCCATCGCCGGCCATTTCACCAAGGTTCGCTCGTTCGTGTTCATCGACGGGATTGACGAGGTAACGCATTTTTTCGAGCAGGCCGACGACATCTCCGAGGCCATCCACCGGGTCAACACCGAAGCCGACGTCATCTGGGTGGACGGACACTCAGACTACGGCCACGCTTTCGGCGAGTTCTGGGAACGCTTCGGGCGCAGCTGCGGGCCCAAGACGACGGTGCTGATCCTGGGCGATGCGCGCAACAACTATCACGCCTCAGGCGCGCAGATGCTCAAGGATCTGCGCAAGAAATCGCGCAAGATGTTCTGGCTGAACCCCGAGCCCAGGTCATATTGGGACACCGGCGACTCCATCATCTCCGAATACGCCACGCACTGCGACGGCATCTTTGAGGTGAGGAACCTGCGACAGCTGGAACGTTTCGTGGAAGGGTTGGTTTAGCCGGCTGGGTCGGCTGACCGCCGCGGCCGACTGGCCTGACTGCCGCGGCCGACTAGCCCGACAGCACCGCCGAAGCGAACGCCTCCAGCTCCCGCTCCAGATCCGGCCCCGCCGGGGTATACAGCAACTCGGTGGCTCCCTGCTCGGCGGCCGCTGAAACCTTCTCGGCGATCTCGTCCGGCGTGCCGACCCAGCTCAGCCCCGCCAAGCCGTCGCCCGCGGCGTCCACCAACGGCTGGTCGCGCTGCGTCAGCTGGGTCACGTGTCCTTCGTGCACAATCAGATGTCGCTCGTCCGCCGGCCGCTCGGCTTCGATGCCCTGTCGCCACTCAGCTCCGGCAGGCAGGTTGTCCACCGCCTCGGGCGTGTGCTGCCAGCCGGCGTGATACATCAGCACATACCACGGGCCAACAGCCTGTTTGACACGCTGGTCAGCCAGAGTCTCGTCTGGCCCCAGCACCGTTCCGTTGACCATCTGCACGTGCCAGTCCAGCCCGAGATCGCCGCCCGAGACGGTGAATATGCCGTCGGCGATTTGGCGGGTCAGCTCCTGCCCTTTGGGCCCCATGGCGCTGAGCAAAATGGGGATGTCGATGGGGCGGGCGGCGGTGATGTCTTTGAAATGCATCATCTGGCACTTCTGTCCGTCAATGGTCACCACCTCGCCACGCAGCAGGGCGCGCAGCTGGGTGACGTATTCCACCAGGTAGTCCCAGCCCAGCGGCGTTTTGCCAAAGAACCAGCGGGCCGACGCGCCGGTGCCGAAGCCGAGCGCCAGTCGTCCGGGTGCCAGGCTGTGCATGGTGGCCGCGGCCGATGCGGTGACCATGACGTGGCGCGTGTGGGGCACCAGCACGGCCGTGCCCAGACCGATGGTTTGGGTCTGCTGCGCGCACAGGGCCAGGTGCATCCAGACGTCTTCATAGATGGCGGGGGAGTCGAACAGCCAGAGCCGGTCATAGCCGAGCTGCTCGGCCAGCACGGCTTGGTCGGCTGCTTTGGGGGACGGCGGAATGCCGCAAGATATTTTCATTGGAACAACTTTAGCCGACTCCGGCTGTTCACGCCGTCGGGTGCCGCGCCGTCCCGTCCGCCACCACCTGTCTGCCGCCGCGGGCGCGCCAATTGCCCTGTGCGAAATTCCACAGGCTAGGCTAGAGTTTGATAGTCAAAACATTTTAAGGAGCAACCTATGCCAAAAAGGCGAGACGCCATCAAGATGAGCCCGGAGGAAATCCAGCAGTTCATCTCAGAACAAAAGAGTCTGCAAGTAGCCACGCTGAACCTGGACGGCAGCGTCCACCTGAGCACATTGTGGTTCGGCATCGTGGATGGCGATGTTGTCTTTGAGACCTACACCAAGTCGCAGAAAATCCTGAACCTGAAGCGCGACCCGCGCATAGCCGTGCTGCTGGAGGACGGAGTGGAATATGAGAAGCTGCGCGGCGTGACCATCAACGGGACAGCCGAGTTGTATGACAAGCCGGCTGACGTCCAAAAATATGCAGGTGCGGTCATCGCCCGCAATCACGGCCTCAGTTCAGATGACGCCAGCCAGGCCGCCGAAGCGTTGGCATCCAAGCGGACTGCGGTGGTGGTCAAGCCCGAAAAGATCGTCAGCTGGGATCACACCAAGCTGGGCGGCACCTACTAGCAGACCAGACAGGAGACCAGATGAGCATTGCCGACACCAATCCACAGACCGCCAGCCCACAAGCCGCCAGCCCCCAGACCGCCAGCCAGCAAGCTGCGCTCAGGCAACTGCTGGCGGTGCAAGCCACCGACACCGAAATATCCCAACTGACGCAAAACCTGAACAACCTGCCCCAGCGCGCCACCTGCCAGGAAATCGGAGCCAAGCTGGAGCAGGCCAACCAACTGCAGGCCAAGATCCAGGCCCATCTGGACAAGCTGGATGCCGAGCAAAAGCAGACCGAAAAAGAGATCGAGGGTTTTGACGCCCGCCTGAGCGAAACCAGCAACCGGCTCTATTCCAAAGAACTGAGCGGCGGACTCAAAGCAATTGAAGCGCTGCAGGAGCAGAGCACCGCCCTCAAGACGCAGAAACATCTGCTGGAAGAGGTCGTGCTGGACATCATCGAGCGCCGCGAGGAAGCCAACCAGAAAAAAGAGCTGGTGGATGCCAAGCACTCAGAGATTTCACAGCAGCTGTCGGAGGCGACCCAGCAGCTGGAGGCGGCCGAAGCTGAGATCAACGGTGCGCTGGAGGAGTTGGGCGAAACTCGCCTGGCTCAGATTGCCGACATCCCGCAGGCGTTGCTGGCCGACTACGAAGACCGCCGCGACCGACTGGGCGGAGTGGGCGTGGCCGCGCTGGTGAGCCGCCACTGCATCGGCTGCGACCTGAACATCGAACATCCCACGGTTGAGGTGGAGCGAATGAGAAGCCTGCCGCCCGACGCGGTTGTGGACTGCACGCAGTGCGGGCGCATCATGGTGATTGCGGACTGAAATTTTGTGAGCCAGCCTGTAGGCGGGGTTCTGTCCCGGCACAGCAAGCTGCGCCATGAGCGGCCATCCATCTAAGCAACCTACCAGAAGGCTGGCCAAAGGCCGGCGGGCCGCCACCTTCTATTTGGTCTTGCTCCCAGTGGGGTTTGCCGAGCCGACCCGGTCGCCCGGATCGCTGGTGCGCTCTTACCGCACCGTTTCACCCTTACCTGTGTTGTGCGAACACAACCATCGGCGGTCTGTTCTCTGTGGCACTTTCCTGCGGGTCGCCCCGACTCGCTGCTCGCGAGCACTGTCGCCCTGTGGAGCCCCGACCTTCCTCAGCTGACATAATGCCAGCCGCGGCCACTCAGCTGACTCACAGGCTAATTCTAGCGATGTCGGACGGAATCAGGAGCGACAGATGTGGTGGGAGATTGCCAGACGGAACCAGCGCGCCGAACGGAAGCAGGACGCCAAAATGTTTGGGCATCACCAGAACGAAATATCAGACAGCCCTTCCTCCCAGCGCCCGCAACCGGCCACGGCCGCCTGCCAGAAATCATGGTCGGGCGCCTGCTGTGGCTCAACGATCCGACCGGGGCGCCACAGCTGGGAGATGTCCTGCCAGCTTGACCATGTGCCGATGGCGAGGCCGGCCAGATAGCTGGCGCCCAAAAGCGTGCTCTCGCTTTGGCTGGCCACCTCAACGGGAAACTGCAGCGCGTTAGCCAGCGCCTGGGTGAAGACCTGGTTCTGACTCATGCCTCCGTCAACCCTCAGGCTACCCAAAGCAATGTCTGAATCTGCTTGGGCTGTGCGCACCAGCTCGGCTCCGCGATAGGCGACACCCTCCAGCACTGCCCGCACCAGATGTGGACGCTGGGTGCCGCGGGTCAGCCCCACGAAGCCGGCTCGGGCGCCGAAGTCCCACTGAGGAGCCCCCAGTCCCTCCAGCGCCGGCATGAAAAACACCCCGTCTGAATCCGGGCATTGCTCGGCCAGCTCCTGCGTGTCTGCCGGGGTGATGCCGAGCAGATCGCACAGCCAAGCGACACAGGAGCCGGCGGTCAGATCCAGCGCCTCAACTCCCCATGTGATGTCGCCTGACCGGGTCCAACAGACAATGGGGAACGAACCCTGCGGCCCGTGGCGATCAAAGCCGACCCGGTTGTCGCCCAGACAGATGTCCACCGCGGCGCCGGTGCCGAAGGTGGCCTTGCCCAAGCCAGCCAGCGTGCATCCCTGACCTGTTAGGGAAGACTGCTGGTCGCCCACCAAAGCGGCGATGGGCGGCGCGTCCGGCAGGTCGGTGGCCTGGCCGATGACTCCGACGGTGTCAGTGAGGTCGGGCAGCAGCTGCGGGTCAAGGGACAGGTGCTCCAGCAGCTCGGTGTTCCAGCCGGTGGCGTCGGAGCGAAGCAAGCCAGAGAGCCCGGCGTTGGATCGATCGGTCACGAAGCATTCCCCCTGGCTGAGGCGCCAGATCAGCCAGCTGTCCAGCGTGCCGGCGCACAGCCCGCCCTGGCCTGATCCACCTTGCGCGCGCTGCTCCAGCAGATGCACAATCTTGGTGGCTGACTCATTGGGCGCCAAGTCCCAGCCGTCTGCCTTGAGCGACAGACAGCGATCCAGCGTTCGCAGGTCGTTCCATGACAAGGCCGGCGCGATCGGGTCGGAGCTGGCGCGCTCCCACACCACCGCGGTGGCGCGCTGGTTGGCGATGCCCACAGCCTCGATCTGTCGTCCGGCCTGCTGCGCGTTCTGGCAGATCTCGGTGGCGGCGTATCGCACCTGTTCATACAACTCCTGCGCGTCCAACTCCACCAGCCCCGGGCCGGGGATGCTCAGGGGAGCGGGCTTGCGTATGACCGACACCAACTCGCCCTGCTCGGACAGCTCGCCCACCCGCAAGCTGGTGGTGCCAACGTCAATAACCAGGATGCTCATCTGCGTTTGCTGTTCATTTGTGTCTGCTGCCCATCTGCGCCGGTCTCTCACCTGCGCCAGCCGAACATCTCGCGGTCAATGCTGTCGCGATAGTCCCGGGCCTGCGCCTGGCTGCGGGCTGCGTCCCAACCCAACTCGGCCGCCATCAGGTCGGCTGCGTCCTGGGCCATCTCGCTGGAAGCCCGCGCGTTCAACAAAGTGGCGCGCAGCCGTCGGCTCAGGATGTCGTCCAACCCAATCGCCATCTCGGATCTGACCGCATGCACCACCTCGGCCGCCAGATACGGCAACTCGGGATGCAGCTGTCGAGCCAGCGAAGGTTCGTGTCTCATCAGCTCCAACAGCTGGGAGGTCTCGGTGCCGAACCGGGAGAACAGATGCTCGACGGTCGCCTCAGCCAGCTCCTCGGGGAACAGTTGCTCCGCGGAATTTTGCTGGCGGCTGTCGTTGGGTGGACGGCTGTCTCCTTGCGGACGGCTGTCGCGCAGCGAACCCAGGAACTTTTTGACCGGCTCAACCACAGGCGACAGGGGAGTGGCCGGGGCAGCTGGGTTGTCCACCAACTCCTGGGGGGCACCGATCAAAGACAGCTTCACGGTGGGGCTGGAGCCCGCGGAGGCTTTGGCGCCCCTGGTTGACCTGTCGCCCCGGCCAGATCTGTCGCCCTTGCCCAACTTGGTCTTGCCGTTGCGCCGCTGTGCCAAATAGTCGGCCGCCTCGTCTATGGCATCGGCCGCCATCTTGCGATAGGTCGTCAGCTTGCCGCCCACGATGGTCACCACCCCGGCGTCTGACACCGTAACAGAATGGCGCCGCGACAGGTCGGCCGTGCTCTGCGACTTGGTGTCCTTCACCAGCGGACGCAGCCCGGCCCACACCCCCAAAATGTCGTCCGCTGAAATCTTGGCGGTGGTGTTGTCAGCTGCGGTCTTGAGCAGATATTCGACATCCTCAAAACTGCATTCGGGCGAGTCGATGTTGCCGTCATAGTCGGTGTCGGTGGTGCCCAGATAGGTGGTGTCGCCCCAGGGAATGACGAAGATGCTGCGGTCGTCCTGCCCCGTGGGAACCACCGCGGCCGCCTGGTTGCCGAACAGCTCGCGGGGCAGCGCCACGTGGATGCCCTTGGCCGGGCGCAGACGCTTGTGAGATGACCGGTCGTCCAGCAGCCGCACCTCGTCGGCCCAGACCCCGGCGGCATTGACCACCACCGACGCGCTGATGTCGAAACTCTCGCCCTCGGCGGTGGCCACCGACACGCTTTGGCACGCCCCGAAGCTGTCCTTGTTGATGCCGACCGCGCTGGTGTGGTTGGCGACCGCGGCGCCATGCTCCAGAGCGGCGGTGCGCAAGATGGCCAGGGTGAGGCGGGCATCGTCGGCTTCGCAGTCATAATATATATAGCCGTGCTCCAGCCGGTCGTCCGGCAGCGTGGGGAACAGCTCCAGCGCCTCGGCCTTTGAAACCCGCTTGTGCTTTTTTCCGATGCGGAAGCCGCCGGTCAGGTCATAGGCCCACAGCGCGGTGCCCAGGGCGCGGGCGACTTTGGGGTTGATCAGTCCATCGGTGGTGTATACCGGAATGAGGAAGGGCAGGATGCCGACCAGATGCGGGGCGTTGCGCAGCAGCCGTTGGCGCTCGGCCAGGGCTTCGTATACCAGCACCACCCGGCGCTGCTGCAGATAGCGCAGGCCGCCGTGGATCAGCTTGGATGACTTGGACGAGGTGCCCGAGGCGAAGTCGCCTTTTTCGACCAGGGCGACCGACAGGCCCCGGGCGGCCGCGTCCAGCGCACAGCCGGCACCCGTGATGCCACCCCCGATGACCAGCACGTCAAAATGCTCGCTCTCCAGGCGTTTGAGGCTGGCTTGTCGGGAAAATTCAGAGTCGGAAGTCACAGATTGCGGTGTCGGTTACGGGGTGCGGTTCTTTCATTTTAGATTACCCACTTGTAAACTGAAGGCAGCATTATGTCGTCAGGTTCTGAAACATCACCACCCGACCCCGAGGCGCTGAGTCCTGACTGGTCGCCGATGCTGGAGTGTCTGCTGGCCGGCGAGCATCTGAGTCGGGCCGAGGCGCGCGAAGCGATGGAGTCAATGCTGTCGGGGCGGGCGACTTCGGCGCAGATGTCGGCGTTGCTGGTGGCACTGCGGGCCAAGGGGTCGGCGTCCGACAAAGGCACGGCGACCGACGAGCTGCTGGGGTTCCTCGAGGTTATGCAGTCAGCGGCCGTGCGCGTGCCGCTGGATGCGGTCAAGTTAAAGGTGGTGGACACCTGCGGCACAGGCGGAGACCGATTGGGCACTTTCAACGTCTCAACTGTCGCGGCCATTGTGGTGGCCGGGGCGGGCGTCAAGGTATGCAAGCACGGCAACCGGGCGGTGTCGTCAGCCAGCGGTTCGGCCGATGTGCTGGAATGCCTGGGCATCAACCTGGACATGACCCCCGAGCAGATCGCCGAGTGCGTCCAACAGGTGGGCATCGGGTTTTGCTTCGCCCCCAACTTCCATCCGGCCATGCGCTTTGTCGGGCCCACCCGCAAAGAGATCGCCATCCCCACGGTGTTCAACTTTCTGGGGCCGCTGGCCAACCCTGCCGGAGTCAACCGCCAGATTGTGGGAACCAGCGATCCGGGCATGGCCGAGCCGCTGGCGCAGGTGCTCAAACAGCAGGGGCACGCGCATGCCATGGTCGTTTGCGGGGCCGACGGCATGGACGAGATTTCCATCGCCGGGCCGACCTCGGTGTGCCACCTAAAAGACGGGGAGCTGCGCAACTATGTGATCGATCCGGGTGAGTTCGGGCTGGGTGGCGGTTCGCCAGATGAGCTGCGGGGCGGCGATGCCAGCACCAACGCCGAGATGGCCCATTCCATCTTGGGTGGCGCAAAGGGGGCGGCACGTAGTATTGTTATATTAAACGCTGCGGCGGCTCTGGTGGTGGCGGACTGCGTGGCTGAGTTGGCGGAAGGTGTGGAGGCAGCCGAGGCTTCCATCGACTCGGGTCAGGCTTCGGCCGTGCTGGAGCAGTGGCAGAAATATTCCCAAAGCACACAAGGAGGCAGCTCATGACAGCCAGTCAGAACGGGGACAAACAAGCGGTAAAACAGCAAGCTGAAAGTTCCGACACCGAAACCGACAATGTAGCCGAAGCCGAAACTGAAGCCAGCCCAGAAACTGTTGCGCCAGAAGAAGTCGGCGCTCAGGAGACGGACTCAGAGGAAACAGAGCCCGATGAAGACAAGCCAGAGAACCCCGACTCGACCTACCCCGAAATCGAGCTTGAGCTAATGAGGCCTCTGTGGGAAGTGGTCCTGCAGAAGCCGGATTTGCCAGCCGACTTGCAGCGGCGCCTGGCTCCGTTCAAGAAGTTCCAGCAGCAGCCTGAGAAAGCTCTGGAGATTGTGCGCAACGCCATGAATACAGACGAGGAGTTGCGCGATTCGGTGACCAAGGCACTGATGGGGGAAAAGTCGGACGCAGAAATTAGTTCGACAGATGACGATGGCAAGGGCCAAGACGGCGATGACGGCAAGTCCAGTTCTGTCAAATCAAGCTCCGACAAACCAAGCCCCGAAGATCTGCTGAACGAGCAATATCCCATGCTCATGCAGCTCTGGCTTATCCGCCCCGGAGGCTGGCGCGAGGTGCTTGACAGCCTGCTGATTTTGCACAGCCAGCTAAGGCAATTCGAAAGCAGCAACACCAAACTGACAGCCGAACTCAGCCGGGTCAAGGACAAACCGCAAAAGGCCAAAGACAAAGCCAGCCAGACCCGCGACGACAACAAGCGTCTCAAGTCGCTGCTCCAAAAGGAAACGTCAGACAAGACCGCCGCCGAAAACCGAGCCAAGGAGCTGGAGGAAAACGCGGCGCAACTCAAACAGGAAATTCAGCAGCTGCAAGGCCAACTCAAGAGCGAGGACGACGAGCTGGAGAGCAGCCGCCGCCACTATGAAAAACTCCAAAAGGAGAACACCCAAAAGACCCATGAGATACAGCGGCTGGAGCGCGAGATCCGCCAGCTGAAGCTCGCCCAAACCACCCAGGGAAAGAAAAAACCAAAGGAGAGGCGCACCGGCTTCAAGCGCAAGGAGCCCGAGGTGAATCTGGAGCCGCGCCTGCCCATTGTCCCTCCCCCCGGCACCAACAGCTTCAGCAAGACCGCGGCCTATCACTATATGCAGCAAGCCCAAATCCTCATCATCGACGGCTACAACTTCATCCTGACCGCCCGCCGCGAGGAGACCAAGCATCTGCACTCCCAGCAGCGAGCCAACCGGCCGGCCACCAACAGCGCGGGCGGCAAGTTGGAGCTGGAGGTATATCGCAACCAGCTGCGCGACGGCTGCGTCCAGATGTTCGCCACCTACAAAAGCCATCGCCTGGAGATGGTCAGCATCATCTTTGACGGCAACTATCCGGCGCCCGGCAGCCCGCTCTCTCCGCAGGGCGGGGTGGAGGAATATTTCACGCACGACGGACAGATTGCCGACGACCAGATTGTGCAGCGCATCCAGCAGTATCCCAGCAACAAGTCGGTGGTGGTGGTGACTAACGATGACGAGCTCAGGGATCGCTGCCAGAAACTGGGCGCCACCATTATGACTGACACGCAGCTGCTGTATGTCATCGGCAACTGGAAATAGTGCAGTGGCCACTGGGCCTGGCGACTATCTGGCCGAGCTGTGCCAACTGGGACAAGCCGCCGGGCTGGACGCCATGGGTGTGGCTCCGGCCGAGTCGTTTACGGCTGCCCAGCTGACCATAACGCGGCGCAAGCAACAGGGGCTTTCTGGGGGCATGCAGTTCACCTATCGCAACCCCAGGCGTTCCACCAACCCGAAGGCCAGTCTGCCCCAGGCCGCCAGCGTGGTGGTCGGCGCGCTGGCATATGCTCCGGCCGTCGAGGCGTCCACCCCAGCCGCCGAGGCGCCCGCCCCACGGCCCGACAGACCCCACGGCCAGATCGCCGGCTATGCCCAACGCGACTACTACGGCCAGCTCCGAGCCGGACTTGACGCCGTGGCCGACCGGCTGCGCGCCGACGGCTGGCAGGCCCGGGTGGTGATCGACGACAACGCCCTGGTCGATCGGGAAGCCGCATTTCGCGCCGGGCTGGGTTGGTATGGCAAGAACACCTGCCTGCTGATACCGCGCAAGGGTAGCCAGTTCGTGCTGGGCTCGGTCATAACCGATGCCGGTCTGCCCGCGGGCGAACCCAGCGACAAAACTTGCGGCAGCTGTCGTCTCTGCCAACAGGCCTGCCCCACGGGTGCGCTGGATGTGGCCGGCCAGCTGGATGCCAGACGATGCCTGGCCTGGCTGGTGCAACAAGATGGAATTTTCCCCTGGCAATTCCGCGAGGCGCTGGCTGACCGGTTCTATGGCTGCGACAGCTGCCAGACGGTTTGTCCGGTCGGCAAGAGAACCAGCCAGGGCGAGCCAGCCTCCAGCGAGCCACCACCCATGTCGCTGGCGCAGGTGGATCTGCTGGCCGTGCTCCAGTCGAGCGACGAAGATCTGCTGCGGCAATACGGCCGCTTCTATATCGCCAAGCGCCAGCCGCGCTATCTGCGGCGCAACGCCCTGATCTGTCTGGGCAACATCGCCAACCCCAACTCCGCAGCTGTCCAGTCCGCGCTGCGCGAGGCCGTGCGCGACCACGACCCGATCGTTCGGGCTCACGCGGTCTGGACGGCGCGCCGGCTGGGTCTGGATCACCTGGCTGAACCAAGCCAATGCGATCCGGATGCCAGGGTCAGACAAGAACACCGGCTGCCGGTGGTGCCAGCCAGCCCCGACCTCGGCCACGACCACTGCCCCGGCGCCAAACTGTGAAGTGCCTGCTGCTCACCAACGACTATCCCCCGAAGGTGGGCGGCATCCAAGTCTATCTTTGGGAGTTGTGGCGGCGCCTGCCAGCCGACCAAGTTGCAGTGCTGACCCACGACTGCCCCGGCTCCGACAGCTTTGACCGCAGCCAGCCCTACCCCATAGTCCGACTGCCGGGCAAAGTCCTTTTGCCCACGCCCCGGCGCAAGGCACAGATCAACGCCCAGCTGGACGAGCTTCAGCCGGAGTTGGTGCTGGTCGACCCGGCGCTGCCGCTGGGTTTTTTGGGCCGCCAGCTGAGCCGTCCCTATGGCGTCATTTTGCACGGGGCCGAAGCCACCATCCCGTCGCAACTGCCGGTCTTGCGCCAGGCCATGCGCCGCGTGCTCAAGTCGGCCGAGGTCATCATCTCAGCCAGCCAGTGGGCCAGCCAAATCGTCTGCTCCGGCGAGCTGTCGCACAAGACGCACTATGTCCCCCCGGGAGTGGACACCGACCGTTTCGTCCCGCCCACAGCCGAGCAGAAAACCGTGGCTCGCCAAAAGTTCGGTCTGTCGCCGCAGGCCCTTGTGCTGTTGAGCGTGAGCCGGCTGGTGCCGCGCAAGGGAATGGACAACCTGATTGCCGCAGCCGACCAGGTGCACCGCCAGCAGTCCGAGCCGAACCAGCCGAACCCGCCCAACCAGCCGAACCCGCCACACCAACTGGAGCTGGTAATCGCCGGGGAGGGACGGGACCTGGGCAGGCTTAAGCGCTTGGCCCGGGACGCCCGGGTGCCGGTGCGGTTTTTGGGGCGAGTGTCAGACGAGGATCTGGCGCAGCTGTATTGGGCGGCCGACATTTTTGCGATGCTGTGCCGCTCGCGCTGGGGAGGCTTGGAGCAGGAAGGCTTTGGGGTGGTTTTCCTGGAGGCTGCAGCCTGCGGTCTGGCGCAGTTGGCCGGGCAGAGTGGGGGAGCAGCCGAAGCGGTTGAGCACAACCAGACGGGGTTGGTGGTGCCGGCCGAGGGCCGCGACCATGCCACGGCGGCGCTGTCGCAGTTGGTCGGCCAAGCCGAGTTGCGCGCCCAGATGGGATCAGCCGCGCGCCAGCGGGCACAGCAGCAGTTTTCCTATGACCTGCTGGCCGACAAGCTGGCCGGCATCTTGGGAATGTAGGCCAGGCCGCCGCGCCGTGCCACCGTCTCGTCCAAGCCAAATCACCCGCCAGCAGCCACTGCCCTGGTAGTCTAATTTATATGTCGCAAAGTGCCAGCCGTCTTATATCTGTCGCCGCTCCGCCCGAGCTGTGCTTTGAGGTCATAACCGACGTTGAGCGCTACCCCGAATGGATCGGCGAAATCAAGGATGTCGACGTCCAGGCCCGCGGCGAGGACGGCTTGCCCGGCAGGGTGTTCTTTCGGGTCGGGGCGATGGGCCGCAGCGTCAACTACACCCTGGATTATTATTACGGAACCAACCCTTTGCGGGTGGCCTGGCGACTGCTGGAAGGCAGCCTGTTGCGCCGGCTGGACGGGGAATATCTGTTTGTGCCGGTGCCCTCCGATGACGGCACCACCGATCTGCAATATCGCCTGGAGGTTGACCTGCTCGCCAAGATGCCCGGGTTCGTTACCCGCCGGGCCGAACAGCGAATCATCACTGCGGCCATTGACGGGGTGAAGCTGAGGGCCGAGCAGATGGCCGCCCTCAAGTCCTAGCTCCCAGCCGGATTGCCCGCGCCTGCGCCGCCCGAACCCCCCGAATCACAGCGCAAGCCCATGGGGGACAGCACCGACTCACAGACCAGCACCGCGACTTTGCTGGGGTTTGACATCGGCGGCACCTCGATGCGGGTCGTGGCGGGCGTGCTGGCCGGCGGCTCCAGTGGCGGCGCTGACAGCGGTTCCGGCGGCTCCCCCCTGAACTTCGACATCCTGGAGCAGACGCAGCAGCGCCGCGCCGAAAAAGCAGACGACATTGTCGCAGATATTGTCCAGACCATCAGGCAGTTCGCCCAAAAGCTCAACCTCACTCCCAGCATTGACGCACCCAGCTTTGACGCCGTAGGAGTGGGCTGCGCCGGCTTCGTCCAGCTGGACGGAGTGGTCATGCATTCGCCCAATATCTTGTCGTTCAAGGACTACCCGCTGCAACAAGAACTCGACAGCCGACTTGCCGGCAGCCAGCTGACCAGCCGGGCCAAGGTCGAAAACGATGCCGCCGCAGCTGCCTGGGCGGAAGCCAAACTGGGTGTGGGCGCGGGCCATGACAGCCTGGCGTTCATCGGCTTTGGCACCGGCATCGGCGGCGCGCTGGTGATTGACGGACAGCTCTGCCGCGGCACCCACGGCTTCGGCACCGAGCCCGGACACATGACCGCCGACATCAATGGCCCGCCCTGTCCCTGCGGAAGGATCGGCTGCTGGGAGCGTCTGGCATCTGGCACGGCCCTGGGGGAATACGCCCGTCAAGCTGTCCGCGCCAACCCCGACAGCGCCATCTTGTCGCTTGCCGGCGGCCAGGTGGATGCCATCGAAGGCGAACACGTCAGCGCCGCGCTGCAACAGAACGACCCCTGCGCCCAGGCTGTGCTGGAGCAGCTGTGTGACTGGATTGCCGTGGGGCTGAACAACGTGGTTGTCCTGGTTGACCCCGAGCTGGTCGTCCTCGGTGGCGGGCTGAGCGACATCGGCCACCAGTTCCTGGACTGCGTGCGCCGCTGCTACGACAAGCGCTATCCGGGCAACGACACGCGCCGGAAGCTGAAGTTTGAGCTGGCCAGCTATGGAGACAACGCGGGTGCCGTGGGCGCGGCGCTGCTGGCCGCCGGGTAAGGTATTAGCAAAGGCAACCCGGCAACCCAACATGGAATTCAGGCGCATCAAGCAACTTCCCCCCTATGTGTTCGCCACCATCGACGAGCTCAAGGTCAAGGGGCGAAAGCAAGGCAGGGACATCATCGACATGGGCTTTGGCAACCCCGACCTGTCGTCCCCCGACAAAACCGTGGACAAGCTGGCCGAAGCCGCCCGCAACCCGCGCAACCACCGCTATTCCTCCAGCCGCGGCCTGCCCAAGCTGCGCCAAGCCATCTGCGACCACTACCGCCGCAACCACTCAGTTGAGCTGGATCCAGAGACCGAAGCCATCAGCACCATCGGCGCCAAGGAGGGTTTCTCGCATCTGATGTGGGCGCTGCTTCAGCCCGGCGATGCCGCGCTGGTGCCGTCGCCCTCCTATCCCATTCACATCTATGCCCCGCTTTTGGCCGGCGCCGAAATCAGGCGGCTGCCGCTCAGCACCTACGCCGATCTGTTCACCAACTTCACCGAGCGCTTCGAATATTCCTGGCCCAAGCCGAGGGTCATCATCTTGTCCTTCCCGCACAACCCGACCACCACCTGCGTGGACGCCGACTTCATGCAGCGGGTGGTGGATTTCGCCCATGAGAACGAGACTTTTTTGGTGCACGACTTCGCCTATGCCGACCTGGGATTTGACGGATATGAGCCCCCGTCCATTCTGGCGGCCGACGGCGCCAAGGAGGTCGCGGTGGAGCTTTATTCCATGACCAAGTCGTTCTCCATGGCCGGCTGGCGCATCGCGTTCATGCTGGGCAATGCCGAGGTGGTGCAGGCGCTGGCCAAGCTGAAGTCATATCTGGACTACGGCAGCTTCCAGCCCATTCAGATCGCCGCCACGGTCACGCTGAACGAGGAGCAGGACTTTCCCTCCCAGGTGCGCGAGATCTACCAGCACCGCCGCGATGTCCTGTGCGACGGGCTGAACCGCATCGGCTGGGAGGTGGAGCCGCCAGGAGGGACGATGTTCGTGTGGGCCAAGATGCCCGAGCCATACTGCGAGCTTGGTTCGGTCGAGTTTGCTTCGCGGTTGGTCACGGAGGCTGACGTGGCGGTGTCGCCCGGTGTCGGGTTCGGGCCTGGCGGCGAAGGCCATGTGCGCTTTGCGCTGATTGAGAACGAGCAGCGCATACGCCAGGCGGTGCGAAATCTGGATCGGTTTTTGTGCGACGCGACGGGGACTCCGACCAGCGCGGCGACCTAGACGCTGTGCCCCAGTGCCATAGTCCGCTCCACCGCCCGCTCCCAAAGCTGTCCCTCCCGGGTGCGGTCGCTGGCTGACGGACTGAATTCCCGGTCGAGCTCCCACTGCTCGGCCAACTCATCCAGCCCGCCCCAGACACCCACCGCCAGACCCGCCAGCCAGCCAGCCCCGCGAGCCGTGCTTTCGGTTACCTTCGGCCGCGACACCACCGCGCCCAGAGTGTCGGCCTGGTGCGCCAGCAACGTGTCCATCACCGCCGCGCCGCCGTCAACCCGCAGGCCAGCCAGCCGCTTGCCCGACACCCGTTCCATCTCGCGCACCACGTCCCGGGTCTGCCACGACATTGACGCGATGGCAGCCCGCGCCAGCTGCGGCACCCCGACATCGGAGGTCAAACCCCAGATGGCGCCGCGGGCATCCGGATCCCACCAGGGACTGCCCAGCCCAACGAACGCCGGCACAATGACACAGCCCGGCACATCATCGCACAACAGGGCCTGGCCCTCCAGCTCGGCTGCTTCGGAGATGACCCCCATGCCGTCGCGCAGCCACTGCACCAGGGCGCCGGTCACGAAGATGGAACCCTCCAGCACATAGACCACCTCGCCTGACGACAGCTCCCAGCCCATCGAGGTCAGCAAGCCTTGCAGGTCGCCGTCCGCGCCGGGTGGCTGCGCCCCAACATTCATCAACACGAAAGAGCCTGTGCCATAGGTGTTCTTGGCGTCCCCCTGACCGAAACAAGCCTGGCCGAACAAGGCAGCCTGCTGGTCGCCGGCGATGCCCGCAATCGGAATCCCGTCAGGCAGCGGCGAGCCGCGGGTGTGGCCGAACACGCCGCTTGATGCCAGCACCTCCGGCAGCGCGCCCGAGGGAATGTCGAACAGCTCGCACAGCTCGGGCGACCACTGGCGCCGGTTGATGTCATAGAGCATGGTGCGGCTGGCGTTGGACGGTTCGGTGGCAAAACTTTGGTGCTGGGTCAGCTTCCACAACAGCCAGCTGTCTATTGTGCCGAAGGCCTGGCGCGCCGGTGCGATCTGGGTGCGCTGCTTCAGCCAGGCGAACTTGGTGGCCGAAAAATACGGATCCAGCACCAGCCCGGTCTGCGCCCTGATCAGCGGCAGATGTCCGTCCGACTGCAAAGCCAGGCATTGCTCGGCCGTGCGTCTGTCCTGCCAGACAATGGCGCGCTGGTCGGCCTGGCCGCTGTCTTTGTCCCAGATGACGGCGGTCTCGCGCTGGTTGGTGATGCCGATGGCGGCGATGGGTTCGGACAGTTCGGCATGCAGGCGCTCCAAGCTGTCGCACGCCGCCTCCCAGATCTCCTCGGGGTCGTGCTCGACCCAGCCGGGCCGTGGGAAATGCTGGGTGAATTCGCGGTGGCACAGACCCACAATTTCACCTGTCTCGGAGATGCCCAGGGCGCGCACTCCGGTGGTGCCGGCGTCCAAAGCTACGATAACTGCCATAAATTAAGAATAATGATAGTCGGTCGGGCAACCAACCAGGAACCAGGATAATCAGGAACAAGGACAGCAAGGAAAAAGGACAGCAAGGAACAACCATGTCAAAACAAAATAGCAACGCCCTGCGAGGCAAAAGCGAACCGCGCGGCAGCAAAGCCCTGCGCGTCGGTGTGCTCACCGGCGGGGGAGACTGCCCCGGGCTCAACGCGGTCATCCGGGCCATCGTGCGCAAGGCAGAGCGAGTCTGGGGTGACACCATCATCGGCTTCCGTGACGGCTGGCGCGGCATGCTGGACGACGACCATCGACCGCTGGACATCGAAGCCCTGCGGGGCACGCTGCCGCGCGGCGGAACCATCCTGGGCACCTCGCGCATTCAGCCCTATATGTATGACGACGGGGTGGCGCGGGTCGAGGCCACGGTCAAGCGGCACAAGCTGGACGCCCTGGTTGTGATCGGCGGCGAGGGCACGCTGTCGGTCGCCTGGCGCATCTCCCAGGAGGGCTTCGTGCCTGTCGTCGGTGTGCCCAAGACCATCGACAACGATGTGGCGGCCACCGAGATGACCTTCGGCTTCCAGACCGCCGTCCAGATCGCGGTGGATGCGATTGACCGGCTGCATTCCACCGCCGAGTCGCACGACCGGATAATGATCGTGGAGGTGATGGGCCGCAACGTGGGACACATTGCCACCTGGGCCGGCATCGCCGGGGGCGCCACCATGATTTTGGTGCCCGAGGAGCCGTTCGACATCGACTATGTGGCCAAGACGCTGAAGCTACGCCACGAGACCAACCGCTATGCCTCCATCGTGGTGGTGGCCGAAGGCGCCGGGCCGAAGCCGGGCACACTGGATCTGCCGCCGGTCGAGGTTGACGAATTCGGGCACAAACGGCTGGGAGGAATCGGCAACGTCATCGCCCAAGAGATCGAGCAGCGCACCGGACTGGAGTCGCGGGTGCTGGTGCTGGGACATATCCAGCGGGGCGGCACCCCGTGCGCCTATGACCGGGTGCTGTGCACGCGCTATGGTGTGGCCGCCATCGACGCGGTGCACGACCAGGCGGGTGGGGAGATGGTGGCGTTGTCGGGCGGGCGCATCGTAAGGGTTCCGCTGGCCGAGGCCACCGCGCAGCTGAAGTATGTGTCAGACGAGTTGCTGGGGACAGCCAAGGTGTTCTTCCCGCCTGCGCCCTAGTCGCCTTCGGTCGGCCCCTGTGCGTTGGTCGTGTACCATTCGTTCATGGCCCGCAGCACCAGCGTGGCCACGATGCCGACTCCCACCGCGGCCACCAAGGCTCCGCCCAGCCCCCAAAGCGCAGCCTCCAGCGGACAGTCGCCGCCGCATTGCAAATCTCCAAAGGCATAGCCCGCCAGCCCGCCGCAGATACCGGCCACCACAATGCCCAAAAACGCGAGCGTCTGGGCGGCTCTGCTGGGTGTGGCCGGACGCAGCGGTTCGGGTGATTCAGGGTCGGTTGTCATCGCAAGCCCAGCCGCTAGTCCCGCTTGGTCCCGCTAGTCCTGCCCCAGCGGCGCAAGCACATCCACCCCGCGCTGGCGCAGGTAGTGGTCGGCCAGCACCAGGCACACCATGGCTTCCACCAACGGCACGGCCCGCGGCACCACGCACGGATCGTGTCGGCCTTTGGCTTCCAGCGTGGTGGCCTCGCCTTGACGGGTAACGCTTTGCTGGGGCAAGGCGATGGTGGCGGTCGGTTTGAAGGCCACCCTGAGATTCAAAAGCTCGCCGTTGGATATGCCGCCTTGAACTCCGCCCGAGCGGTTGGTGGCGGTCTGGATCTTGCCGTCTGAGCCCGCCACGAACTCGTCGTTGTGCTGGCTCCCGGTGAGGCGCACCGAACCGAAGCCGCTGCCGATCTCAAAACCCTTGGCGGCTGGCAGCGACAGCGCGGCCTTGGCCAAGTCCGCCTCCAGCTTGTCAAACACCGGCTCGCCCAGACCGGCCGGCACGCCCCGAGCCACGCAAGCCACGATGCCGCCCAGCGAATCTCCGGCTTCCTTGGCGTCGGCAATGGCGCGCATCATCTTTTCGGCGGTGTCCGGATCGGGACAGCGGGTGGGGCTGGCCTCCACCTGCTCGCGCGAGAACTCAGACCCGGAATCGTCGGGCAAGGTAATGTCGTGCACCTGGCTGACCCAGCCGACAACTTCAACGCCGGCCGCCTGCGACAGCAACTTTCGGGCGATCGCACCGGCGGCCACCCGGCCGATGGTCTCGCGTGCGCTGGCCCGCCCGCCGCCTTGCCAGTTGCGGATGCCGTATTTGGCCTCGGTGGTGAAGTCAGCGTGCGACGGCCGATATACCTCACGCATGTGTTCGTAGTCGCCGGAGCGGGCGTCGCTGTTGCGCACCAGCATGGCGATGGGGGAGCCGATGGTGTGACCCTCAAACAAGCCAGACAGCACCTCGACCTGGTCTTGCTCGTCGCGGGCTGTGGTGATGTCGCTTTGCCCCGGGCGGCGCCGATCCAGCTCGGCTTGAATCTCGGTGACGTCCAGCGGCAGTCTGGGCGGGCATCCGTCCACCACCACACCCAGCGCGCTGCCGTGCGATTCCCCGAAGGTGGTGAGGCTGAATATTTTTCCGGTTGAGCTGGTCATGGCGGCGGCTGGTCTGGGGTCGAGGCTGGCGGGATTTGCTTTGCGAGTTGGCGTGGTTGCGTTAAACTGGAATGAAAGATTCTCTTTATTTAAACCTAATCTCATTTTTATGCAACCCGACAGCTTTACCCACCCCGACAGCTTTGCCCGCAACCCAGCCCTGCGCCAATATTACTATCCGGTCGCCCGGGCAGCTGACGTCAACCCAGGGCCCCTGGCGGTCAGGTTGCTGGGCGACAACTATGTCATCTGGCGAAGCGGCACCTCACCAGACAGCGCCGCGCCAGACAGCCCCCTGCAGTCCGGCTTTTCGGCCGCGGCCGACCGCTGCCCCCACCGCGAGGCTCCACTGTCGGCCGGCGCAGTGTCCGACCACAACCTGGCCTGCCCCTATCACGGCTGGACATTTTCGCCCGACGGCAGCTGCATCAGGGTTCCGTCGGCCGAGCCGGATCTGCCCATCCCGGCGCGTGCCAACATCGAACCGCTGGCCATAACCCAGCGCTACGGGCTGCTCTGGCTGAGCCCCCAACCCGCACACCAAGCCCCGCCGACCGACCTTATCCCGTCCATATCCCAGGAAGGCGACTCCAGCTTCAGGCGCATCAACACCCCAGTTGACGTCTGGCAGACATCGGCCCCCCGCATCGTGGACAACTTCATGGACTTCTCGCACTTCCCGTTCGTGCACACCGCAACCTTCGGCAACGCCCAGGAGACCACCATACCCAAACTGGATTTGGGGCCGCTGGAGGGTGGGTTTCATGGCTATGAATATGGCGTGAATGCCAAGAACCCGGCCGCGGCCGAAGCCACCTCCAAGCAGCAGGGCGACGTGGTGGAGCGACAGATGTCCACCGGGTTCTGTCTGCCGACTTTCGTGCGCAGCACCATCGCCTACCGCAGCGGGCTGAACCACATCTTGTTGTTGCTCTGCGCGCCCCGGGACGACCACAGCTCATATTTCACCTTCGTGGTCTGGCGCAACGACGACTTTTCCACCCCGGCCGATGAGATCATCGGTTTTGATTTGGCCATCGGCGCCGAAGACAAGGCCATGCTGGAGCGGGTCGGCGGGCTGCTGCCGCTGGACCTGAAGCAGACGGTGAACGTGCAGGCCGACAAGCCCTCGGTGGAATGGCGCCGCCAATTCGCGCAGCTGCTGGAGCATGACGGCTCGCAAGGTTCGGGCGGCTGATGGCGCAGAACTCACAGATAACCGTCAGCCTGCCCGACGGATCGGTGCGCGAGCTTCCCGCCGGCTCCACCGCGCAAGACCTCAGCGCGGCCATCGGCAAGCGCCTGGCGGCCGACGCGGTATGCGCCAGAATGGACGACCGACTGGTCGACCTGTCCACCCCGCTCACAGACAATGCCCAGGTGGAGATCATCACCCGCCAGTCAGACGAAGGCCTGCACACCATCCGTCATTCCACCGCGCACGTGCTGGCACAGGCAGTGCTGTCGCTGTTCCCGGGTGCGACTTTCGCCATCGGCCCGCCCATCGAGCACGGCTTCTACTATGACTTCTCGCTGCCCGACAACGCCAGCTTCACGCCCGAGGACATGGCCAAAATCGAGCAGAAGATGCGCGACATCATCGCCGCCGACCAACCGTTTGAGCGCGGCGAGACCAACAGCGAAGAGGCGCTGGAGATGTTCCGCCAGCATCCCTACAAGCAAGAGATAATCAAGACCGCCGCCGGCCAGGAATCGCTCGGCTCAGAAGTCGGCGCCGACGGCACCATCAGCTTTTATCGCAACTCGCCGGACTTCGTGGACGTGTGCCTGGGCCCGCATGTGCCGTCCACTTCCAAGCTGGGCCATTTCGCACTGCAGTCCATCGCCGGGGCATACTGGCGCGGCGACCACGAGCGGCCCATGCTGCAGCGCATCTATGGCACGGCCTGGGATTCAGACAAGAACCTGAAGCAGCATCTGTTCCGCCTGGAGGAGGCGCAAAAGCGCGACCATCGCCGGCTGGCCAAGCAGCTGGATCTGGTGTCGTGGCCCGAGGAGCTGGGCGCGGGCCTGGCGGTGTGGCATCCCAAGGGCGCGCTGATCCGCTCGGTGATGGAGGACTACAGCCGCCGGCGCCACCAGCAGGGGGGCTACCAGTCGGTGTTTAGCCCGCACCTGGCCAAGGCCGACCTGTGGCAGACCAGCGGGCATCTGGATTTCTTTGCCGACAGCATGTATCCGGAGATGACCCTGGAGGGTGCCAGCTACTATCCCAAGCCGATGAACTGTCCGTTCCATGTGATGATCTACAAAAGCAGCCAGCGCTCCTATCGCGAGCTTCCGCTGAGGTTGTTCGAGCTGGGCACGGTCTATCGCTATGAGCTGTCGGGCGCGCTGCACGGCCTGCTGCGGACCCGCGGCTTCACCCAGGACGACAGTCACATATTTTGCACCATCCCCCAGATCCCCGGCGAGCTGACCGGTCTGTTGGAGTTCGTGCTGTCGGTGCTGCGGGCGTTCGGCTTCGGGGACTTCCGGGCGCGGCTGGCCACTCGTCCGCCCGGCAAGGCAGTCGGTTCAGACGAGCTGTGGGAGCTGGCCACCGACGGGCTGCGCACCGCTTTGGAGTCGGCCCAGCTGGAATATGACGTTGAGGAGGGCGGCGGCGCGTTCTATGGCCCCAAGATTGACGTGGACGTAACCGACTCCATCGGGCGGGCCTGGCAGCTGTCGACCATTCAGCTGGATTTCAACCTGCCGGAGCGCTTCGACTTGGAATATGTCGACCAGGATAACACGCGCCCCCGTCCGGTCATGATCCACCGCGCGCTGTTCGGCTCGATCGAGCGGTTTTTCGGTGTGCTGCTGGAGCACTATGGCGGGGTGCTGCCGACCTGGCTGTCTCCGGTGCAGGCGCGGGTGCTGCCGGTGGCGGCCGAACACGACGACTATGGCGCTCAGGTTTGCGAGGCGCTGGTGGCGTGCGGCTTTCGGGCCGATCTGGAGCGGGCCACCGATCCGCTGGGCAAGCGCATCCGGGCGGCCAAGCTGGAGCACATTCCGTTTGTGCTGGTGGTGGGCGGCGACGATGTGGCGGCCGGGACGGTGGGGGTGAACCGGCGCGGCGCGAAGGAGCCTGAGCGCGACGTCTTGCTGTCTGACTTCACGGCGCAGCTGGCCGCGGCCGCGGTTGAGGGCGGCGCATGAGCGGTCTGGAAACCATCTGGGCGGGCTGGCGCTCGGCCTATCTGGAAGGAGCGCAGGGCCACACTTTGGGCGGCACCGACGGCCGGACGTTGTTCGAGGCGCTGGCCAGCTCCGATGAGCCCGACGAACAGACCCTGATCGTCTGGCGGGGACAGACTTGCTACAGCGTGCTGAACCTGTTTCCGTATTGCTCGGGGCATCTGCTGGTGCTGCCCAAGCGGGCCGTCCGCCAGCTGCACGATCTGGATCCCGATGAGGCGAGCGAGCTTTGGTGTGCCGTCACGGCGGCGGTCAAGGCCATCCAGCAGGCCTATGAACCCGAAGGCGTCAATGTGGGTTTGAATTTGGGCAAGGCTGCCGGCGCCGGCATTCCCGAGCATCTGCATTTTCACTGCCTGCCCCGCTGGGCCGGCGACACTAATTTTATGACCACCGTGGCCAGCGCCCGGGTGATGCCCGAGGATCTGACGCAGAGCTGGCTCAAACTCCGCCAAGCCTGGCCGCAGGATTTCTTGGGAGCATAGACATGGACACTCAACCCGACGCCGCCTTGCCTCGCACCGCCCAGCCCGACGCCGACCAGCTCCCGCGCGACCTCCAACCACAGGCGCAGCTGACCGACTATGCCATACCCAACAACAGCCGCCGCCGGGTGGTGGGCGCGCTATATGTCTTCATGGGAGTGGTCTTTGCCGCCACTTGGCTGCTGGCCCGGGGCGAAGACACAGCCCTGCTCAACGCCGGGTTTTTGGGCGCGGGCCTGGCACTGCTGGCTCTGGGCGGACATCACATATGGGTGGGCAAGGAGCTGCAGGTTGACGACGCCCAGGCGCTGAAGACAGCTTCTGCGGCCGTGCCGTTCGAAGTCGGCCACGCATCGGCGCAGTTGGGCTGGCGCGGCTGGCTGAGCCGACCCAGCTGGAAAGTGCTGCTGTATTCCAGCGAACCGCAACCCGCCAGACGAGCCCTGGTGCGCATCGACGGCCTCAGCGCCGAGGTGGTGGACATGTTGGTGGAGGACAACCCCGAGGACTGGTCAGAGCTGCTGGCCGCAGATGTTTGACGGCTACCTGCGCAACCCGGTCAACAAGCTGGCCGAGCCGGCTGGCGCCGCCCTGCAAAAAATCGGGGTTTCAGCCAATGCCCTGACCACGGCCGGCATCGCAACGGCCATCGCCGCGGCTTGGGCGATCGCGTCCGGGCGGCTCTGGCTGGGGTTCGTGCTGTTGGTGGCGACGGGGCTGTGCGACCTGCTGGACGGGCCGGTGGCCAAAGCGGCCGGGTCAAGCTCCACCCAGGGGGCGTTTTATGATTCGGTGGCCGACCGGCTGGTGGATGTGCTGTTGCTGGGGGGCATCGCCTGGTATCTGAACGACACCGAAGACAGCCAGGTTTATTTCGTGGCGGTGGCGATCATGGCCGTCTCGCTGCTGATTTCCTATCAGCGCGCCAAGGCCGAATCGCTGGGGCTGTCGGGCAAGGGCGGCATAATGGAGCGCGCCGAGCGGTTCATCGTGCTGGGCGCCGGTCTGGTGTTTGAGTTTTTGCTGATCCCAATTTTGTGGGCGCTGTTGTGCCTGGTGGCGTTCACTGCGCTGCAACGGTTTTATATGATATATCGACAAGCCCGCGCCGCGAATGTCGCGGGCGCCCGCGCCGATGGCCCAGCCGACCCAGATGACCTCTAAACGCTGGCGCGCCGACCTGCCCTATCTGCTTCACCGCGGCGGCAGCTGGGCCATACAGCACACACCCAAACACGTGGTCAGCGGGGGAGCCTGGGCACTGGCGCAGCTGTCCTATCTCATGGCCGGCCGCAAGCGCCGCCTGCTGAAACGCCACCTGGCGCGCGTGCTGTGTCACAATCAGACAGAGCAGCCCACCGACAGACAGCTGGCCGCATCAGCCAGACAGGGATTTGTGGCCTATGCGCGCTATTACACCGCCACCTCAAACCTGCAGTCCCTGGCCGCCAGCGAAATCGACTCGGGCTTCGGTTATGACGGCTGGGAACACATCCAGGCAGCCCGGCGCCCAGACACAGACACCAACAAACCCAAAGGCGTCATCCTCGCGCTGCCGCATCTGGGCAACTGGGAGTGGGCCGGATACTGGCTGACGCAGGTGCCCCGCATACCCGTCTCAGCCGTGGTCGAAGCCCCCGCCAGCGCCAGGCTGTTCGAATGGATGACCTCGTTTCGCCAGCAGCTGAACATGCACGTCATCGCGCTTGACTCACAAGCCGGAGCCAACGCATCTCGTGCTTTGGCGGATGGGCACGTGCTCTGTCTGCTGTGCGACCGTGACATCGCCGGCGGCGGGATCGAGGTCAGCTTCTTCGGTGAAGACACCACCCTGCCGGCTGGCCCGGCCACGCTGGCGTTGCGCAGCGGCGCGGCTTTGCTGCCGACCGCGGTATATTTCGACAATGGCCGACAGCACGCGGTGGTCATGCCCCCGGTTGACACCTCCCGCAAACAGGGCGTCCGCTTCCGAGATGAAGTCCAGCGTGTCACCCAGGATCTGGCGCACCGCCTGGAGGAGCTGATTGTGCGGGCTCCGCAGCAGTGGCATCTGATGTCGCCCAACTGGCCGTCTGACTTCGAGCTTGCCGGGCGAGGCCGCTGATGCGCGTCGGCATGGTCTGTCCCTACAGCCTCAGCATGCCCGGCGGCGTGCAGGGTCAGGTTCTGGGCATCGCCAAGGCCTTGCGCAAACAAGACGTGGACGTGCGCGTGCTGGGGCCTTGCGACGGGCCGCCGCCCGACACCAGCGTCACGCCTCTGGGTAACAGCCTGCCGACTTCGGCCAATGGATCCATCGCCCCCATCGCGCCCGACCCGGCGGCACAGGTCCGCACCATACGGGCCCTGCG
>CAZERQ010000016.1:0-11790 GCA_964514465.1 uncultured Acidimicrobiales bacterium
CTCCCCCATCCGCGACTCCCCCCGCGCGCGCCCCAGACGTGTTCGCCGAAGACATTTCCCTGGACGACCGCTGCTGCGCCACCTACCAGCTGCGCTCACCCTGGGGAAACGCGCAAGTCCGCCTCGCCGTGCCGGGCGCGCACAATGTGTCCAACTCCCTGGCGGCGGCCACGGTCGCGCTGAGCTTGGGAATCGCGCCCGAAGCGGTGGCAGACGAGTTGGCGCAGGCCGAGCTGTCGCCCTGGCGGATGGATCTGCAGCAGTCCAAACGGGGGTTCTGGGTGCTGAACGACAGCTACAACTCCAACCCGACTTCAGCGGCGGCCGCGCTTCGAACGCTGGCTGACCTGCCCGCCGGCCGCAAGGTTGCAGTGCTGGGAACCATGGCCGAGCTGGGTGACTTCCACGAACAGGGTCACGCCGAAACCGCTGAACTGGCGAGCGAGTTGGGACTGGAGTTGGTGGCCGTGGGGGAGCCGGCATATGGCGTGCCGACCGAGCCCAACCAAGAAGCGGCGCTGGAACGGTTGGGCGACCTGGCCCCGGGCGATGCCGTGCTGGTGAAAGCCAGCCGATCCGTCGGGTTGGAAATTTTGGCGCAAGCCCTGCTAGACTAGAAGGAGAAGTCAGGACCGTTAGCTCAGCCGGCCAGAGCGCTCGCCTCACACGCGAGAGGTCACTGGTTCAAGTCCAGTACGGTCCACCGCCCCAAATGCTTGCGTATAATTGACCAATATTCCCTCAGCACAATTTCAATCCCCCCCCGAACACTATAGGATAAAATTATGACTATGCTAACCAAAAACGATACCAGCGTGATTACCGACACAGCACCCTACCGTTGTGTGGTCCGCAACACTGTGGGGAGCGAATTCTTTATCGGAGAGGTGGAAGCCACCTCAGCCGAGGAAGCTTTGGCCATGATTGAGGGGCACATTTCTGTGGCAGAAACGGAAACAAAGAAGTGGCTCGCAAATAAGTTGAGTGGGATGAATGAGGTCGAAAGGGAAGAGTTTAAGCAAGACATAGTTGACACACTGAAGCTGCACGAGAACATGAGGGAGAAAGGATATGTTGAGGCTGAACTCTATAAACAGTTGGAGTTGCCTGCAGTTAGGATCAAGGTTTACTACCCCGGCACAGGGACATGTGCCTTCAACCTGTCGCGCCACATCGGTTTTGAAGAACTTGGGCTGGAATAGGTCAGCGTTCCCCCATGCCTTCAATTGAAGAACTAGCAGAAGTTGGCTTGGTGATCAACAGCGCGTACAAATTTGAGCTTGCTTTTGAAGATGTACGGGGAGCGTGGGAAAAATATATTGAGTCTTGGAGCCAGGAATGGAAGCGCCTGCAAGGTTCACACAGCCAGGACCAACACAAGAATACGCAATTACCAATCAGCGAAGATTTGTATTTTGCCACTGCTTTTTTGTTTACACGCATGACAGTATTTTGGGATAGGGACCAGGCTGTGAACGGGAAAAACAAAGAAAACGAGAAAATTGGTATTATATTTTTTCTCCGAAATTATACTGAGCACGTTGGTACACTCAGAGGCCATATATTCAGTGGCTCGCTGAAGACCAAAGTGGATCCGCTAGAGGAAAAGACAGGTATTGACATCATTTTGGAGGAACTACTGACACACGACAGAACATTTCAGAAGAACAAGCAAAACAGAAAGAAACTTGAGAATTTTAGGGTGCAAAACCCTGGGTTGGGTGGTTGCAACATATCCTTAGAGTTAGGACGAGAATTCCGCAGAATACTTGGGCGCTACCCAAGGTGTAGTTCGCTGGCTAAGGAAGCTGCTGAGAAGGCACTAGAAGACATATGGTGGAAGTATCCCACCGCAAGTGAAAACCCAAGTGACGTACTAAGGGTTATCCAAAATAACAACGCAAAGAGAACGGATTTGCAAAAGATAAACCAGGGATACGTGGATGATGCGCAGCTAAATTTGGTGGTGCTCAATACATAGCTGCAAGATTGTCGGCGTGGGTGTGGGGGGTGCCGAAAGTGGTTTCCAGCACCCAGGCCCGTTTTAGGAACAGGTGTGCATCCATCTCCCAAGTGTAGCCCATGCCCCCGTGGATTTGGACGCAGTGGCGACCGCACAACTCGGCTGCTTGTGAGGCTGTGATGCATGCCACCGAAGCTGCCCGGTCTGCATCAGCGATATCGGGGTTGTCCAGCAGTGCCGCCGCATAATACACTCCAGCTCGGGCGACCTCCACCGCAGTCAGCATATCGGCGCACAGGTGCTTGACCGCCTGGAACTGACCGATGGGCTTGTCGAACTGCTCGCGTTCTTTGGCATATGCCACGGCTTGGTCGGTGGCCCCGACTGCCAAACCCAGCTGTTGCGCCGAGGTCAGCACCGCGCCTTGTTGCCAGGCGTTGGGGAGGGGGTCGACAGCGAGTGGGTCTGTGGGTAATCCAGCTGACTGCTCGGCATCCAACTTTGCGACTGGGGTAAGCGGATCCAGCGGTGAGCAGACTTCGGCTTGGGCCAGAAACTTCTTGGAGGCGGCTCCAGACAACAGTGAAATTTCGTCGCCGCGCTGCGCCAGGATTACATCTGCCAGATCGGGATGTTCAAGGTAGTGCGGCGGCTCATC
The DNA here is from genome assembly GCA_964514465.1 of uncultured Acidimicrobiales bacterium. Taxonomy (GTDB): domain Bacteria; phylum Actinomycetota; class Acidimicrobiia; order Acidimicrobiales; family Hopanoidiivorantaceae; genus Hopanoidiivorans. The sequence continues at coordinate 2,622 of CAZERQ010000016.1, forward strand.
GGCCACCATCAGGCTGGCTATTTTTTCGCCCGTGACGGCGGCTGGAGATTGCCCTTGCACAGCCCAAATATACGTCGCCACCAGCGGCCCGGGCACCAGGAACCGGCCAAGCTGCTCGAACACCACTGCCGCCTCCACCCAACCCAGCCCCGCTCCCCCGTCCTCTTCGGGCAACCCCAAGCCGAATACGCCCAGCTCGGCCAACTCCTGCCATAGCTCTCGGTTCATGCCACCGTCATCGGCCAGCTCGTGCAACTGTTCGTTGGTGAAGCGGGCTTGGCAAAATGCCTCGACTCCTTCTTGGAGCGCTAGCTGGTCATCTGAAAGCTCAAAATCCATGACTCAAATTCTGGTTGGGGGTGCGAGCTGGAAGGTGGCAGAAACAGCGTCCATCAGCGTTCCTTCGGCAGGCCCAAGATCCGCTCGCCAATGATGTTGCGCTGAATCTGGCTAGTGCCCGCCGCAATTGACAGCGACAGGGCATACAGCCGCTGCTCGGTGAAACTGCCTGAGGTTGGGTCGTCGCTTTCGTTCAACTCCAGCCCGGCCCGGCCCATCAACTGCGCTCCCAGATCGCACAGCTTTGTCTTGGCCGACGCAAACGCCAGCTTGAACACCGACCCGCCCGGGCCGGGCACGCCCGTGCGCTGCGCCTGCGACACATTTCGCAAAGTCAGCGCCCACAAAGCATCCAACTGCGCCGCCAGCATTCCTATTTCGCGGCGCAGGCCGGCGTCATCCCAGGCCACGCTTGGGTTGCGGGAGGGGATTGAGTTGTCGGACGCGCTTGGGTTGTTGGAGTGGCCCGAGCTACCCGAACGCCGAGTTACCCGTCTGGCCAAATCCGCCAGCTCGGACACCTGCGCCATGGCCGTGAGCTGCTCGCTGATAAAAGCCGTGCCGCGCTCAAAGCTGAAGGTCACCATCGCCACCCGCCAGCCATCGTTCTCGGGCCCCACCCGATTGACGGCCGGCACACGCACCTCGTCAAAGAACACCTCGCAGAACTCCTCCGAACCGGCAATGGTGCGTATGGGCCGCACCGTGATTCCATCCAAATCCATGGGGCAGATCAGCCAGGTGATGCCGCGGTGCTTGGGTACCTCGGTGTCGGTGCGCACCAGCAACTCGCAAAAGTCCGCCACGTGCCCAAATGACGTCCAGATTTTCTGCCCGCTCACCACATAGTCATCGCCGTCTCGGAACGCCTTGGTCTGAAGCGCCGCCAGATCCGAACCCGCCCCCGGCTCGGAAAATCCCTGGCACCAGATCTCCTCGCCGCGCAAAATCCGGGGCAGGTGCTGCTGCTTTTGCTGGTCGGTGGCCTCCTCAATCAGCGTTGGGCCGGCGTGCAGCAGACCCACAAAATTCATGCCCACATATGGCGCGCCCCGCTTAGTGGTCTCCTCCAGAAAAATGAGGTGCTCGGTGGGCGTGGCTCCCCTGCCGCCGAACTCGGTGGGCCAGTTGATGCCCGCATAGCCGGCCTCGTGGAGCATTTTTTGCCAAGCGCAGTCGTAGGCTCGGCGGGCGGCCCAGTCGTGGCGGAGTGGCGGGTCGCCGATGGATGGCAGAGTTTGGTCGAGCCAGTTGACCAGCTGCTGGCGGAACTCGATCTCTTGTGGTGTGAAGCGCAGATCCATTTAGTTTGTGATTGGCTGGGGTTGGGGCTCACGGGGCGCGGACTGTGAATGAGGCAATATGGACATCAGCTCGAGGAATTGCTCCACCAGACGATGGACTTCCTCCAGCGTTTGCTCGAAGTCAAGGAGTTGGCCTGAGCCGGGGTCGTCCACCAGTTCCCAGTGTTCCAGGGTGACTTCGGCCAAGGCAAGTTTGGGCAGTTGATGGGTGAGCCAGTCGCGCAAGGTGGGGGCGGGCGCGGGGGTGGCGGCGAGGGTAGGCGCGGACGCGGCTTTGGACTCAAGCTCTGACAGCATCCGTACCAGTCGCCGCAGGGTCACTGTCTTGTGCGCGTGCTCGGGCATCACTCGCCGCACATATTCCACATGGCCCGGCTCCATGGTCACGATCAAGTCGGCCCACTCGGCATTGGCGAACCTCAGCTGCGTGCTCCTGTGGGTCGGATCCGACAAACCCAGCGCCTCAAGCGACCGCCGGGTGCGCATCCCCATGGGGCAGCCCTCGACCACGTGCGTGCCGGCGCCGGCGACATCGAACAAGTCGCTGCGGTGGCGGGTAATGACGGTAGCCATCACCGAGCGGGCGGCGTTGCCCGTGCAGACATACAGCAGCCGCGGGCGGACGGTGGCGCACTGGCTCGCGGTCTCGTCTGCGGCTTGGCTCGCGGTAGGGTTCGCGGCATGGCTCACGGCGGTGACTTCGTCCCCCTGACTGGACTGCCCGCCGGTGGTCTCCTCCAAAACCGCTAGCCCAGATCCGACAGCGGCACAACCTCGGCCTCAACCGGACCGGGCGTGCTCTCGGGCAGGAACCACCTGAAAAAGATCCGACCCTGCGGGCGCCCCTGCGTTGAAATCCAGTTGGCCCCTCCCGGGTTCTCGTGCGACAAGACGATCTCCCAGCTGCCGTCTGCGCCGGTTTCAATGCGCGAGCCGTTGGCCGTGACCGGGTCGTAGTCGTAATTAAACGTGTGCAGGAACTGGTTCCACAAACACACATTCCAGAACACGCATTCGGGGTTGCGTCCGCGCAGCACCAGCGCCTCACCCTCGTCCAACTCAAACGAACCCATGGCATAGGCAGCATCGCCCGCCGCCCAGCCGAACGTCTTTTTCGGAACAGGGAAGGGGTCGTCCACGTGGTTGGGCTGGCCCAGCGCAGTCGGCACCAACGACGCCTGATTCTCCACCCAGGTCTTCACGATCTCAAACCGGCTGGCCAGGTCGTCGTCGGTCAGCTCATAGGGCGGTGCTTCGTCCAGGCACTCTATATCCCAGACCGCCTTGCGCCCGCCCACGGGGTCGTTCATATAGTCCCGCGTGATGGCCACGACCGCATCGGGCTCCAGCTTCATCCAGTTGCCATCGTGCTTGTCGGGGCTCAAAATGACGGTGTAGGTGCCATCGGGGTTCGGCTCCATCTGGGTGGTGTTGAGCAGGCTGACGATGCGCTCGGACCAGTGGCCGTCATCGGGCCCACCATAGACCGTCAGCGAAAGATAGACGGCATCGCCCGGGTCGACTGAGACTTTGTATGTGCGGGACGGGTCGATGGGTGCCATGAAATAGAAGGCATCGCTGTTGTCGCCACCCCACTTCTTGGCCGGGCCGACAATCTCAACGAAGCGGGGTTTGAACTTGTCGCCCCAGACATAGACCTCCATGGCGACCTGGGTGATGGAGAAGATCCATTTGTAGCCCTCGAGGACGGTGGTCGGGTCTTTGGGTGCGTGCTCGCCGGTGAGGAATTTCTGGTCGAGGGTCTTCATCAGGTCGAGCAGATCCTGGGTGGCTTTGGTGGTTTTGAGTTCGGAGTTGGACATGGGTTGGTGTTCCTTTTGGTTGGGTTGTTTGGAGATCGGGCAGGGATTGGGCGGGATCGGGCGCGGCTCAGCTATAGCCGTATTCAACCGTGAAGTCGGTGCCAGGCAGCCCTGGTGTTATGAGCCCAGCCCGCCAGCCTCCGTCCACCGACAGCTCCGCCCCGGTCACATAGGACGCCTCGTCGCTGGCCAAAAACAAAACAGCCGCGGCGATCTCCTCGGGCTTGCCGATGCGGTTGATGGCCTGGAACTGATAAGGCTCCTTCTCGGCGGTCGGGTCGTCCATCGGGTTGCCCATCGGAGTGTTGACCCCGCCGGGATGAACCGAGTTGACCCTGATGCCATAGCGCCCCCACTCGATGGCGGCCGTCTTGGTCATTCCGCGGATGGCGAACTTGGAGGCGGTGTAGGAGATGAGGCCGTTCTTGGACTGCATGCCGTCAATGGAAGAGATGTTGACGATGGCGCCACCGCCTTTGGATTTCATCTGCTCGAACACGGCCTTCATACCCAGGAAGGTGCCGATCTGGTTGACGTTGATGACCTTGAGGTAGTCGTCCAGGGAAGTGTCTTCGATGGCGGCCGGGGTCAAGATGGCGGCGTTGTTGACCAGCACCGAAGCGCCACCCAGATCCTTGGCGGCGGCGGTGGCTGCGGCCCAGTCGGATTCGGAGCTGACGTCAAGATGGACGAATGTGGCGGCATCGCCAATGTCGGCGGCGACGGCCTGGCCCTGCTCGTCGAGCACATCGGCCACGATAACTTTGGCGCCTTCGCTGGCGAACAGGCGGGCTTCAGCTTCGCCCTGGCCGCGGGCGGCTCCTGTGATGATGGCGACTTTGCCGGCGACTCGGTTGTTGGATGGCATGGGCTTGGCTCCTTTGCGGGGTGTGTGGTTTGGGTTGGTTCGGTGGTTGCATATATAGTAGCCGAGTTGGGCGCGCGGGTGCATGGGAACGCGCTGGCGGGTGCTGGCGCGGGCGGTAGGACAGAATTGCGCGAAATTGCGCCAAAAAATTTATTTCGAAAAAGTTGGGTTTTTCGGGCTGATTTGCAGCTTTGGTGTGCAATAATGACAATAGATAGCAAACCCATTCCCAACCGAAAGGAAAATATCATGCCACTAATCGGCGGAAACATTTCAGAGATGGAGAGCGCAGCGGGCCGTTTTGCCTTGACCGGCCAGGACACCTTCGCCCGCAGCCAGGAGATTTCGGCTTTTGCCCGCAGTCAGCAGGCGGAGTACGATGCCCTGGCCAACTCTCTGGTCAACCACATCAACTCGAAGGTGTCCGAGTGCCGCAGCCAGGCCCAGGCCATGCGCTCGGTCTTTGCCTCGACCAGCTGGCAGGGCAACTCCCGGGTGGTCGTGGAGGAGGCCGAGGCCAACCTGAACGTGAACCTCAACCGGATTCTTGATGGGGCGCAAAGCACCGCTCAGGACTTCAAGTCCAAGCTGGCCGAGTTCGTGGCCGACTATGAGGAGACCGTGATTTCAGGTCAGTTCATGGCGGCGATGTCGTCGTTGCGGATGACATATGACCAGCTGGCCCAGGCGACGCGACAGGTTGCCGCGGGATTTGAGGCGGCGGACAGGTCGGTGTCGATGGGCTGAGCTGGCGCTGGCGCTGGTTGAGCTGGCGCGGACGCAAGCTGGGGTGGGACGCGGCTGGCGTGGGTCGGCCGGACGGGCGCGGGTGGGGCGCGGCTGGCGCAGGTCGGTTGGGCGAGAGCGGGTCGGATGGGCGCGGGCAAGGGATTTTGGGCAGAATAATGTAGCCTAGAAATTCAGTGGTCTTTGACGCAGTTTTCACTGGCCACGCCCCTGCCTTCCGACCCAAGATGACCAGTCCAGCCAACTCCGACCCAGCCAGCGTCAATGACGCAACCAGCACAAGGAGCTTCACCGAGCTTCCCAGCGCGAGAATCCCCACACAGCACGGGGAGTTCACGGCCTACGCTTTCGCCAATGACGGCTCGGCCCGCGGACAGGCGCGTGAACATCTGGTGTGCGTTTGGGGCGACCTCGCAGACGGCGCGTCGGGCGACGGCGACATCGCAAGCGGCACGTCCGGCGGCGCGGCGGGCGACATCGCAGACGGCGAAGCAGGCGGCGAGCCTGTCTTGGTGCGCGTCCATTCTGAATGTATCACGGGAGACGTGCTGGGGTCGCAACGCTGCGACTGCGGCAAGCAGCTCGACATGGCCATGGAAATTATCGGCACTGCCGGGCGGGGCGTTTTGCTTTACCTGCGCGACCATGAGGGCAGGGGCATCGGTCTGCGGCACAAGTTGCAGGCATACCGTCTGCAAGATGACGGCCGCGACACGGTGGACGCCAACCTGCACCAGGGCTTTCCCGCCGATGCCAGGCAATACGGTGTGGCCGCTGAGATTTTGGGGCAGCTTGGCGTGTCTCGCATTCGTCTGCTGACCAATAATCCGTCCAAGATCGACCAGCTGAGCGAGCTGGGGATTGAAGTTTTGGAGAGGGTGCCGCTTGAGACCGTGCCGTCGCATGAGAACATCGACTATCTGAGGGCCAAGCGTGACAGGTTGGGGCATCTTTTGAGCAGCCTGTGACGCCGACACAACCGGACGAAGGGGGATCCCCGGCGGAGTCGGGTCGGGGCCGGGCGGCCAATGACATAAGACCAGAAGACCTCGTCCTTGAGCCGTCTGAGCCGATCGGTTATGCCTGGAAGGTTTTGTTTATCGTGTTGCTGGCTCTGCTGGCGCACGGCTCGACCATGACCATCATCGGCGCTTCGCTCAAGCAGATCTCAGACGACCTGGACACATCGGAAACACTGCTGGCCTGGACATTGACCGGCGCTTTTTTGGCCCAGGCAATCGGCACCACCATCGCCGGCAAACTGGGTGACCTCTACGGCCACCGCCGGGTCTATATTGCGGGCAGCAGTCTGTTCGTGCTGGGCCTGTTCTGTTGCGGCTTCGCCTGGGATCCCATCAGCCTGATCGGTTTTCGGATCCTGTCGGGGCTGGGCGGTTCCATGACCACACCCACGGGCATGGCCATGATGCTGATGGCGTTTCCCGTGAATATGCGCCCGCGCGCTTTGGGGTGGTTCCACGCGGTCGTGACCGGAGGCCCGGCTTTGGGCTTGGCAGTGGGCGGTTCGGTGGTGGACATTCTGGGCTGGCGGTCGATTTTCTTCTTGTATGGGCCGGTGGCGCTGATGGGTGGGATTTTTGCTTTTTTTGTGTTCCGCACCACCGAGCGCAAACAGGACGTCTCGGTCGACTATGTCGGCTCCGTGCTTCTGGCTGTCACCGCCACCGGTCTGCTTTTGGGAATTGACCGGGGCGCCAGCTGGGGATTTAGCAGCGCACCGGCGGTTTTGCTTTTGGGGATTGGCGTGGCGGCTTTCATTGTGTTTTTGGGTTCGCAGACCAAGCTGCGCTCACCCGATGTGATTCCGCTGGTGCCGCTCAAATATTTCCGTCTGATGAACTACACCGGCTCGGCGGCCACATCGGCGCTGGCCAACTTCGTTTATATGGGCGGGTTCGTGGTGACGCCTTTGCTGTTGCAGTATCACTTCGGCATCGAGCTGGCGGTGGTGACCTTGTTCTTGTTGATCCGGCCGATGTCGTTCAGCATGGGGTCGCCGGTCGGGGGGCTATTGGCCAAGAATTTCGGAGAGCGGTTCACCACCATGCTGGGGTCTGCGTGCATGGTCGTCTCAATGTTGGCGTTCGCAACCAGTCCGCAGTTGGACATGCTGTGGCTGGCCATTGTCGGGCTGGCCTTGTCGGGGGCCTGTTTGGGTTTCGTGATGCCGTCTTTGCAGCTGGTGATTTCAGAAGCCGTGCCGCCCGAGGATCTGGGTGTTGCCATGGGCGTCACGCAGACCTTGAGCAGCATCGCCGTGGCGACCGGAATTCAAACGCTGCTGCTGGTGCTGGGCGACGGCCGATCGCCGGGGAATTTCACGACCGCATATCTGGTTGGATGCGGCATCAGCGTGTTCGCGATTTACACGTCCAGCCTCATAACATCAAGCAGGCAAACTTCTATTTGACCAGCTCGGGATGGAAGTGCTGCACCATCCGGCGCATGCCGTCCTGCCAGCTGACTTCGGTTTCGCCGACCAGCGAGTGCATCAGGGAGTTGTCGGTGCTGACGCTGGCCAGAACGTCATCTGAGTGTTCGATGATGGCTTCCTTGCCCACCAAGTCCGCCAGGAACCGACTCCAGTCTTCGATGCTGACGGCTTCCTTGCCGGCCCAATTCAAGGTCACCGCCGGGACGCCGGCAACCTCGAGCAGTTGCGGGATCTGACGCAGGATGTCGTCATCATGGATCGGGTTGAACATGCTGGGGCTGTCGGTGTGGACATGGACCGGCTGGTCGGCCAGAATCATCTCCAGATGCATCAGCGGCCAGCCTCCGCTGTGGCCATAGGGCACGTTCAGCCTGGCGATGACGGTCGGCAAGTCAAGTAGCCGTGCCATCAGCCGGGCAGTGCTTTCGCTGGCAATCTTGCAGATGCTGTAGGTGGGCATAAAGGCTGCCATGGCTGGAACCCTGTGGCTGTCGCCCAGCGGATCGTCCTCGCCAAATTGGTGGTGCCCGTTGGGCTCATACACCGCGGTGGATGAACAATGCAAAAATGCTTTGGCTGTCTGGCAGTGGTTCATCAGCAGTCCGGTGCCTTCGGCGTTGGCCCGCAGGTCGTCTGGAAAGCTCATGGTCTTGGCGACCGCAAAATGCAGCACATAGTCAGCATCTCGTGGGGTGTCGCCGAACTCGCCCGCCCCAAGATCGCCGACCACGCAGTTGACCCCGGCCGACTCCAGCTGCTCACGAGTGGCTGGATCAGAAAACCGCGCCAGACCAATGACCTCGTTGTCCTTGGCGAGTGCCTCTGCCACGGGTTTGCCGACCTGTCCTGTGAGTCCGGTGATGACAATTGTCTGGTTGCTTAGCATTTTGGCTCCTTTGCTGTGTTCAAACTGGTGCCCAACTGAGTTCATGTCGGGCACTAGAATTTGAGTTTAGTTGCAGGGTGGCGTGGTTGCTAGGGCTGCGTGGTTGCTGAGCAGAAGATGAGCTACGGTTGAGCGCGAGATATAAGTGCTAGACTAAAGTGTGCTAGCATAGCTTCACCGGCGGGTGTAGTTCAATGGTAGAACATCAGCTTCCCAAGCTGAGAACGGGGGTTCGATTCCCCTCACCCGCTCAAGTGTTTCAGGCTGGGGGCCAGACCTGAGCTTCAGGATTAGACAACCAGGCCTGGGCACCGGTCAAGGCGCCAGGCCTGGGCTTCAGGTTTGGGCGCTAGGCCTGGGGTTTGGGCGCTAGGCCTGGGCTTCGGCTTCGCTCAGCACATCAAGGATGTTGCCGCGGATGACCTCGGCCAACTCCGGATTCTCCTTCAGGTGGAGTTTGGCGTTCTCCTTGCCCTGCCCCAGCTTTTCACCCTCAAAGGTGTACCAAGCGCCGGACTTGTTGACCACACCCTTTTCGACGCCGACATCCAGCAGCGAACCCTCCAGGCTGATGCCCTGGGAATACATAATGTCGAACTCGGCCACCTTGAACGGCGGGGCGCACTTGTTCTTGGCCACCTTTGCCCGGGTGCGGTTGCCGATGGCATCGGTGCCGTTCTTGATGGCCTCGATGCGGCGCACGTCTATCCGCACGGAAGAATAGAACTTCAGCGCACGGCCGCCAGG
>CAZERQ010000017.1:0-6472 GCA_964514465.1 uncultured Acidimicrobiales bacterium
TGGCCACCAACCTGGGAGACAGCGGCAACTGGTCGCTGCTTTTGTTCCTGTATGCCGCGGTCAACATTTTCATCGGCATGTTCAACCTGCTGCCGTTGCCGCCCTTTGACGGCGGGCACGTGGTGGTGGCGACCTATGAGAAGCTGCGCTCCCGCCCGCACAAGCCATATCGCATCGACGCCTCCAAACTGATTCCGCTCCAATACGCGGTGCTGGCCATCTTCGTCGCCATCGGCGTGGCCGCGCTCTATTTGGACGTGGTCGATCCCATCGGGGTATAGGCGAGGCCCGTGCCATGTCCGAGCTTCCGTCCGATTCTGTGTCCCCGCCCGCGCAAGAAAGCCCGCGCCCATGCAAATAGAGTCGGCATTTCCCAGACGCAAGACGCGCCAGATCATGGTCGGGTCGGTTCCGGTGGGCGGCGACGCGCCGGTGTCCGTCCAGTCCATGACCATAACCAAGACCGCCGACGTGGAAGGCACGCTGGCGCAAATCTATGCCCTGGCCGGAGCCGGGGCCGACATCGTGCGCTGCACCTGCAACGAGCTGGAGGCGGCCGAAGGTCTGGCCCAGATCGTGCCCCGCTCGCCGGTGCCCATCGTGGCCGACATCCACCACCAATACAAAATGGCGCTGGCCGCGCTGGAGGCGGGGGTGGCCTGCCTGCGCCTGAACCCCGGCAACATCCGCCGCCCCGAACACATCAAGGCGGTGGCTTCGGCGGCGCGGGAGCGGTCGGTGCCCATCCGCATCGGAGTCAACGGCGGCTCCCTGCATCCCGACCTCTACAAAAAACATGGCGACAAGGTAACCCCCGAAGCCATGGTCGAGTCGGCCCTGACCGAGCTGGCTTATTTCGAGGAGGTCGGCTTTGATCTGGTGAAGATCTCCGTCAAGGTGTCCAGCGTGCCGCTGATGATCGAGTCCTACCGCCAACTAAGCGAGGTCACCGACTTCCCCTTGCATCTGGGCGTCACCGAAGCCGGCCCGCCACCCGCCGGGCTGGTCAAGTCCACCGCCGGCATCGCCACGCTGTTGGCCGAGGGCATCGGCGACACCATCCGCTATTCCCTGACGGCCGATCCAGTGGAGGAAGCCAGAGCCGGCCGCCAGCTGCTGGAGTCCCTGGGTCTGCGCGAGCGCAAGAACGTGGACCTGATCGCCTGCCCCAGCTGCGGGCGCGCCGAGATAGACGTGTATGAGGTGGCCAACGCCGCCATGGAGGCTTTTGGCGACCGGGAGATACCGCTGCAGGTGGCGGTCATGGGCTGTGTGGTCAACGGCCCCGGCGAGGCCCGAGACGCCGACCTGGGAATCGCGGCCGGCAACAAGCGCGGCCATCTGTTCGTCAAGGGACAGAACGTGGCGGTGGTGCCCGAGGACGAGATGGTGGGGACTCTGGTGGAGTGGGCCGAATATATCCATGAGCACGGGGCCGACGAGGCGCTGAAGCGGGTCGACACCCAGCGCGCCCAAGCCGAAGCCGAAAAAGACCGCAATGCTCTGCTGGAAGCGCAAGGTGACGACGTGAACGCCGCGCAGGTCAAGATCGACACCATCCGCAAGGGCTGATCCCGCCCTGCAATTCCCGTCCCGTCCAATACACTAAGCCAAGTGAAACTCGCCGCCCAAGCCACCGACTTCCCCCGCTGGTATCAGGACGTGATCGCCAAAGCCGCCCTGGCCGAAAACGGCCCCGTGCGCGGCACCATGGTCATCCGCCCCTACGGCTATTCCCTGTGGGAGGCCATGCAAGCAGAGGTCGACCAGCGCATCAAGGCGGCCGGCGCCGAGAACGCGTATTTTCCGCTGTTCATTCCCCAAAGCTATCTGGAAAAGGAAGCCGACCACGTGGAAGGTTTCTCCCCCGAGCTGGCGGTGGTGACCCACGGAGGCGGCAAGGAGCTGGAGGAGCCGGCCATCGTGCGCCCCACCAGCGAGACGGTCATCAACGCATCCTTCGCCAAGTGGGTGCAGGGCCATCGCGACCTGCCGCTGCTGGTCAACCAGTGGGCCAATGTGGTGCGCTGGGAGATGCGCCCCCGGATATTTCTGCGGACCAGCGAGTTCCTCTGGCAAGAGGGCCATACCGCGCACGCCACCCGCCAGGAAGCCCGGGACTATGCCGTCAAGATCCTCCACGAGGTCTATCAGGATTTCATGGAGAACGTGCTGGCCATCCCAACCGTCACGGGCATGAAGTCGAAGTTCGAGTCCTTCCCCGGAGCCACCAACAGCCTGTGCTGTGAAGCCATGATGAGAGACGGCAAGGCGCTGCAGATGGCCACCAGCCACGAGCTGGGACAGAATTTCTCGCGCATGTTCGACATCACATTTTTGGATCAAAACGGACAGGAGCAGCACGTCTGGCAGACGTCCTGGGGCTGTTCGACCCGCATGCTGGGTGGGCTGATAATGGTGCACGGCGACGACCACGGCCTGCGGGTTCCGCCCAGACTGGCACCCACTCAGGTGGTGATTTTGGTGGTGCGCGAAGGCGAGGAGGTTACTGCCGCGGCCGAGCAGCTGCGCCGGGAGCTGGCCGATCTGCTGGGAGCCGAGCGTGTCCGTCTGGACGACAACACCGATGCCTCATTCGGCCGGCGCAGCACCGACTGGGAGCTGAAGGGCGTTCCGGTGCGGGTGGAGCTGGGCCCGCGCGATGTGTCGGAAGGGACGGGGGTTCTGGTGCGCCGGGATCTGGTGGACGACAAGGCGGCCGCCAAGGTGTCCGTTGCGCTGGCGGAGCTGCCCGGCCGGATCGCTGAGACGCTGGAGCAGCAGCAGACCGGGATGTTTGATCAGGCCAAGGGCTGGCTGGACGGCCAAACCCAAGACGCCGGCACGCTGGACGAGGCGGTGGAGATCGCCCAGACCGGTTTTGCCCGCGTGCCCTGGGAGCTGGTTGCCCAGCAAGGCGAAGCCGGCATCGCCGGAGAGGGGGTTTCGGTGCGCTGCCTTACACGTTCGGACGGCTCACTGCCAGAAAGCGACGACGAGCCGGACCTGGTGGCTGTCGTGGCTCGGTCATACTAGCCGTCCCGTCAGCGACCGATCCCGCCCGCGTTTTCCCCGCCCCCGCCGCGACTCCCGTCCCGTCAGCGACACAACCCCGCATAGTCCACAACCAGGCTCTCCCCGCTGATATAGGAAGCCCGGTCAGAGCACAGCCAAACCGCAGTGTGGGCAATCTCGTCAGGCAGAGCCAGCCGACCCGAAGGCGCGATTTGGGCTAGCATCTGCTCCATCTCAGGTGCCTGCTCAAAGTGCTCGCGCAACATTGGAGTGTCGGTCATGCCCGGACAGATGGCGTTGATGCGGATGCCGCGGGCAGCATATTCGCGCGCCGCGCTCTTGGTGAGTCCCAGCACGCCGTGCTTGGCGGCCGTATAGTGAGGCTGCCCCGGAGCCGGAGTGAAGCCGGCACCCGATGACACGTTGACGATCGACTTGTCCGCCCCGCGACCACCAGCCCCCGAGTCAGCCCCACCAGCAGCTTCCATGGCCGCCAGCTCGTGCTTCATCGACAAGAACACCCCCGTCAAAGCGATGCCGACCATACGGTTCCAGCTCTCCAGCGAAAGCTTGGTGAATGCCTCCGGCGCGGTGCTGATGCCGGCGCAGTTGACCGCGCAATCCAGCCCGCCGAACTCCCGCACCGCCACCGCCACCATCTCGGCCACATCGGATTCGGAGGTAACATCGACCTTCAGCCCACAGGCCTGGCCACCCTGCGACTCGATTTCCTGGGCCACGTCCAAAGCGCTTTGGCCGACCACATCGGTCACCACAACGCTGGCGCCCTCCTGCGCCAAAAGCAGGCAAGTAGCCCGGCCAATACCGCTGCCGCCGCCGGTCACCACGGCAGTTCTGTCTTTCAAAAGCTGTTCCATAGGCATACAAAGAATTTAGCCGATTGACTTGGTGCGCCGCGCCAGCCATTAAACTTAGAAGCATTGTCGGGGTCAAAATGCGTATAGAAATGAGCAAGAAGTTGAGCGGCTGGGACGCGGGCGGTCGGGGCAGAGGCAACTCGGTCGCCGGGCGAGAGTTAGCCGCCGGGCGCACTGACGGCAACCTGGACTGCCACACGCGCGGGACGCACCGCGACGACGAGCGCGGGCAGGTCATCTCCACCCTGATTTTGACCATCCCCGTGCTGCTGCTGATTTTTCTGGTGTTCTTCATTTTCACAACTTCGCAGTCGGCATCCGTGGCGCAGGTTTCAGCCGATGCCGCGGTCATACACATCCAAGAAATACTGCGCGCCACCCATCCCCAGGAGCTGCCCGACGAGCTGCGGCCCCGGGTGCAACCTGGCGAAGATCTTCACGGACTGCTACCGCTGCCCGAAGACGACCCGACCACATTTAGAGACGAGCGCAAGGAGGCGTTCATAGAGTTGGTAACGTCAGACTGGCTGATCGAGGTGGGCAGACGAGAGGTATACAGCCGGATGTGCGCCTCGTCCCGCTGGATCGTGGGCGATGCCTGCTTTGACTGGGGCACCAATATCCCGTCAATACGGTTTGACCCACCCGACCCAGATGACCCACCCGGCCCAGGTGACCCACCCCCTAGGGAACCTTGCCCTAACCGCCCCATGGCAGGTGAGGAGCGCGACATAGATGTGCTTGACAGCAACTGGCCGGATGTCAAGGTCTGGATTAGCTTTCCCAACAAGCCGTTACCGGTTCTGGGTGGCACAAATGATTGCTTCTCCAACCCGCTCGACTCAGTCACCAGCGGCTCGCCCGAGTGGAACGACATGCTACAATATCCAATTGAGCGATGGCGCATTGTGGTGTTGGTTGAGTTGCGTCCGGTGATGCCGGCGCTCATAACTTTCATCGCCGAACAGCCCGTGCGCCGAGCCATATCGTGTGGCCCACTGTTTTTGTCCGGCGACCCAGAGTTGTGGAAGTGCTGAAGCACGCGCCGAGAAGCAGCCCCCCTAGATTAACCTTAAACCTGTGACTCCAAAAGCTACGCGGCCCTCCAACCCCGCGCCAAACTCCAACCCCGCGCAAACCCCGAACACTGTGCGCATCGCCTTGCTGGGCTGCGGCACGGTCGGGGCATCCCTGCTGGAGTTGCTGGCCAAACAGGCCCCCCAAATCGCCGAGCGCCAAAACCTGGAGCTCAAGGTTGCCGCCATCGCCGTGGCCGACCTGTCCCGTCCGCGCCCCAAGTCCGTGCCGGCCGAGCTGCTGTCTGACGACCCGGCAGGCATCGTGGCCCGGGACGATATAGACGTGGTGGTCGAGGTGATGGGCGGCACCGACCCCACGCTGGATCTGGTGCTGACCGCCCTGGCCGCGCAAAAGCCGGTGGTGACCGCCAACAAGGAACTGCTGGCGCGCCACGGCGAGCAGGTGTTCGAAGCGGCCGCCAACTCGGGTGCAGAGGTTCACTTCGAAGCGGCCGTGGCCGGCGGCATTCCGCTCATCCGTCCGCTCCAGGTGTCGCTGGCGGGCGAGAGGATCCACACCATAATGGGCATCGTCAACGGCACGACTAACTACATCCTCACCCAGATGGCCGACCACAATGTCTCCTATGAAGCGGCCCTGTCCCAGGCCCAGGAGCTGGGCTATGCCGAGCGCGACCCAACCGCAGACGTGGCCGGACACGATGCCGCCGCCAAGGCCGCCATACTCGCTTCCATCGCGTCCAACTCCGCGGTCAGAATAGATGACGTGCACTGCGAGGGCATCGCCGACCTGCAGCTGGACGACATTCAGACGGCGCAAAAGCTCGGCTATGTGGTCAAGCTGCTGGCGGTCATCGAATTCGCGGACGGGGCCGAGAGTGTTGCCGGGAGCGGCGCCGAGGGCGGTGCCGCGGGTGGCGCCATGATGGTGCGGGTTCACCCGGCCCTGTTGCCGGCGGCGCATCCCCTGGCTTCAGTGCGCGACGCCTTCAACGCGGTTTTCGTGGAGGGCGAGGCGGTGGGGGAGTTGATGTTCTACGGCCCGGGCGCCGGCGGCTCACCCACAGCCAGCGCGGTGCTGGGTGATCTGATTGAGGCTGCCCGCGAGGTCAGAGACAGACGCCTGCAACGGACCGGCTCGGACAGCGAAGGTTCCGGCTCGGGCGGCACCGGGGCCAACCCCGCGGCCCGCCCACCGGTGGCGATGTTGCCCATCGAAGAGCTCCAAAGCGGCTACTACCTCAGCCTGGACGTGGCCGACCGCCCGGGCGTGCTGTCGCTGGTGTCGGCTGTGTTCGGTCGCCATCAAGTGTCCATACGCTGGATGGAACAAGACGGCCTCGGCGACCAGGCGAGGCTGTTCTTTTTGACGCACTTGGCCCGCGAAGCCGACATGCAAGCAGCCGTGGCCGAACTGCGCGGCCTGGATGTCGTGCGCCAGGTGAATGCGCCGATCAGGGTCATAGGCGAGCTGTGAGGCGCCGGCCAAAACTGTCCCGCATCCCAAACCCAAAACCAACCCAACCATCAACCCACCCC
>CAZERQ010000018.1:0-2987 GCA_964514465.1 uncultured Acidimicrobiales bacterium
CACCACCTATGAGATCATGGATCCGGCGGCGGTCGGCCAGGGCGAAAGCCAGATTGTGCTGGGCAAACACTCCGGCAGGTTCGCCTTTTCGGATCGTCTGAAGCAGCTGGGCTACAACCTGGAGGGCGACGCCCTGAACACAGCATTCTTCCGCTTCAAGGAGCTGGCCGACCGCAAGATCCAGCTGTCCGATGCCGACCTGGAAGCCATCGTGGCCGACGAGATCAAGGGCTCAGACGACCAGGCATTCAGTCTGGAATTTTTGGAGTGCCACGGCGGCAATGTGGCTTCGGGGACGCCCAGCGCGACCGTGGTTGTGGTGGAGAACGGACGGGGCGGGGGCGGACAGGGTACGGGCGGACAGGCCGATGACGGCCAGCGCCACACCGTGCACAAGGAAGGCGACGGCATGGTGGCGGCGACCTGCGATGCCATCAAGGAGGCCACGGGCGTCTATGGGACGCTGACCAACTATAGCGTCAACTCCGTGACCGGCGGGGTGGATGCCCTGGCGGACGTGGCCCTGCGCTTCACCACCGATGACGGCATTGAGGTTGCCGGACGGGGTCTGTCCACCGATGTGGTGGAGGCCTCGGCTCGGGCTTTTTTGAATGCGGTCAACAAGGCGGTGGCAGTGCGCGCCCAGGGGCAGGACACTTCCAAGGAGGACCGCCCGGGTCATCTGTCGGCCGAGCTGCAGTAGCCGGGCTGGGCTGCAGTGGCCGGGCTGGGCTGCAGCGGCCCGCCCGCGGCATTAGCCCGTCCGTCCCCGGGCCCGCCCGCGGCCAGGCTCGCCTAGACTATAGCCATGCCCTATGAGCCCCGCGAGCATCACCCAGCCTTTGAGGAATATTGCGAAGCCATCTTCGAGCTGGAGGAGGACAACCTCAAGGTCATCCAGTCTCGCATAGCCGAGCGGGTGAGGGTGTCGCGTGCCGCGGTCTCAACCATGATCTCTCGGATGCGCGAGGAGGGGCTGGTGGAGCCGCATTCGCGCACCATCAAGCTGACCGACGAGGGGCGCGAGCTGGCCCACGCGGTGGTCAGGCGGCATCGTCTGGCCGAGCGGTTTTTGACCGATGTGCTGGGGCTGAACTGGACGGACGCCCACCACGAAGCGGGCAAGTGGGAGCACGTCATATCCCCGGCGGTGGAGAAGGCCATGAACCGCCTGCTGGAGGAGCCCACCACCTGTCCGCACGGCAACCCCATCCCCGGCTCCTCATATGTTGAGCCGTCCATGAGCAATCTGTCGCAGTTGGATGCGGGCAGCCGCTTCACGGTCATGCGCATCCGCGAGGAGTTGGAATGCACGCCGGGCCTGCTGGAATTCTTGGAGTCGGTTTCGCTGATGCCCGGCACCGACGGCGAGGTGCTGCACTCTTCGCCCGACGGCGCCACCACCGTCAATCTGGCGGGGTCAGACATCCGGGTGGATGCCTTTGCCGCCGAGCGAATATTGGTGAAGACGAGCTAGCTCGGCCGAGCTAGTCGGGCAGCCGCACCCAGGCCCGCAAGTTCAGCGAATCCAGATCGTTGGCTTGCAGCAAGTTGTGCGACAGCGTCCACAGGTCGTCCCCCACCACCAGCGAGCGCAAAATCGCTGACTGGCCGTAGTCGTCGCACCATTCGTCTTTGACTGGCTCGTCCAGGTCAAACGACTCGTCCGGCACCTCCCGTCCCAGCGGCCACGGCACGCAGTTCCTCCGATCCTGTTCGTGGCTGATCTTCTCGTCCAGCGTAAGGCTGTGCGTATCTCCGGCGGCACGAATGCGCACAGCAATCGCGCCATAAAAACCCGTCCGATAATTATTCACCGGAACCACGGCCAAGCTCTCCGGCGCCCACCACAAAAACGCCCGGTGATCCCACTCCACATCGGAGCTGCCGCCCTCCAGCACCAGGTCGTCCAGCACCTGCGGGTCGGTCGGGTCAGACACATCAAACAGCGACAGCTTGACGCCGGTGGTGACTCCCCGCTCGGTGGCTTCCTGCCCCACGCCCAGCAGCAGATCGGCCCCCACGGGATGCAGATAGGCCGAATAGCCGGTGATCTTGAGCTCGCCCTGGGTCACCAGATCGGTCGGATCAGACAGGTCAACCACATAGAGCGGGTCGGTGCGGCGGAAGGTCACCACATAGGCCGTGTCGCCCACATAGCGCACAGCAAAGATGCTCTCGCCCCGGCCCAGGTTGCCGACCTTGTCCAAAATGGCCAGCTCGTCGCCGTGGTCTTGCAGGGAGGTAACATAGCTCTGGCTGTCCTCGAAGTTGGCACCGAACTGGGTGGTGGCCACGAACAGGTGCCCGTTGTGCTCATGGAAAGCGAACTGGTTCAGCGGACGGCCGACCACCGCGCCTGAGCCTTCATAGTTGGCTTGGCCGCTGGGCAGCAGCGCGAATTTGTGGATGGCGGTCTCTTCGGTGAGGTTGCGCGGGCGGCGCGGGGAGAAGTCAAAGTCTCGCACGACGTGGCTGACATAGAGGCTGTCGGTCGAGGCATAGACGGTCTCGCCCTGGGCCATGACCGAGGTTGCGTCGCGCAGCTGAAGCGGGCCGGCGGCCGGTAGCGACACCACCGAAACCTGGTTGAAGCCGGCGAAGCTCTGAGGGATGAAGGTCTGGTTGCAGCCCAGCAGCACTCCGCTGTCGATCAGCTTGCCCAGGTCGTCGTTCAGGCTGTATTCAGGCAGCCACTGTGAGATGGTGGATTCGCGGATCAGCTCGCGGTTAACCCGCTCGGCGATCTGTTCGGATCTGCCGCCGCCAAAACCGGGCTGGATCAGGCCGAGCTTCTGTTGGGGCGACGAGCTGATGACGAGCCTGATGTGGCCGCCTGTGAGCCGGGAGCTGATGTAGTAGCCCTCGATGCGCAGGTGGCGGGACACTTCGGGGTCGCGGGGGTCGCTCAGGTCGACTTCGGTAATCTTTACGATCTGCTCGCCGCTGTTGGGATAGGCAATGCTAGTGGCGATGCCCGCGCTGCC
>CAZERQ010000019.1:0-6258 GCA_964514465.1 uncultured Acidimicrobiales bacterium
CCGCTTCGGGTCGTGCCGATGGCGCCAATGGAACCAGTGCCGGGCCCGGCGCCGATGCCGGTTTGGGTTGCACCCCGCTGCTGCTCGCGCAAAATGTCCAGCTCCACATGATAGGGAAAAATCAGGTGCGCGCCCGCCGACACCAACAGCTTCTCACACGAAACCCCCCTGGCTTCAAGTCCGTCAATCTCGGCAATCAGCACCTGCGGATCCACCACCACGCCGTTGCCGATGACGGGTGTGACATGGGGGTTCAGCACGCCGCTGGGAATCAGCTTCAGGGCGAATTTCTCTTGCTGGACGATGATGGTGTGGCCGGCGTTGTGGCCGCCCTGATAGCGAACCACCACCTGTGCCTCATCCGACAGCAAGTCGACTATCTTGCCCTTGCCTTCATCACCCCACTGGGTGCCCACGATAACTGTTGCTGGCATTGCTTTGGTCTTGGGTTGCGTTGGTCTTGGGTTGCGTTAGTCTTGGGTCAGTCTGATGCACGCCTCGTCCACCGAGGAGCGGAACCATCCTTTGACGGTGACCCAATCATGCAGATCAATCATTATGGGTATGTCGCTGTCATCCAGCGCTCGTTTCAAATTCAGAAATTTGTCAAACGGCACGGGCTGTCCACTGGGCTGGAAAAGCAGTATGTCTAAATCGCTGCCTCCCCAGTTTCTTCCGATAGCCCGGCTGCCATAGGCCAAAATCTCTGTATTGGGGACGTGTTTTTTCAGTATCTCAAACAACTCCCCCAAATAGCTTGGAGCCAGATTCAGTCTGTCTGCCAACTGCTGCAAAGTAGCGGGTTCTTGATTCAGTGCCTTGGGTTTCATTGGAACAATTCTGCCTCAAATAGGCCCGCGAGTTCTTCTGCGTGCATTATCATCGAGGAGCATAGACTGAGCACCCTCTCACTGGATTCTTCCCCGTAGTTATGGGCCGCAACATTTCTAGCTTCACGGAATTCTAGCCATGAATCAACAAAATTTCTAGATAGTAGTCCCTGTGTGCAAGCATTCTCAAATACTGCATTGTAATACATCCGCGACAAAGCATTCCTTGATACTCCGTGTAGCGTCAGGAGGTGCTTCATCAAATTCTCACTGTGGTTCAAAATGAGTTGGAAGCGGTCTAAGCAGGCAGATCGGTATGAAATATACTCTAGGTTGGGAGAGGGCTCATCTTTCAGAGACTGAGCGCGTTGCAAGGAAAAAATTAGCGAATTTATCGTTTCGCGAAGTCCCTGGACTGAGGCTTGCAAGTCGCTATTCATAGCTGAAAATTCCAATCCAAGTCGTTCTATAAAATAACATCGCTTGGTATGCTGTCGATGACCTTGATGATTTCTCGGGCATCCCGGGCGAACTCTTCAATGAAAACCAGCACCTGGCTTTCGTCCAAATCCACGGCCACGTTGCTGCCATAGAAATCATTGCGCCACCCGTTGCAATAGGTCAGCCAGCGCACACAATCATCCAGCGAAATCAAGCCATAAGACACAGCCTTTTTGAATACGACTTTGTTGCTGTAGTCCATCGCAAAATGCGGAACCGCCAGCCAAGCTCCAAGCACCTTGCGCAACATGAACGTAATTGTGGTCATGGCGCTGTCGAACAATTCCAGCACCTCCTGCTTCTGCGCCGCAGACGAATCTTGATGCAGCTGCCCGATGGCCTCATCCACGGCCGACAATTCATCGGCCAACTCTTGGGTGTCTAGGACGGTCTGGGGCATGGTCTGTGAAAATCTTTGGGTTGCGGTTTGCGGGACTGACGAAATCGGTGGCGGTGCGGCGGCGAGGGCGAAAGCGGAAGCGACGGACAACACAGCCTCAGTGTCGGAAGCTGCCCAGGTCGGTGGCGTGGGGGTGTCCTTCGCGCAGTCCCGCGGACGTGATCTGGACGAACGACGCATTCTTGTTGAAGGTCGCCAGGTCGTCCGCATCCAGATAGCTCATGGAACTCTTCAGCCCGCCGATTAGCTGCCCCACCAGCTTGGCCACCTCGCCCCGATAGGGCACGCTGCGCTCCACACCCTCGGGCGACCGCTGCTCGAAATATTCATCCTCCAGCTCCAGACCATGGCGCTCGGCCCGCTTGACCTCCGCCTCAAAAGAAGCCATCCCCCGCACGCTCTTCATCAATCCGCCGGGGGTCGACTCAACCTCGCCCGGGCTCTCCTTGGTGCCGGCGAACAGGCTGCCGATCATGACCGAGTTGGCGCCCGCCGCCAGAGCCTTGGCGATGTCGCCAGAGGTGCGTATCCCGCCGTCGGCGATGATGGGAACACCGACTTGGGCTTCGACCACATCCACGATGGCGGTCAGCTGCGGAATGCCGACCCCGGCCACCAGTCGGGTGGTGCACACCCCGCCGGGCCCGACCCCCACCTTGATGGCATCGGCCCCCGCCTCAACCAGATCGACCGCCCCCTGGGCTGTGGCGACATTGCCGGCGATGACCTCCACCTGGGGATAGTTCTGCTTGAGCTCGGCAACCGCATCGATGGCATGGTTGGAGTGGCCGTGGGCGATGTCGAACACCAGCACGTCCGCCCCGGCCGCCACGCACTCCTTGGCGCGCTGCTTGCGGTCGTCGTCATCGGCTCCCACGGCGGCGCCCACCAGCAGGTCGGCGTCTTGGTTTTTGACTTTCTCGATTTCGCTGGCGTGGATGTGCGTCGGCAAGAAGCGGTGGATGATGCCGATGCCTCCCAGCTGCGCGAGCTTGGCCGCCATGTTGGATTCGCAGACGGTGTCCATGTTGGCGGCGATGATCGGAATCTCAAGTGATATGTTGCGGCTCAGACGGGTGTGGACGTTGGCCAGGCTGCGCGAGCGAATGGTTGAGCGGCGCGGCACCAAAAGGACATCGTCATAGGTCAGGCCGAAGGGTAGGTTGTCAAGTGGCATCACTTAAAATTTAGTTGGTAAATGTCGGATCTCATCGCTTTGATGTTTCATTGCCTGGCACGCAGTTCGCCGTGCAGCGACTCAACCAGGCGGACGGGGTCGTGGTCGACCAGCTGCCAGTCCCGCACCACAACCTTGCCACCAACGACCACATGGCGGGGTTTGCGTCCCGGCGAAGCCCACAGCAACCCGGCCAGCGGATCGGCCACCCCCGCGTCATCGGGCCCGCTCACGTCAAAGCAGCACAGGTCGCCGGCCGCCCCCGGCTCCAGATGTCCCAGCTCATCGCCCCGGCCCAGTCCGGCGGCCGAACCGGCGGTGGCCATGGTCAGCACTTCGCGGGCAGTCAGTGGTCGGTCGGTCAGGCCACTTATCTGCATGGCCAGGCGCGCATCGGCCAGCAGGTGGCCGGCATCGTTGCTGCCTCCGCCGCTGGTGCCCAACCCGACCGCAACGCCCGCGTCCAACAGCCGGCCGACCTCGGCGATGCCCCAACCCATCGGCACATCACAACCCGGGGCGTGAGTTGCGCTGGCGCCGCTTTGCGCGATCAGGTGGCGCTCCTGTTCGGTGATGTCGCACAGGTGCGCCAGGGTCACATCCTCGTCCAACCAACCCCACTCGGCCAGCAGGTCGACGGGGCGGCGGCCGTATTTTTGCTGGGCGACTTCCACGTCAACCTGCTCGCCTGCCTGGGTGCGCCGCCGGAGTTGGTGCTGGTCGGCGAAGGCCGCGGCGGCCTTGAAGCTGGTTTGGTTGTCGGAATGGATTCCTGCCGGGCCGACCGCCAACTGGAACATTCCGTCCGGGCTTTGGGCTCCGAAGCGGTCAAGCGTCTCCTGCAGGTGCGCCACCATCTCGTCGGGCTCCCCGCAGGCGGTGCCGTGCACAAACACGAAGCGACAGTTCATGTCGCGGGCGGTCTCGATGGCGGCGGCAGCAATGCTGGGTGGGTGGCTGCTGGCGGGCCGGTTGCTGGATTGGCTCGCGGTGGGTTGGCTGACGGCGGGCCAGCTCAGATGATGGTCGGCGACCGTGGTCACGCCACACAGCAAACTTTCGGCCAGTCCGACCGCGGCTGCGGCTGCCACCAGCGGAGGGTCGATGCGCGCCCGGGCATACAGCTTGCCCATCTCGGCCAGCCAGTCCCGCATGGGCAGACGGTGGGTGGGTGTGTGGCGGGTTGCGGGATGGGTGCGAAAGGCCGATTGCGTCAGATGATGGTGGGCGTTGATCAGGCCCGGGATGGTGATGCAGCCTGAAGCGTCAAGCGTGGTTACCGGCTGGGTTGGGTTGGTTTGCGCTGGGTCGGTTTGCGCGGGGTCGCCATCATCTGTCTGTCCGGCTTCAACCACACGCGAGACCTTGCCATCCTCACAGACCAAACTGGCGCCAGGCAGCTCCCGTGGTCCCGTCCAAAGCAGTTGGGAGTTTTCAACGACAAGCACGGCGCGCAGGAGGCTCCGCGGGCAAGGCCCCTATGAACCCGGAGCGGTTCCCGGCCAGCCGACAGCAGCCTCAAGCTGAGCCGCCACCGCCAGCAACAAATCCTCCCTAGCCAGATTGGCCACCAGCTGTGCTCCCACCGGCAGGCCCTGGGGCGTGAAATGCATCGGCACAGAAATCCCCGGCTGGCCCGTGATGTTGAACGGCGCCGTGAAGGTGGCATAGGGAATGGCCTTGGGCAGACCCTGAAACGGATCCTCCTCGGTGGGCGCCAGGTCACCGATCAGCGGCGGCGGCAGTGCGGTGGTGGGCGACAAAAGCAGGTCGAACCCCGGCTCATCATCCCACCAGCTTAGGCAATTTCGGGTGTAGCTGGCCACTGCCTGCTGGGCCGAGGCCACATCGTCCTCCGACAGCGTCTCCCCTTGCTGCGCCATGACCCAGGTGGCCGGCTCCACATCGGCTTCGGTGGCGGCGCGCCCCAGACGCTCGCCCAGTATCTTCATGTTGGCCGCCGCCCCGGCGCTCCAAAGCACGCTGAAAGCCGCGGTGATCTCCTCGGTGTTCAGATCAGCCGGCGCCGCCTGCTCCACGTGATGGCCCAGATCCTCCAGCGCCTGGCCGGTCTTGCGGGCAGCCTGGGCGCACTCGGGATGCAGCTCGACCGCCGCCCGAGGCGAGCTGTCCAGCAGGCCGATCCGCAAACCTTTGGGGTCAGACATCATAGCCTGGGCGAACGACATTTCAGGAGCCGGCAAGGTGAAGTTGTCGTCTGGGAAGTTGCGGGCGCAGACGTCGAGTATGGCCGCGGAGTCGCGCACCGAGCGACAGACGACATGCTGCACCGAAAAGCCGTTGGCGTTGGTGGCTGCGTCCATGGTGACCCGACCCCGGGAAGGCTTCAGCCCGACCAGACCGCACATGGCCGCCGGGATCCTGATGGAGCCGCCGCCGTCGCTGGCGTGAGCCGCCGGAACCATCCCCGAAGCCACGGCCGCCGCCGCGCCGCCCGATGAGCCGCCCGCGCCGAAGTCGGGGTTGTGGGGATTGCGGGTGGGGCCGAAAGCCAGCGGTTCGGTGGTGGGCATCAGGCCGAACTCGGGCGTGTTGGTGCGCCCCAAAATGATGAAGCCGGCCTGTCGGTATAGGTTGACGATGTTGGAATCGGCATCGGGCACGAAGGGGGTCTCGCGCAGGCCACGGGTGCCCAGGCAGTTGGGGTCGCCGGCGGAGTCGGCAGCCCAGAGATCCTTCAGCAAGAACGGCACGCCCGCAAACGGCCCGTCAGGCAGCTCGGGATTTTGGGCGGCGGCCAGCGCCTTGTCGAAGCTGGTGTGGATGACAGCATTCAGCTGCGGATTGGTTGCCTCGATGCGGTCGATGGCGGCTTGGGTCAGCTCGGTTGCGGTGATGTCTCCCTGGCGAATGAGCTCGGCCAGGCCGACCGCGTCTTGTTGGGTGAGGAGTTGGGAGATGTTTGACATTGGCACGGACGGGTTCTTGGGCAGACGGGCTATGGGGCAAGATTGCGGGCGGCGAATTCCCAGTTGACCAGCTGCTCCAGCCAGGCCTCGATGAAGCCGGGTCGGTTGTTCTGGAAATCCAGATAGTAGGCGTGCTCCCATACGTCCAGGGTCAGCAGCGCGGTGGCTTCGGGTTGGCTGCGCAGCGGCAGGTCGGCGTTGGCGGTGGTGGTTATGCTCAAGGGGCCGGCGCTGTCGGTTCCGCCGGTGCTGCCGTCGACCACCAGCCACACCCAACCAGAGCCGAACACTCCCGTCGCGGCTGCCTTGAACTGCTCCACAAAACCGTCAAAGGAGCCAAAGCTCTGGTCGATGGCCGCG
Source organism: uncultured Acidimicrobiales bacterium (assembly GCA_964514465.1). Classification (GTDB taxonomy): domain Bacteria; phylum Actinomycetota; class Acidimicrobiia; order Acidimicrobiales; family Hopanoidiivorantaceae; genus Hopanoidiivorans. Next base: position 6,199 of record CAZERQ010000019.1, read on the forward strand.
GCCAATGTCTTGTCTTCGGGCTGGCCACCGCCCTGGGGATGCATGGAGTTCCAAAAGAAA
>CAZERQ010000020.1:0-6683 GCA_964514465.1 uncultured Acidimicrobiales bacterium
GTCCCACCCACAACCTCCCGTCCGGCCACAACCACGCCCCCCACCACCTCTCGCCAGACGACGACCACCACCACCACGACGACGACCACAACCACGACAACAACAACCACCACAACCCTTCCGCCCGCCGTAAGTGAAAGAATTAGATTTACGACTGCCACCACCACTCCCATCGACCAAAGCCGTCCGGCAGCAACCACCACCACAACCACCACAACCACAACCGTGCCTGACGATAAGACTCCTCCAAATATCCCTTCACTTTCTTTTGCCGACCATGCTAGGGAGCCCTGTCGCCCCAGCATTACAGTGCAATTATTAGAAAATAGTGTCGTGGGGGGAGAGGTGAGCTATAGGGTGGGATTGAATGATGAATTTGAAATCTTAATCCAGTCCTTAGGTGTGGGTTTCCTTTCTCTTCCCGCCAGACAGGGTGAAATTGAGATAGTAGGTTTGGAAGGACCGAAGGTGATTCCGCTTTCTGGCCAACTCTGCATTAAGGTTGTGTTAACAGAGCAAGGTGTCTATGACGTGGATTTTGTGGATAATAACAGTGGACGAGAGCTATTATTCCAGTTGTTTGCTTTGGAGTCAACCGAAGAAGGGTAGGGGAGATGGGCAAAGGGATGTAAGCCTTCTCCAGCGCAAAGCAGTGAGATGAATACAGATTTAATTTGGGACAGCCCAGCCCACCTATTGGCCCACGGTATCGGCGGGCGATCCGACTTGCCGCTGCCCACCTGGTTGTTCGCCAACAGCGCGGTCGCCGCGTTGGTGATCTCCTTTTTGCTGCTGGGATTTTTGTGGAAGCGACCTAGGCTTGCCCGCGCCAGTCAGGGTCGGACTTTCGTTGCCGAGCCCGTCAACTTCGGCGCGCGCTTCGGCTATGTGGCTTTGCAGGTGCTGGGGTTGGTAATGTTTTTCGTGGTGCTTTGGGCGGCCCTGTTTGCGCCACTGGGGGAGGGGGCTTCCATCGCTCCGGTGGCGATCTTCGTTGTGTTTTGGGTGGGCTTTCAGATTGTTTCCGGGATTGTGGGCAATGTCTGGCGGGCGCTGAGCCCGTGGGAGACATTGGCCGGACTGGGGTCTGGCGATTGGGGTGATACCGAATACGAGCCTCGCGCCGACCACCGCGGCTGGCTCTCCCGCCACAACCAGCGCGCCGCGCCCCACCCGATCATCTCCGGCGGCTGGCTGGGTGTGCTGGCGGTGGCTGTATTCATGTGGCTGGAGCTGGTTCATCCCGATCCCGCCGGCACCCGCTGGCTGGGCTGGGGCATCGTCGTCTACACCGTCGTCATTTTGTCAGGCGCCGCCCTCTATGGACGCCAGTGGCTCAGGCGAAACGAAGGCTTCGGCGTGCTGCTGGGACAGATTGCCGCCATGGGGCCGCTGACTCGAGATTCCGACCGTAACCTCAGAGCGCGCCCCTGGCTGGCCGGCCTGTCCAACCTGAACATGAGCTATGCCGGCACGGCCCTGGTGCTGTTGGTGCTGGGCTCCACCACCTATGACGGGATGAGCGGCACCCGCTGGTGGGGCGACCTGACCCAGCGCTGGACGGGTTGGGATCTGGTGCCCTATTCCACTTTGGGCTGGCTGGGTTGCGTGCTGGCGGTCACGCTGGGATACCTGCTGTCCGTGGCGACAGCCGCTCGGCTCACCCAAAGCCGCACCCATCAGCTGGCCGTGCTGTTCTCGCATTCGCTGGTGCCGCTGATGCTGGCATACAGCATCGCCCATTATTTCTCGCTGCTGACCTTTGAGGGACAGGACTTCCTGGCGCTGCTGTCTGACCCCTTCGGGCGCGGCTGGGATCTGTTCGGCACTGCCCACTTTGACATCAACTATCGCCTGGTGTCGGTCGAAACCATCGCCTGGGTGCAGGCCATGTCCATTGTGGTGGGGCACATCGGCGGGGTGGTGGTGGCGCACGACCGGGCCCTGGAGCTGTTCGAACCCAGACTGGCACTGCGCTCCCAGCTTCCGCTTTTGATGGTTATGGTGGGCTACACGCTGGTGGGTCTGCTGATCTTGCTGAACGCCTGAGCGCGGCCCGAGCGTCCGTCCCGTCCCCTCATCCATCCCCGGCCAGCTACTTCAAAACCGCATCCACGAACAGCTGCAGGCTCTGCCAGCCACGGTCAATCGGCAGACCGCCGCACAGCGGATGATGCGAGAACATCGCGCCCTCGCCCTCGGCCTTAGCGATCTCGGCGCACTCCTGCGGCGTCCGCACCACATATATTCCCTCCTCGCGCAGCTCCTGTGGATTGCTGGCCCGACTGGTGACCGCCGAAGTGATGTCGGGCGTCTGCCAGCTGGCATAGGTGGATGCCTCGTGGAAGAAATATTCCCCCAGCTCGGCCCAGGCCCGGTCGGGATCCTCGTCCACAAACAGCATCTGCACGTTGGCCGCCGGCATGATGCACATCCCCTGCGTGCCATATTGCTCGCACATCTCGTTGTAATATGCTTCCAGCTCGGGCAGGTGGGCGGCGGTGGACAGCGGCAGTCCCAGCTTGGCGGCTCGGCGGGCGGCGGGTTTGCTGGTGCCGCCCAAAAACACGGTGGGGTGGGGCTGCGTGACCGGGCGGGGGCGCACCACCACCTGCTGCCCGTTGTATTCGAACGGCTCGCCCGACCAGGCCTTGAGCACCACCTCCACGCATTCGGTCATCAGCTGCCCGCGGCCCTCCCAGCTTTTGCCGGCCAGTGAATATTCCTCGGGACGATAGCCCAGGCCGAAGATGGTCATCGCCCGGCCGCCGCTGACGATGTCCAGCACCGCCAGATCCTCGGCCACCCGGATGGGATCGTGCAGCGGCAGCAGCAGCGCCGAGATGGTCAGCATCAGCTTTTCGGTGCGCGCGGCGATCATGGCGGCGTTCATCATGGGCGTGGGGCTCCAGCCATTCTCGGCGCCGTGGTGCTCCTCGAAGGTCAGCCCGAAAAAGCCGTTCTGGTCGAGATATGTGGCCATCTCCAGCATGGCTCGGTAGCGGTCGGCGACCTGCTGGGCGTCTCCGTGCGGGTCGATCATATTGAAGCGGGCTAGTGCCATAACCATGGTGGGTTCCTCCTGTTTGGGTTAAGGTCGGGGTGCAAGTGCTAGCCCAAGTTTAGCCCGTGACAATGTGCTAAAATATTGCTTACCGAATTCTGACAGCATATGCACACCACATAATTGAGCAAGTCAACCCCACCCAAAGGAGCACACCATGACCATACACGAAAGCCCATTTCCTCCAGTCGAAACTCCCCAGTCGCCGCTCACCCCCTATATCCTGGCCGGCGCCGACGACTACCCCGACCGCACCGCCATCATCGACACCCTGAGCGGCGCCACCCTCAGCTATAGCGAACTGAGCTCAGCCATCGCCAACTTTGCCGGCGGGCTGGCGGCTCGCGGCTTTGAGCCTGGCGATGTGCTGGCGGTGATGGCGCCCAACACGGCCGAATATCCGGTGGTCATCAACGGAGCCCTGGTGGCCGGCGGCACCGCCACCACCACCAACCCGCTCTACACCGCCGACGAGGTCAAGGCGCAGCTGGCCGACTCCAACGCCTCCGTTTTGGTGGCCCACGCCATGTTCGCCGAGCTGGCAGCCGGCGTCGCCGCCGAGTTGGGCACCAAGCACGTCATCATCTTCGGCGGGCCGGCGGGCGATGCTGTGCCCTATGACGACATGCTCGCAGCCGACCCCTATCCCGGCCACGCCGAAGTCGACCTGGCCAGCCACGTTGCCGTGCTGCCATATTCCAGCGGCACCACCGGTCTGCCCAAAGGCGTGATGCTGAGCCACCGCAATCTGGTGCATAACATCGAGCAGTGCCGGCCCCTGCTGGACGAACAGCCCGAAGCCATCGTGTCGGTGCTGCCGTTCTTCCACATCTATGGCCTGCAGGTGCTGATGAACGCCAGCTTCGCCACCGGCAAGACCGTGGTTACCCTGCCGCGCTTCGACCTGGAAGCCTTCCTCCAACAAATCCAGGATCACCAGGCCCGCACGCTGTTCGTGGTGCCGCCTATCCTGCTGGCGCTGGCCAAGCATCCCCTGGTCGACAAGTTCGACCTCTCCAGCCTGGAGCGGGTGATCAGCGGGGCGGCCCCCCTGGGCGAGGACCTGGCCACCGAAGCGGCACAGCGGCTGGGAGTCGAGGTGACCCAGGGCTATGGCATGACCGAGCTCAGCCCCGTGAGCCACATGAGCCCGCCCGGATTCGACAAGCCCGGCTCCATCGGCAAGTTGGTGCCCGGCGCCCAGTGTCGCATCGTGGATCCCGAGACCGAAGAAGACGTGGCCGACGGCGAGCCGGGGGAGATATGGATACGGGGCGATCTGGTGATGCTCGGCTATTTCAACCGGCCCGACGCCACCGCCGAGACCATAGATTCAGACGGCTGGCTGCACACCGGCGACATCGGCTATGTGGATTCAGACGGCGACTATTTCATCACCGACCGGCTCAAGGAGCTGATCAAATACAAAGGCTTCCAGGTTGCGCCGGCCGAGCTGGAGGCGCTGCTGTTGACCCATCCCAAGATTGCTGATGCCGGTGTGATCGGCGTGGCGGACGAAGAAGCCGGCGAAGTCCCCAAGGCGTTCGTTGCGCTCAAGCCCGAGATGGAGCTGTCGGCCGACGAAGTGAAGCAGTTCGTGTCAGACAACGCCGCCAACTACAAGCAGGTGCGCGAGGTGGAGTTCCTGGACGAGATACCCAAGTCGGCCTCGGGCAAGATCTTGCGACGGGTGCTGCGCGACCGCGACTAGCGCAGCGCCGACAGACTGTCCGACATAGCCCGGCGCAGCGCCGAGTTGTCGGTGGCCACGGTCACCAAATCAAAGCCCTGGTCAACTCTGGCCTGTGCCAGTTGCGGGTTGGCTTGGATGCCGGCTGCGACTCCGGCCGCACGGCAGGCGTCCAGCACCTGCGCCAGCGCCTGATCGAAGCTGTCGGTGCCGTCGTTGTTGCCCGGCTCCAACCCCAGCGACAGCGACAGATCGCCGGGCCCCACATACACCGCATCCACCCCGGGCACCGCGGCGATGGCGGCCACATCGGCCACGGCTTGTGTGGTCTCCACCATGGGAACGCACACGACTTCCTGGTTCATCTCCTCAGGCGTTGCCACCCTGCCCGCGCCGGTCGCGCTCGCCCCGCCGCCACCACCCAGCCGAGCCGCCCGAGTCACCGCGTGGCTGCGCTCACCCTGGGGCGCAAACCGACACGCCGCCGCCGCCCGCTTCGCCTCTTCGGGCGAGTTCACCATGGGAACAATCACACCCACAGCTCCGGCGTCCAGCATCTTGGAAATGTGAGACGGATCATTCCACGGCACCCGCACAAAAGCAGCCGAGCCTCCCAGGTTGATGCTGCGGATCATCTCCACCGCGGCCTCATAGCCCACCAGCCCGTGCTGCATGTCCACGCACACATAGTCATAGCCGAGCTGCCCCACTTCCTCGGCCACCATGGATGACGGGATCATCAGCCAGGCACCCAGAGCCGCCTGCCCTGCCGCCCAACGTTGTTTGACGGGATTATTCACAAGATTGACCGCAGCCTCGGCGCGCCCCACCGGCTAACCCCACCGACACACCGACTAGCCCTGCCCGCCCGAAGTCTCCTGGATGGACTTGCGCCCCGACGTTATCCATGGCATCATGTCGCGCAGCTTCTGCCCGACCTGCTCAATCAGATGGTCGTGCCCCGCGGCCTCCAGCGCCTCAAAATTCTTGCGCCCACCCTGGCTTTCGGCAATCCATTCCCGAGCAAACTCGCCCGACTGAATATCCCCCAAAATCTCGCGCATCCGCTGGCGCACCTGGTCGTCAATCACCCTGGGCCCCCGGGTCAGGTCGCCATATTCGGCCGTGTCGGAGATGGAATAGCGCATCCCCGATATGCCCTGCTCATACATCAAATCAACGATCAGCTTCAGCTCATGCAGACATTCGAAATAGGCGATCTCGGGCTGATAGCCGGCCTCCACCAGCGTCTCAAATCCACCCTGCACCAAAGACGTCAAACCGCCGCAAAGCACCACCTGCTCGCCGAACAGATCGGTCTCGCACTCCTCGGTGAAGGTGGTCTCCAAAATGCCGCCCCGTCCGCCGCCGATGGCGCTCGCATAGGCCAGCACCAGATCCTTGGCGCCGCCGGTCGCGTCCTGGTGAACCGCAATCAGACACGGCACCCCGCCACCGTCGCCGAACACCCGGCGCACCAGATGACCCGGCCCCTTGGGAGCGACCATCCCCACGTCAATGTTGTCGGGCGCCACGATGCAGTCAAAGCGGATGTTGAAGCCGTGCGCGAACAGCAAGGCATCGCCCGGGTTCAGGTTGGGCTCCACGTGCTGTTGGTAGATTTCGCCCTGCTCGGTGTCGGGCAAAAGCATCATTATCACATCGGCGCGCGCACAGGCATCCGACAGCGACAGCACCTCGAACCCCTCCTGTTCGGCCTTGTCCCGCGAGCTTGAGCCGTCGCGCAGACCCACCACCACGCCGACTCCGGAGTCGCGCAGGTTCAGGGCGTGGGCGTGGCCCTGCGAACCATAGCCCAACACAGCCACGGTGCGGCCGGCTATGGCTTCAGGGTTGATGTCGGCGTCGTAATATATTTGGGTCACGGGTTTGCCTTTCGGTTTGGGGACGGGGGACGGGATTGGGGAC
>CAZERQ010000021.1:0-4178 GCA_964514465.1 uncultured Acidimicrobiales bacterium
CTAGGCCCGCTGGCTCGACACCGACACCACTTCCCCAGTCATATAAGACGACAGGTCGCTCGCCAAAAAGACCATCACGTTGGCCACTTCCCACACCTCGGCGGCGCGCCCGAAAGCCTCCTTCGCCGTCAGCTCCTCCAGCAGCTCCTCGGTGGTGACCTTCGCCAAAAACGGATGCATCGCCAAACTCGGCGCCACGCAGTTCACCCGCACTCCCGCTTCGGCAGCCTCCATCGCTGCGCACCTGGTCAGCGCCATCACCCCCGCCTTGGCCGCGGCATAGTGGCTCTGTCCCGCCTGCGCCCGCCACCCCAGCACCGATGCGTTGTTGACGATCACTCCGCTTTGCCGGGGGATCATATGGCGCAGGGCCGCCCGGGTGCAGCGCATGGTTCCGTTCAGGGTTATGTCCAGCACCTTGTGCCACTGCTCGTCTGTCATGTCCACCAGATCGGCCGTGCCGCCCAGACCGGCGTTGTTGATCATCACGTCAATGGCGCCCATCTCGGTCTCGGCCACGTCCAACAGTTTTTGCACCTGGGCTTCCTGGGTGACATCGCACATCACTCCGGTGACCTGCAAATCCCCGAGGGCAGACAGCTCCTCGCCGGCGGCGGCCAGGCGTTCTTTGTGTATGTCGCTGATGACGATGTGGGCGCCCTCCTCCACGCAGCGTTTGGCCACCGCGTTGCCGATGCCTGAGCCAGCCGCGGCGGTGATGACGACACGTTTGCCCGACAGCAGATTGCGCGGGGGTGGGTATGGGGGTGGTGCCGCGCCCGCGCCCGCGCCCGCGCCTGCCGCCGATCCCGCGCCCACTTGCTCCGACGCGCTCATTGGTTCGGTCGGCTGCCTGACAGCGCATCCTGGCGCCGGCGTTCCACCTCGGCCATGAACGGATGCTCCTCCACACCTATCTCGTCAAAGCGCGCGGCGATGTCAGCCACATCCCACTGTCCATCCCCGCCGGCCGCATGCATCTCGCGCACCTCGCCGCCCTGGTTCCACACCGCCAGCTTGCCGCCGGCCACGGTAAACATCTGCGCGGTCACATCCCGGCTGGCATCAGACAGCAAATACACCACCATCGGCGCCACATCCTCGGGCTCGCCCATCTCGGCCATCTCGGTCGGCACGCCCGCCGACATCCGAGTGCGCGCAATCGGAGCCACCAGATTGGCCCGCACCCCATAGCGCGACAGCCCCAGCGCGGCGCTGCGGGTCAGACCCACGATGCCGGACTTGGCGGCCGCATAGTTCGCCTGCGACACGCTGCCGGTGTGCGCGCCCGATGTGAACGCCACCAGCGAGCCGCCGCTGTCCTGTTTGCGCATGACGGCCGAGGCCTGACGGAACACCGTGAAGTGCCCTTTGAGATGCACCCGGATGACGTCATCAAATTCCTCTTCAGTCATGTTAAACAGCATCCGCTCACGCAAGATGCCCGCCACGCAGACCGCTCCGTCGATGGAACCCCACCGCTCCACCGCCAGCCCGACCGCGCCCTCGGCCACCGACATGTCGGATATGTCGCCCGCCACGCTGACCGCCTCGCCGCCGCCGTCCGTGATCTCGGCCACAACTTCGTCGGCCACCTCGCTGGTTGGGTCGCTGCCGTCCTGGGCCACGCCATAGTCGCAGACGACCACTCGGGCGCCCTCCTGCGCGCACCGCAGCGCCACGGCCCGACCGATGCCCCGCCCCGCGCCCGTGACCAGAATGTTTTTGTTTTTCAGATGTTGCTGGCTCACCGCCGACCTCCTGTTTGTTGTGTGGGATATGCGTGCTCTTGCGCGCGCAGACTTACCTGCAACTAATCTAGTCTGCGATGGCACCCGACAGCACACCCGCCGCGGCGAACCCCGCGACCAACCGCCTCGCCGGCGAGACCGCCATCATCACCGGTGCCACCTCCGGCTTGGGCAAAGCCCTCGCCATGCGCTTCGCCCAGGAGGGTGCACAAGTTGTGGTCGCCGGTCGCAACGCCGAGCGCGGCCAAGCGGTTTGTCAAGCCATAACCGACCAGGGCGGCCAGGCCACATTCGCCGAGGCAGACCTGCTGTCCGACAACTGCGGCGACGATCTGGTGGCGCAAGCCATCGGCCACTTCGGACGGCTGTCGGTGCTCATCAACAACGCGGTGGATCTGTCGGGCGACGGCCCCGTCACCGAAACCACGCCAAAGACCTGGCAGAACATCTTGCGGGTCAACGTCATCGCCGCGGGCCTGCTGTGCCGTGCCGCCATACCCAAGATGGCCCAGGCGGGCGGGGGTGCCATCGTCAACATCTCATCGCGCACGGCCGAGCGTGCCTCGCCCCGTCTGGCCGCCTACACCGCATCCAAAGGCGCGCTAGGTGCGCTGACCCGCTCGGTGGCGCTGGACTTTGCGCATCTGGGGATCCGCTGCAACACCATCCAGCTGGGCTATGTGCTGCACGAGGGGCGCGACGCCGACAACCCACCCGAGCGCCAGGCCGAGATTGACGGCATGGGCCTGACCCGACCGACCACAGCCGAAGACGTGTGCCACGCCTGCGTGTATCTAGCCAGCCGGGAAGCCGAGGTGGTGAGCGGCATCACGCTGAATGTGGACAGCGGCTCGACCGCCGCCCGCGCCCGGAGTTTCGACGCGCCCTAGTCGGCTGCCCCTAGCTGCCGGCCCTAGCCAACCGGCCCGCTCCCCCACTCGCGCCTAACCCAGCGCCGCGGCGATCCGCTCGGCGTTCAGCCGCATCAACTTGAGGTAGCTGTCCGCCTCTCCCCCGGGCTCCGACAGCGACTCGGTATATAGCTGCACCACCGGCACGCCCGACTGCTCGGCGAAATTGCGGACGTCTGAGTTGTCGCCCGAGACATCCACGAAGATGGCCTTGACTCCGGCGTCCTCGATGTCTTGCTGAAGCTCGATTAGGTTTCTGACATCGGCATCGGCCAGCGTGGATGTTGACGGAATGACGCTGCCCAGGATTTCATAGCCGAACTGGTCGGCCAGGCGCCTGAGGGTTTGGTGCTGGGTGACGAGAATACGGTCGCTTGCCGGCACGCTCAGCAGCTGCTGGCTGACGTAATCCTCGGTGTCCTCGAGTTGCGACAGGTAGCTGTCGGCGCATTGGTGCAGTGCCTGCGGGTCGTCCACCAGCGGAGTGAGCTTTTCGTTGATGTGCTCGACGGTTTCCTCGACAATTTGGAAGTCGAACCAGAGGTGTGGGTCTGTGCCGCCGTGGTCATGGGTGTGCTCGTCGGCGTGGTCCTCATCGTCATGGTCCTCATCGTCGTCGGAGTGGTCATCGTGTGAGTCCTCGTCATGGTCCTCATCGTCGTCGTGGTCGTCATCATCGTCGTAGTCGGAGTGATCGTCCTCGTCGTCGTGGTCATCGTCATGGTCACCGTGCTCCTCTTCCACCGAAGCAAAATCGGCGACCGTGAACACCTGGCTGATTCCGCCCAGGTTGTCCAGCAGACTCTCTTCCAGATTGAAGCCGTTCACCACCACCAAATCAGCCTCCTCCAGCGCCAGCACATCCTGGGGCACAGGCTCATAGTGGTGCGGGTCGGCGCCCGACGGAATGACGCTGTCGACCACAACATGCCCACAGGTTGAAGCGGCGACCACGTTGGCCCAAATGTCGGTGGTTGCCATCACCTGCGGCCTCGCTTGCTGCTGCGCCAACTGCTCTGACGCCGGCTGAGCAGCCTCCTCAGATGAGCCGTCCGAGTCACTGCAGGCACCTAACAGGCCAGCCAAGAGAGCAAGCCCTCCTAAGATGAATGCAGCGGTTTGTGATTTCATTTTTCCCATACTACCCACGGCAACGAAATCCCAGACCGCACCACAACCCAACCACCAGACACAACCACCGACCAACAGACCCAACCACCACCGACATGTCCACATTTGATTCACTCCCACGCAAGCCCATCAAACCGCACCTGTCAAAAAGCATGCCCGACCCGCACCTGATGGCCGACCAGATCGAGCCGCACTTCATGATTGCCTGCGATGACGCCGCCCACGAGCAGCAGAACTTGGCCGCCGTGCTGGAAGACGTTTGCCTGGCGTTCGGCAACCTGGAGGTGCTGCATCAGATCAGCGCCACCTTCAAGCGGGGCGAGATCACCGCCGTGGTCGGGCCCAACGGCTCGGGCAAGACTTCGCTTCTGCGCATCCTGGCCGG
>CAZERQ010000022.1:0-3049 GCA_964514465.1 uncultured Acidimicrobiales bacterium
CGTCAATTTGTCCAACAGCTCCGACACAGCTTTTTCGGCGATCACCTTCATCTCGTCATCGGTGCGATCCTGGATGGGATGCTCCACCAGCACATAGGGCGCCGCAAATCCCAGAGCGGTCGCCTGAGCCTGGGCCGCCAAATCAAACTCTGCCGACGCCACGAACACCGACGGCACTCCGCGCCGCTCCAGGTCAGCGATGTCATGCACACTGCATGACGTGCACGAACCTCAATCTGCCAGCGCCTCAATCACCGCATCGCAGCTGGCGGCTATCTCCTGGCGCAGATCCACGGGCGCGGGCTTGGTGAAGGTGGGCTTGGCGTAGCGCACGACCTTGGCTCCACGTCCGTCCAGTCGTCTGGCAATCTCGTCCAGGAATATGTTGCCGCGGGGTTTGGAAATGTCGAGCAGCCCGACGGTCTTGCCCTTGAGCGAGCCGGGGCGCGGGCTGGGCTGGCGCAGTGAGTTGGTCTGGGCCGCCCGGCCGGTCGGATCCACAACTTCCATGGCAGAGATTATAGCACGCGGGCGCGCAGGAGGTGGACGGGCACGGGTCAGGCGCGGGGGAGTGGGCGCGGGTGCGGAGGTGGGCGCGGGCGCGGCAAAATTAACCGCGCATCGAGGTTGCGAATTACGAGCATTGCCCTTAGACTTGCAGATTGGCTCCGGAATTTGTCGGGAGCCGTGACGTTATATATACGTATGCGCAGCGACTATGCCGCGACACATACGTTATATATAGGCAAGCAAGAGAGGTATTATGCCAACCATCCAGCAGCTTGTGCGCAAGGGGCGCCAGGCCAAGACCCGAAAAGAGAAGATTCCGGCACTGAAGGGCTCGCCCCAGCGCCGTGGGGTATGCACCCGCGTCTATACCACCACGCCAAAAAAGCCCAACTCGGCCATGCGCAAGGTCGCCAGGGTGCGCCTCACCAGCGGGATGGAAGTCACCGCCTATATCCCCGGCGAAGGACACAACTTGCAGGAGCACTCCATCGTTTTGGTGCGTGGCGGACGGGTGCGCGACCTGCCGGGCGTGCGCTGCAAGATCATCCGTGGCACGCTGGACGCCAGCGGTGTGGACGGACGGCGCCAGGCCCGCAGCCGCTATGGCACGAAAAAATAAGTTTGCCAACTCGCCCAAGCGCCGCTAGTCTGAAAGACAACTGAAACCAGCCCGACCGAACCTGACCCCGTCTGACCGAACCTGACCCGACCCCGTCCAACCCAACCACCCCCATCCGAACCCCAGAAAGCCGAGCCACGAAATGCCCCGCAGAGGACCCGCCGCCATCAGAGAATTGCCGCCTGACCCGGTGCATGACTCAGTGCTGGTTAGCCAGCTAATTAATAAGGTCATGACCCGCGGCAAGCGCAACCTGGCCGAGCGGATCGTTTATGACGCACTTGAACTGGTCGCCAAGAGAAGCAACCGCGACCCGCTGGAGGTGCTGGAGTTGGCCGTCGAAAATGTGCGGCCCATCCTGGAAGTGCGCAGTCGCCGGGTGGGTGGCGCAACCTATCAGGTGCCGATGGACGTGCGTCCGCGCCGCCAGCTCACGCTCACCATCCGCTGGCTGGTCACATATTCCCGAGGGCGGGGCGAACACACCATGGCCGAGCGTCTGGCCAACGAACTAATGGACGCAGCGAACGGAGATGGGGCTTCGGTGAAGCGCCGCGAAGATCTCCACAAGATGGCTGAATCAAACAAAGCCTTCGCCCACTACCGCTGGTAGTCGCCCGCCCCCCGTATTGCTTGTTTCACCCCAGCACGCCTGCCTGCCCGAACACGAAAATCCACCGTCCAGCCGTCCGTCCCAGCCGTCCGTCCATCCGTCCAACCGCCCCCAACCACCCAACCCCACCCGCAACCATGAACCGCCACCCGCTTCAACAGGTCCGCAACATCGGCATCATGGCCCACATCGATGCCGGCAAGACCACCACCACCGAACGCATCTTGTATTACACCGGCCGCAACTACAAAATCGGCGAGGTGCATGACGGCGCGGCCACCATGGACTGGATGGAACAGGAGCAAGAGCGCGGCATCACGATCACGTCCGCAGCGACCACCTGTTTCTGGCGCAATCACAGGGTCAACATCATCGACACGCCGGGTCACGTCGACTTTACCATCGAGGTCGAGCGGTCGCTGCGTGTTCTGGACGGCGCAGTGGCGGTATTTGATTCGGTGGCGGGTGTCGAACCGCAATCCGAAACCGTCTGGCGCCAAGCCGACAAGTACGGCGTCCCACGCATGTGTTTCGTCAACAAGATGGACCGGGTCGGGGCGGACTTCCATCGCTGCATCGAGATGATCGAAGACCGGCTTGGTGCGACGCCGCTGGCCATACAACTGCCGATCGGCGCCGAAGCGAGTTTCGCCGGAGTCATCGACCTGGTCCGCATGAAAGCGGTCGTCTGGTCCGGCGAGCAACTGGGCGCCGAATTCCGAGACGAGGAAATTCCGGCAGATTTGCGAGACAAAGCCGGAGAATATCGGGACAGGCTGCTGGAAGCGGCGGTCGAACAGGACGATGCGGCGCTGGAGGCCTATCTCGATGGCGCCGAGCCCGACGAAGCGACGCTCAAATCCTGTATCCGCAAGGGCACGATCGGCGGCGCCTTCATTCCGGTGATGTGTGGCTCGGCCTTCAAGAATAAGGGCGTGCAGCCACTGCTTGATGCCGTGGTCGATTACATGCCGTCGCCAGTCGATGTGCCGGCTATTGCCGGTATCCTGCCGGGCAGCGAAGAACCGTCGGAACGCAGGAGCGATGATGGGGAGCCGTTCTCGGCGCTCGCCTTCAAGATCATGAACGATCCCTATGTCGGGTCGCTGGCCTTCGCCCGCATATATTCCGGCATTGTCAACACCGGCGATTCGCTGCTCAACACCGTCAAGGGCAGGAAGGAACGTGCCGGCCGCATGCTGCTGATGCACGCCAACAGCCGGGAAGACATCAAGGAGGCGCGCGCCGGTGACATCGTCGCTTTTGCCGGGCTGAAGGAAGTTGCCACCGGCGATACCCTGTCCAAC
>CAZERQ010000023.1:0-7896 GCA_964514465.1 uncultured Acidimicrobiales bacterium
TGGGCCTGCTGCGCCAGCATGTCGTCCAGGTCACGTCGTCTAACCACATAGCCGAAGTCGGGATAGTCGGGATGCGCCGGCCAGGGCAACTCCAAAGTCTTGTTGTGCGCCCGCACCCGCAAGCCGATGTGCCGGTGGCAGTCGCTGAGCTCGCGCTCCAGCCCCATGTCGTGCAGCTGTCTGACCGCCCGCGGCGTCAGCCCGTCGCCGCAGGTTTTGTCGCGGGGAAAATTCTGCTTTTCAACTGCCACGACATCGGCACCCGCCGAAGCCGCCCAATATGACGCGGCCGCTCCGGCTGGCCCTGCCCCGATGACAAGCAGGTCACAGGTTCGAGACATCAGCCGTCTTGGGCTTGTGCCTCCTGGTCGTGGGCGAAGATCGGAGCCAGCAGCTCCTGGATCTGTTCGACAGAGATGTCCAACGGCAGGCTTTCCGGCAGCACCAGCTCGCCTGATTCCAACAGCTCCTCGGCCAGCCCGGCCCAGGTGCGCGCCGTTTCGCTTTCGCCATGGACTGCCCGCTCATAGAACACCACCGCCAGGAGCTCGTGCGCACTCAGGCTGTCGCCGAAAGACGACATCTCCCCGAACCAGCCGGCCACGCGGCCCCTTTGCGGATCGCCATAGGGACGGCCCACTCCGGTGGCGTTGGTGCCCTTGGTGACCCAGGCCAGCTGCTGCGCCAGCCCCAGACCTTGCGGGTCGTCCGGGAAGGTCAACATCAGCTCGCCGCCGGTCAGCTGCGGGCCCGAACTCAGCCCCTCGCCGTTGGCGCCGTGGCAGCTGGAGCAGGCGGCCACCTCGACATATACCTCGTGGCCTTCGCCCAACAGACCGGTCTCGCCGCGGTCGGGCGCCTCCAGCGTGCCGACATAGAGGAACCCCCAAAGCGGCAAAAACAACAGCACGGGCATGACCCAGAACGGAATGCGCTTGCGCGACATGGCGGCTTTGACCCAGGGCAGTGTCGGTGGGGGCGGCACGGGGGCAGGAGCGGGAGTCGGCACCGGCGCGGCGGGCGGTGATGTTGCGGCTGGTGGCGCGGCGGATGGTGCGGTCGCGGGCGCGGCGGATGGTGCGGCGGATGGTGCGGCGGCGGGCGCGGTGGTGGCGGGAGTTGCAGGCGCGGCATCGGCGGGCGCGGCGGTCTCGGTCGCCTCGGATGCAGCCGCCGGACCTGGATCCTGTCCGGTCAGCAGCTTGCGCCGCTCACGGGAACGCTCAAGCAAATATTCGGGTATCTCAGCCAATGTGCTCTCGGGTTGTCGTCGTTGCGCTAGTCGCGGCTCAGATTACCGGTGTGTCTGTCGGTTGGTTCACTTGTCTAAGTTTAGATGTGTCTGGCGCAAAGTTGTGGGTTTGGTTTTGGCGGGTCGCTGTCGCGGCTGCTCGGGTCGTCGCAGTTGCAGCTGCTCGGTCCGTCGCTAGCACGGCCGTTCGGGCTCGCCCTGCGCCTGCCGCGTGTCTGTCGCATGTCCGCCGAATCAGCCCGCCGTGCACCCGTCCAAAAAATAGCTCGCCAAGAAAATGGCATCAAATCCAAGTTGGACTATAAAATAACATAGATGTCCGATATCCGCCAAATAGACCTGAGCCTCCAGAAGTTCTACAAAGCTCTGGTGGGAACTTCTGTCATGATCTTCGGATTCCTGGCAGTCTGGCTGGGGCTCACCCAGACGGTCGACCCGCCCTATTTCAATGTGGCCTTCACCGCCTCGTGGGTGGTGTCGTGCCTGCTGGTCGTGGCCATCATGGAATACGGCCGCCGCCGACCGCAGGACGCAGCCATGACCTGGGGCGAGGCCATGATGGGCGCCGCGATGACGTTCTTTTTGATGTTTTGGATCTATGGCGTGATGCCGCATCTGTTTTTGGTGTTCGCCGACAGCGAGCTCGGCTGGCGCCAGGATCGTGCGCTGATCGGCCCGGTGCTGCCCAGCTGGTGGGCCGAGGATCAGGGGCTGCTGTCGTGGGCGCTGCCGTTCAATCTGAACTATCTCATCGTGCGAGACATCATGGCCAGCGGACTCTATGGCGCCGCGCTGGCGGCCAACATCGCCATGTTCTCCATCTGGCAGCGGCGCGACAAGCCGGTGCCCGCGCCCGAGGGGCCCAAGTCCAAGTTCGGTCGTCCGCTGGTGAGCGCGGGCGCGGCTGCGGGCGCGAGCGAGTGAAGTCAAGCCAGCGAGTGAAGTCAAGCCAGCAAGTGAGCACCAGCCATGTCAACCGTTGATGCCAACCCGCCGCTGCCCGAGTTCCGCGAGGACTATGTGCTCCAGGAAGTCGGCATCGAGTGGCTGTCCGAAGCCGTCAAACCCAAGCAGTTCATCCACATCGACCAGTCCGAGTGCATCATGTGTGAGGGCTGCGTGGACATCTGCCCGTGGAAGTGCATACACATGGTCTCACCCGATGCCATCGATGAGGCCATCGGCACCGAACAGCCCGGCGCCGACCCCAGCGACCATGTAATCTTTACCATTGATGATGACGTGTGCACCCGCTGCGCCCTGTGCGTGGATCGCTGCCCGACCGGTGTCATCATTTTGGGTAAGCTGGAGCAGCCGCCGGCCGAGGGTGACCGCCATCAGCGCGTGGCATCGCATGGCTATGGTTATGGCATGAGGCTCGCCTGAGAGACAGTTCGTCTGAGAGACAGCACGCCAGAGACACAGTTCGCCCACAGACACAGACGAAAGGACGCAACCAGATGTCAGACAAACTCCCGGCAGCATACCGGGCCAGAAAATCAGCCGCCGACCTGACCGACAGGGTAACCGGCTCGCAAGCCTGGAACTCCATATTCCGCCCCGGCTCAATCTTCCGCAAGGGCTACAGCGACAGCCCGCGCAACCGCTCCTATGTGATCATGAACAGCGTGCTGTATCACCTGCATCCGGTCAAGGTGAAGCGCCATGCGGTGCGGGTGAGCTACACGCTGTGCCTGGGCGGGCTGAGCTTCTTCCTGTTCATCTTGCTGACCGTGACCGGCATCTTCTTGATGTTCTTTTATCGCCCCGATGCGGCCTCGGCCTGGGACGACATATCCACCCTGGAGACTTCCGTGACCTTCGGGCTGCTGGTGCGCAACATGCATCGCTGGGCGGCGCATCTGATGGTGCTGACCGTGTTCTTGCACATGGCCCGGGTGTTCTATCACGGGGCCTACAAGCCACCCCGGGAGTTCAACTGGGTGATCGGGGTGGTGCTGTTGACGCTGACCTTGCTGCTGTCGTTCACCGGTTATCTGCTGCCGTGGGATCAGCTGGCGCTGTGGGCCGTTACAGTGGGCACCAACATGATGGGCTACACGCCGGTCTTCGGCGACCAAGTGCGCTTCGTGCTGTTGGGCGGAGTGGAGATCGGCACCGACACGTTGCTGCGCTGGTATGTTTTGCACGTGCTGCTGCTGCCCTTTGTGATCGTGATTTTCATGGCCATACATTTCTGGCGGGTCCGCAAGGACGGCGGCATCTCGGGGCCGATGTAGGTTTGGCTGAGTAGGTTTGGCTGAAGCTGGTTGAGTATGGCTGACATTCCCGAACATCTGCTGGAACGCGCCCGCCAAGCGCGGGAACGCCTGACTGGAGTCAGCTCCGAGCCGACGGCTGCACCCGCCGACGAGGCACCCGCGGCTGAAGCCGAAGCTGACGCGACCGCCGCGGCCGCGGCTGTCGGCGACGCAACCTCCGGCGACAAGATTCCGGCGCACCTGCTTGACCGCACCACCCCCGCGACCGCCGCGCCCGCCACCGCCACCGCCACCGCACTGGCAGAACCACCCGCCCAACTGGCCACCAACGGCTCAGGCGGCACCACCCAACGACTTCTGACCGTCGTCAAGTCGGGCTCCATCCAAGACGTCAAGACACTGCCGTCAGACAAAGTGCATGTCTGGCCGCATCTGCTGATCGTGGAGTTCGTGGCGGCCCTGTTCGTCACCGCGTTCCTGCTGGTGTTCTCCATTTTTGTGAACGCCCCGCTGCTGGAGCTGGCCAACTTCAACGAGACTACCAATCCGTCCAAAGCCCCGTGGTATTTCCTGGGCCTGCAGGAGCTGCTGACCATGTTCCATCCCATGGTGGCCGGCGTCACCATTCCAGGCATGGGCATCTTCTTGCTGATCCTGGCGCCATATATCGACCGGAATCCAGACCAGCGACCCGAGCGCCGAAAGTTCGCCGTCTCGCTGATGACCATACACCTGATGTTCTGGGCCATCCTGGTGATCATCGGCTCGTTCTTCCGGGGGCCCGGCTTCAACTTCGTCTTCCCCTGGGAAGCGGGATTGTTCTTTGATTTCTAGGGTTATGTTCGCAAAAATGGCGTGCGCAAGTTCAAGGTTCGGAGTCCGCACATGATTGTCGTGATTGTAATTGTCCTGCTGGTGCTGTTCGCCGCGGCCATGCTGTGGGCGGCGCTCAGACGTCGTGACGGGCGGCGCTTTTCAGTGGGCAGGCTGTCGCGCGAAACCAGAGCCCGCGACAAGTCCGGCCCGGACGCCTCGTCTGTCGTCCCCTCGTCAGCCGCCGCGCCTGACACCGCGCCCGTTGTCGTCGCCGGTCAGGTCGCCACAGTCGCCCAACCCGACAGCCGTGAGATAGAACAGCAAGCCGCCATCATCTGGCGCAGCCCCGAAACTGAAGTGGTGGAAGGCGAAGTGGTGATCACCGACTGGTCGCCGCCCGATCCCGAAGCCGTGGGCGTGTCCCGGCGCCAGTTCCTCAACCGCTCCATCATCGGTTTCATGGGGCTGGGTCTGTCGGGCTTCGGCGCGGCCGTGCTGGGCTTTTTGTGGCCGCCCTTCGTGACCGGTTTTGGCTCGGTCATCAACGCCGGCGAAGTGGGCGACATCAAGAACCAAATCCGCGACAACAACGGCTTTTTGAAGCTGCCCGAAGGCAAGATGTGGATCACCGAATATCCCAGCTCGGCCATTGAAAAAGCCCGCGAGGTCTACACCCGAGACGAGCTGGCCGGCATGGAACAAGGCCTGATCGCGCTGTATTGGAAGTGCCCCCATCTGGGATGCACCGTCCCCGAATGCGTCAGCTCGCAGTGGTTCGAGTGCCCCTGCCACGGCTCCAAATACAACCGGGTGGGCGAGCGGCGAGGCGGCCCCGCGCCCCGCGGAATGGACCGGTTCAAGATGTCGGTCAATGCCAAGGGCGAGCTGCTGGTGGATACCGGAACCATCATCCCCGGCCCGCCCATCGGCATCAACACCACCGGCCAGGAAGCCGAAGGGCCCAACTGCATCGGGCAGGCTTCGGAGTAGGTCGGCACGGGACAGGGCAGCACAGGACGCAACAGGGCAGCACAGGCCAGGGCACAACGGGACAGGGCAACGCGGGACAACATTATCATGGGCGACTTTTCGGGGGCAATGCTGGCCGCCAGCACGCAACGGACTATTGGGGTGGTGCTGGCCGTCATCGCCATTGCGGGATTCCTGCTCTATTGGATCTTCAACTGGTTCGTCGGGCGGGCCGAGACCGGCTCCGAAATCGAGACCGCCCCCAACCGCAAGCCGTATTACACCGACGAGGAGCTGGAAACCAAGAAGCTGGACGGCAGCCTGTTCGCCGGCCTGTTGTGCCTGGTGGTGATCGGCATTGCGCTGCCGCTGTATTGGCTGGGCGAGCCGGGCCGACAGGAAGGTCTGGTGGAAGGCAACGACCACCATTTCGCCAGCCGCGGCGCCGAACTCTATGAAGAGAACTGCGCCTCCTGCCACGGCACGGTCACAGGCGCCGGCGGGTCGTTCGCCTACACCCTGGTGGACGACAACGGCCTGTTTCTGGCCAACCTGGACTGGAAGGCCCCGTCCCTGGCGGCGGTGCTGTATAGATATTCGGTGGAGGAGGTGGAATACATCCTGGACTATGGGCGCCCCAACACTCCCATGCCGGCGTGGGGCGCGGCCGGCGGCGGCCCGTTCACCACCCAGCAGATTGACGAAGTGGTGGCCTATCTGGCGTCAGAGCAGATTGCCGATGTGGAGACCCTGCGGAGCCGGGTGGATCTGGGTGTCGAAGCCACCGTGCGCGAGCAGGTCGTCAAGGAGTCGCCCGAGCTGGCCGGCGATCCCGATGCGGTGGAGGCTGCCGTGGCCCGGCGGCTGGCCGAGCTGGTGCAAGATCAGGTGGCCTATGGCGAGCTGCTGTTCAACAACGAGGGCGACAACGGGGTCTATGGCTGCGCGCGCTGCCACACGCCGGGCTGGTCATATGATGCCGACGAGATACGGGCCCAGGAAAACAACATGCTGATTTCGCCCGAAGTGCCGGGCGGCGGCGGCTTCGGCCCGAGTTTGGGAGGCGGGGCGGTCCTGCGTCAGTTCAGCACCGCGCAGTCCCAGGAGAATTTCATTGCCGTGGGCAGCCAGAACGGAGTCAGATACGGCAACTTCGGCCAGGGCGACGGGGGCGGGCAGATGCCGGCCTTCGGGGTGTGCGTGGCCGATCGTGATGCCGGCGAGCGCGATCCCATAGCCCGACAGCAATTCTGCGACCAGCGGGGCGGCGAGGGTCTGCTGACCGAGGAGCAGATTGCCGCCATCGTGGCCTATGAGCGGTCGCTGACGGACGAATAGACGGGACACTCAATGGCAAACTGGCACATCATCTCAGGCATCGGCTGGGAACCAGAAATCCGCGGCCTGCTGACGGTTGCTTTGGCCTCGGCCGTGCTGATCGGCAGCGTCTGGCTGTTGCTGGTCACCAACACCGGCATCCGTCTGGGCTCGCTGGTCACGCTGGCCGGATTTTTCGCCTGGTTCACCATGATGGCCGGGGTCTGGTGGATCTTCGGCATCGGCTATAGCGGGGACGCGCCCAGTTGGGTGTTCATCGACAGCTATGCCGACGAAGCCGGGGCGGAGCCGTCGGGCATCGAGGACGCTTATCTGGCCGATGTCGATCTGCTGCCCGACCCCAACTGCGAGGCCACCAGGATTTTCCCTCCGTCCAAGACCGGCTGGGAGTTCTCCGCGCCCCGCTCGGGCTGCGCGCCCAAGGCCATCGCTTTGGTGCTGGCCTATCCGGGAGCCGACCGGGGGCAGATCATCGCCGAGTTCGCTTCGGTGGATGAAGCCCAGATCCGCGCCGACGCCCAGACCCGCAACGATCTGCGCCAGCCGGGCGATCCCCGCAAGCTGGGTCCCGCCGCGCTTGAGCGGTCGGTGCAGGATCAGGTGACCCGCCAGGAGATTGCCATCGACCAGCTGTCGCTGTCGGCCCTGGCTTCGGGTGCGCCGTCGGTGATCGAGTGGGCGCAGCAGCAGGGATATATGGATCTGACGGGCGGCTGGCGGCTGCTGCCCAGCACCGATGCCGGCGAGGCCAATGCCGCGGCGGAGGCGGTGATAGCCGAGTCGGGCGTGTTCGAAGCCGACCCCGAAGCGGCGACCCCGGCCTATGCCATAGTGGATACCTATCAGCGCGGCGGCAAGCCGGATCCGCAAAGCGACAGCATCTGGGACCGTGCAATTAATAAGGTAACCAACTCCGTGAGACTGACGCACCCCACCAACTATGCGGTGGTTCAGGCGCGCCCGGTGGTGGCCCGCCCGCAGGTGCCCGGCGAACCTCCGCCGCTGGCCGAGGTGGACCGCAACGGCCAGACCCTGTCGGTGGTGCTGGAGCGCAACCTGGGCGACCTGCGGCTGGTGCCGGGTTTGGTCACCATTGGCTCGGGTCTGATCTTTTTGGCGCTGTGCATCAATCTGCATGCCCGGGAGCTGCGCATCCGCCGCCGTGATGAAGAATATGTTGAAGCTGCCTAGCCGCGCGTTTGTCGCGCCGCCACTCGGTCTGTCGCTGTGCCGTCTGCTGTCCCCGGCCGCGAGCTGTCCCCGTCCCGCCCGGTTCGTCCCGCCCGCCGCGCCCCGGTT
>CAZERQ010000024.1:0-4357 GCA_964514465.1 uncultured Acidimicrobiales bacterium
GACCAGCTTGAGCGTGTGCCCCGTGTCGGCCACATCGTCCACCACCAAAACCTTGGAATCCTCCAAGTCCACCAACTCCAGATATGGCGGCAGCACCACCGGCACATCTAGCCGCTCGTCCTCGCCCGTGTAATATTCCACATTCATGGTGTAGATATTTTTAACCGACAGCGCATACCCCAGCGACCCCGCAAAAAACAGTCCGCCCCGGGCGATCGCCAGGATGATGTCAGGCCTGAAATCATCGGCCGCAATCGCCTCGGCCATCTCACGGCACGCCCGGCCATAGCGCTCCCAGGTGAGATACTCTTTGGCGGGGTCGAGCTTGGCGGGGTCGAGGGTCTGGTCGGTTTCTGGATCGGTGAGTTCTGACATGGGACTCCTCAAATATAGATGTGGTGGATATACGGAGGTGTCGGGCAACACCTGATACAAAAAAATCCTAGCAACCCATCGGCTGAGCTTTGGCTTTTCTAAAATTATGTGCAGCCATATGAAACCCAAAACCGACCCGACCGACCCGCCTGCTCTGACCGACCCCATCGCCTTGGCGATCGACATCGGCGGCACCAAGATCGCGGCCGGTGCCGTCAACTCCGCCGGCCAGCTGCTGACCTCCGCCAGCTCCCCCACCGCCGACGCTGCCGACGGCGAGGAGTTGTTCGCCCAACTCTGCGCGCTGGCCGACAAAGTGTTGGCGGACGAGGCGCTGGCCGACGAGTCGCTCTCCGGCAAAGCGCGGGCTGGCCAGCCCCAACCCATCGTCTGCGGTGTCGGCTCGGGCGGGCCCATGCGCGACCAGAACCGTCTGGTGTCGCCGCTGAACATTCCCGTCTGGCGCGACTTCCCGCTGCGAGACCGACTCAGCCAGCACTTCTTGGGCCAGCATCTCAAAATCCCCGTCCACGTGGAGAACGACGCCAAGGCGCTGGCGCTGGGCGAAGGCTGGGTGGGCGCGGCGCAGGGCGTGCGGAACTACATCGCCATGGTCGTATCCACCGGCATCGGCGGAGGCATCGTGCTGGAGGGACGACTGCTGCACGGCGCCGACCTCAACGCCGGCCACATCGGACACGTATTCGTGGAACCTGACGGACACCCGGACGCCGCCGGAGCCAGGGGCAACCTCGAAGGGCAGGCCTCGGGGTCGGCCATCCTCGCCAAGACCGGACAGCCGCCGACCGAAAGCGGCATCGAGTTGCGCCAACAGGTGGGGGTGTGGGTCGGGCGTGCCGTGGCTTCGGTGGCCAACCTGTTGGATCTGCAGCTGGCCGTGGTGTCCGGTTCGGTGGCGCTGGGTTTTGGCGACGTGTTCTTTGAGTCGGCCCAAGACACCATTGACGAACTCTGCCGGCTGGACTTTTCGGCGGGCACCAAGATCATACCCGGAGCGCTGGGGCACCAGGGCCCGCTGATCGGCGCCGGCGCGGTCGGGTTTGCAGCCATGGACTTGCTGGAGCTATAGCCGCTGCCCCTCGTCCAACCCCCGGTCTGACCTCAGCCCCCCTGCCCCCGCAAAAACGCCTCCAGCTGCTGCGCCAACTCCGACCCGCTCGGCAGCATACCCTCGCTCGAGTCCACCTCGTTCTCCAAAGTGCGCACATAGTGGGCGATGTCCTCGTCTGACTCCACCGCCGAATCGATCCGCTCGCGCCACTGGACGGCCGCCTCGTCAAACTCGCTGTGCCCCGTGTCGACACCCGTGATCAGCTCCAGCCTGGCCAGCAGCGACCGGGACGCCTCGGGGTTGGGCGGCGAAGTAACATAGTGCGGCACCGACACCTTCAGTGAGAACGAAGGGATGCTCAGCCGATCCAGCTTTTCGTGGAGCACGCCCACCAGACCGGTCGGCCCTTCGTAGGTGGGTGCGCTCAGGCCCAGGCGGGCGGCCAGCTCCTGGTTGGTGGTGGAGCCGACCACGCCCAGCGGTCGGGTGTGCGGAGCGTGGCCCGGCGGCGACCCCAGCGTTACGACCGTGGAGACGCCCAGCTCAACCGCAATGTCCACCAGGCAACCGGCGAATGTGTTCCAGCGCATGTGCGGTTCCACCCCCACCACCAAAAGCAGGTCGTGGCGTGATGTGCCGCTGGACGATGCGTGGATGGTCGTGTCGGGCCAGAACACCCGGCGGCGCCCGGCTTCCAGTCGCATGATCGGGCGCTCCCGGGAAAAGTCGAAGAACTCCTCGCTGGAGATGGTGGCGATCTTGTTGGCGCGGGTGTGACCGATGAGGTGACGCAGGGCTTCGGTGGCGCCTTCGGCTATGTCGAACAGCCCTTCCAGTGCGACAATCATCAGCGGGGATTTCGGCCGCCGTGAAGTTTCGTGGGTGGCGGTTTCGTCTGTTCCGGTTGCGCTTGGGCGAAACGACCGCTCCCAGCGGATGTGGCTCAAATGGCTCGCCATCGGGTCTGGCATATTGCACATTTTACCTGTCAAAACGACAAATTCAAGTCAGGCGCCAAATGCGCTCACAACAACAACGCCAGAAGCGTGCCGCTCCCCAGGGCCGGCGCAAACGGGATCGATTGTTTGGTGGATCGGCTGGCCAACAGCACCACTGCAGCCGCCAGGCCGTTCAGCAAGAAAGCCAGCATCAGCCCGAGCCAGACTGCCGACCAGGAGACCGACCCCAGCACCACGCCCAGCGCCGGCGCCAGCTTGACATCGCCGCCGCCCAACCCCTGGGGTGTCGCCAAATGGATGGCCCAAAATCCGAGGAACAGCACGGCGGAGGCCACGGCGGCCCGGATCAAGTCTGCTGATGCCGCGCCCCACAGGGTCGCCCCACCGACTGCAGCCAGAGCGGAAGCCAAAAACCACAGGTTCGGCGAGTTGGAGATTTGGCGGGTTTTGATGTCGGATGCTGCCGCCCAGCACAAGAACACGACTGCCACCGCCACCAGAGGCGCCGAGCTGTCGGGCGCCAGGGCTATGCGGGTCAGGCCGAGGCCGGCGAACAGGCAGATGTAGATGTGGGTGATCATAATATGAGATTAGGAGACGGGTGCTGCATGGCCTGCCGCCCGCGCGGTAATCTGGGAGAATGCCCGTGGCCGACAACACACCCGTCATCATTGGTGCTGCCACCGTATCGCAGCGCCAGCCCGACTCCACCCAGTCTGACGAGGCCAGCCAGCTGATGATTCAGGCAGCCCGAGCCGCCGCCGCGAATGCCGCCGCTCCTGCCGCCACGCGGGTGCTGTCCCAACTTGATCTGGTCGCTGCCATGGCATCACTCAGCGGCTACCTCAACCCCGCCAAGCTGGTCGCCACGGCTGTCGGTTCGCCCGATGCCCACACCTTGCGCGCCGATGCCGGCATCCTCCAACAAGAAGTCTTCAACCGGGTCGCCTCCGCCATCCAGCGGGGGCAGCTGGAAGTTGCCCTGGTGGTGTCGGGCGAGACCAGCTATCGCACTCAGCAAGCCCGCATCGCCGGCGTGGATGCGCCCAACACAGACGATCGCGTTGACAAACCCGACACCACAATCTCTCCTGAAATCGTGATCCACCCGAACGAGATCGAAGCCGGGCTGACCTCGGCCGTGTCGCATTATTCCGCGCTGGAGAACGCCTACCGCCGCCACCACAACCAGACCAAAGCCGAGCAAGCCGACCAGACCAGCCAGCTGTGGGAGCGCTTCAGCCAAGTCGCCGCGCAGAACCCCGACGCCTGGAACCGCCAACTCCTGACCGCGCACGACATCGCCACCGTCAGCCCGCAAAATCGCATGATGGCCTATCCCTATGCCAAGCGGCACTGCTCGCAGATGAACGTTGACCAGGCCGCCGCGCTGCTGTTCTGCTCGGCCGGCAAGGCCCGTGCGCTGGGCATTTCGTCTGACCGCTGGATCTTTCCGCACGCGGGTGTGATCTCCAACCATGCGGTGCCGATTTTGCCTCGAGCCGACCACCACTTGAGCCCGGGTTTCCGACTTGCCGGGCGGCGGCTGGAAGAGCTGTGCGGAGTCGGAGCGGCCGATGTGGAGTTGGTGGATTTGTATTCGTGCTTTCCGGTGGCGGTCAAGATCCAGGCGGACGAGTTGGGGCTGGGCATAGGTCAGGGGTTTGACTGGGACAGCCGGCCGCTGACCATCACAGGAGGGATGCCATTTGCCGGCGGGCCGTTCAACAGCTATGTTTTGCATTCGCTTTGCGCCATGGTTGCCAGGTTGCGCGAGCAGCCGCGGGCGCGGGGTTTGGTGACCGCCATCAGCGGGATGATCACCAAGCAGGGCGTCGGGCTGTGGTCGGGGGAGCCGCCGGGCCGGGAGGCGAGTTTTGAGGACATCACGCAGCAGGTCAGCCGGCTCAGCCCGCCAGTTGCGGTTGACCCCGAGGCTTGCGGTCGGGCG
>CAZERQ010000025.1:0-6459 GCA_964514465.1 uncultured Acidimicrobiales bacterium
CGCGCTGGACGAGATGACCCGCGAGCACATGCAAGCCGAGCTGCTCAACATCTGGCAGGAGACGCAGACCACCATCGTGTTCGTCACGCACTCCATCCCCGAGGCCGTGTTTTTGTCGACCAAGGTGTGCGTGATGATGCCGCGCCCGGGCAGCATCGCAACGGAAATCCCGATTGATTTGGGCCAGCGCACGGCTGCTGTCCGCGAGCAGGACAACTTTTTTGAGTCCATCAAGCGGGTGCGCGAGGCATTGCGGGCGGTGGAGAACGCGGACGGCGGTGGCGCGGGCGGCGGAACCAGCGCGACAGGCGGAGCCAGCCGATGACCGACACCAAACTCGCACCGAAGTCCAGGCTCGGGGCCGCGCTCACGTCGCAGCGATGGCTGAACCCCGGCGCCATGCTCACGTCGCCGTGGTTCCTTCCGCTCATCTTCGGTCTGGCCGCCATCGCCCTATGGGAGCTGTCGCTGTGGGCCATCAACCCCCAGGGCTTCGTGCTGCCGCGCCCGTCTGAAATCTTTGGCGTCTTCTTCGAGCAGGACAGAGGCGTGGACAACACCATATTCGAATCCATATTCGAAGCCTCCCGCACCACCGGGTTCATCATCTTGACATCCTTCGTCACGGGCGTGGTGCTGGGCGTGGCCGCCGCCCTCATCACCACCCGCTTCCGCGCCACCAACGAAGTCATCACGCCGCTGGCGGTCGCCATCAACGCCATCCCCATCTTGGCCATGGCGCCCATCTTCAACAACTGGCTGGGGCTGACCTCGCCCCGCTCCAATCAGGCGGTGGTCGTGCTGGTGGTTTTCTTCCCCGTGTTCATCAACACCGCCCGCGGCCTCAACACCGTGGATCCCAACCAGATAGAGCTGATGCACTCGCTGGCGTCAAAACCCTGGACGATCATCCGGCGGGTGCGCATCCCGTCGGCTCTGCCCTTCTTTTTCACCGCGCTGAAACTGGTGTCGTCGCTGTGCGTGGTCGGGGCGATTGTGGCGGAATATTTCGGCGGACGACAGGACTCCCTGGGCAGCCGGATTGTCACCTACGCCGGCTTCACCCAATATGACGCCGCCTGGGCGACCGTGCTGGCGGGCAGCCTGATTGGCGTGGCGCTGTATGTGCTGGTGTCGGTGGCCGAACGGGTGGCGGTGCCGTGGGCTAGCCGCGCCTAACCGGGCCGCGCCGGTCGCGGAGCCGCGGAAGACCCCGCCTAGCCGAACCTAACCCCGCAGCGCCGCGAACTCCTGCTCCGAAACGTAATCCCCCGAGCCGAAAATCAAACCGTCGTGCGGCACAACCCAGGTGTTCTTGGGCTCCTCATTACCGCTCACCGGATTGCTGAACCGATAGGCCACCCAGCCACCGCCCTCACGAGCCTGGTCGATGATGCCCCGCACCACGTAGCTGCCGTCGCTGTCCTGCAGGTCAAACAGAAAATCGCCCACCAAATCGGGGTTGGCAGCGTGAGCCAAAATCAACCCGTCATAGTCAAGCACAAAGGCATACACCTCATCTTCGATGAAGAACCCGTTGACGTCTGAAATCTCACCATAGACATCAGAGCCAATCTGGTTATAGCGATAGATCGCGGCCGACACCTGCTGTTGCGCCCGGTCGGCATCGGAACCCAGCAACACAACCGCCGGATCCTGCTGCGAGAAATAATCGCCCGAGCCGAAAATCAAGCCGTCGTGCGGCACCACCCAGGTTCGCTTGGGCTCCTCGTTGCCCGAAACCGGATTGGTGAACTTATAGGTCACCCAGCCCCCGCCCGCGCTGGCCCGATCGATGATGCCCCGGACGATGTAGTGGCCGTCGCTGTCCTGCAGGTCATACAGGTTCTCGCCCACCAAGTCGGGATTGGCGGCGTGCGCCATGGTCACACCGGTCGGGTCAACCACGAAGGCATAGATCTCGCCGGAGATGAACGGCCCTTCGGGGTCGGAGATCTCACCGAAGGCGTCTGTGCCGATCTGGTTATAGCGATAGATCGCGGCCGACACCTGCTGCTGCGCCTTGTCTTCGTCTGAGCCCAGCAGCACGACCGCTGAGTCCTCATATTTGTTGCCGCCGCCGCAAGCGGAAGCCAGCAGCGCGAGGCTGGCCGCCAGCAAGAGCGTGAGCTTGAGGAGTTTCTTGGTTGCGTTTTTGGTTGCGCCAGAGGTGGTGGGGGTTGCGGTGTTTGACATTGTTGCTCCCGTTTTGTTTCGGTTTGTTATAAGTTTGAGGTTAACTCTAGCACCCACAACCCAAAAAACCTGCTATAGTATTTTGCGATACCCAAATATTTGTCGCACCGTGGCGCTTGTCGCACCGCGGCACTATAATATTAGCAAGCCTTACCCCAAAAATCACAAAGGACAAACCCATGAAAACCAAATCATTCAAAATCATCTTGGCCATTCTCCTGACCCTCGGCCTGGTCGCCGCCGGCTGCGGAGGCGATGACGACGAGGACTCGACTCCTGCCACTGACGAAACACAAATGGCGGACGAACCGACGGAGGAGTTGACCTCTGTCTCGTTGCAGTTGCAGTGGTTCACTCAGGCGCAGTTCGCTGGCTATTACGCCGCGGTCGATCAGGGCTTTTACGAAGACCTCGGCTTGGACGTGGAGATCCTCCAGGGAGCCGTTGAGATCGTGCCGATAAACGTGTTGGACTCCGGCGGCGCCGACTTCGCCATCTCCTGGGTGCCCAGAGGTCTGGTGCCCCGTGAGGAAGGCGTGAACGTCACCAACATCGCCCAGGTGTTCCAGCGCAGCGGCACCCTGCAGGTCTCATTCGCCGACTCGGGCATCTCGGAGGTCTCCGACTTGGCTGGCCAGCAGGTCGGCAACTGGGGCTTCGGCAACGAGTTCGAGCTGTTCGCCGGCTTGCGGCGCAACGGGCTTGACCCCAGTAGCGACGTTACCTTGGTGCAGCAGTCATTCGACATGAACGCACTTTTGAACGGTGAGATTGACGCAGCCCAGGCCATGATCTACAACGAATACGCCCAGGTGCTGGAGACCATCAACCCCGACACCGGCGAGCTGTATCAGCCGTCTGATCTGAACATTATCGACTGGAATGACGTGGGCACGGCCATGCTCCAAGACGCCATCTGGGCTGACGCCGACAGGCTGGCCAGCGATTCTGACTATCGCGACACGGCCGTCAAGTTCGTCCAGGGTTCGCTGCATGGCTGGATCTGGTGCCGCGACAACGCCGATGCGTGCGTTGATGTGGTGCTTGATAACGCCCCGGCGCTGGGCCGCTCACATCAGACCTGGCAGCTGAACGAGATCAACGGCCTCATCTGGCCGTCGCCCAACGGCGTTGGCGTGATCGACCAGGGCCTGTGGAACCAGACCGTGGACGTGGCCACATCTGAAGGCATCTTGGCGAACGCCCCCGATGCCGGAGCCTTCACCAACGACATCGTCAACGAAGCGCTGGACAATCTGCGCGGCGATGGTGTGGACGTGGTCGGCGCCAACTGGCAACGCCAAAGCGTCACCCTGAACGAAGGCGGCAACTAGCCCAATTGGTTTCTGAGCGCCTGGAGATCCTGTTGGACTTCAGGCGCCAGTTCCACCGCCCGCTCCAGATCTGCCAGGCCCCGGTTATACACCTCGGGCGTGTCCGCAAATTCCGGCAAGGTCAATAGCAGGCCGCGCCCCACCAGTGATGTCAAGTCACGGGGGTTGTGATCCAGTGCCGCGCTGAAAACCAGGACGGCAGCTTGGATGTCGCCCTGCGATGACAGCGCCACTCCGGCAGAGCTCAGCTGCGACTGCGCGAACGGGCTGGGCGGGGTTGCGCTTGGCGAGGTTTGGCTGGGCTCGGCCGACAGCGTCCCGCCGGCCGACAGCGACTCGAATTGCTCCTGCGCCAGAGCCAGACGATCGGTGCTGGCAAAGATTATGCCGCTGAACACTCTGGCGTCAGCATAGAACGGGTCGGCAGCCACAGCTTGCGCCAGCAGGCGTTCGGATTCGAGGTTGGCACCAGCTGCGGTGGTGCCAGCACCCGCGGCCGCGGCTTCTTCGGTCTGCCAAATCAGCCAGGCTTTGTAGCTCAGCGCCGCCACGTTGCTGGGATCTGACGACAGCACCTGGTCGTAGTTCTCCAGCGCCAGGCCCAGCCTGCCCTGGCGGATGAACTCGTTGGCCTCCACCAGCAAAGAGCGCGAGGACTGACGTATGTCTCCGGTGGCTTCGGAGCTGGACGATCTGAATCCCGTGGTGTTGGCCAGAGCCACGCCCGCGACTGTGCTGCCGACCAACGCCGCCACGGCCACGGCTACCGTCTGCCAGCGCCAGCGCAACCACCGGCGGGTTCGCTCCCGGTGCGACGGCTGGGATGAACCAGGCGGGTCCGCGCCCTGCTTGTCTGGCTCCGGCCCGCCCGGCGCCAACTCCAACCCACCCGGCGCCAACTCCAACCCGTCTGGCTTCCGTCTGCGCACGGCCAGCACAATCACCGCCGCGCCCACAACCGCACCCGCGATCGGTATCACCCAAAGCGCGAGACCCAGGCCCTCGCCCGGCGGGGTCAGCAACACCGACTCGCCATAGAGGTTGGCATAGGCCTGGCGGATGGCGTCATCGCTTTGCCCCTGGTCGACCCGCTCGGCGATGTCGGCGCGCATGGCCACCGCAATGGCAACGTTGGATTCGGCCACCGTCTCGCCCTGGCACTGCGGGCAGCGTATGGTGCGCGCCACGGCAGTCGACCGCTCGGCATCGGTGGGCGGATCGTCCGCGTCGATGATGCCCACCGACAGGGCCACCGCCAGGATGATCGCCATCAGGGCCCAGGGCAGCCACTTGGGGCCCGAGAGTTTCACTGGTCGACCCGTTCCTGGCTCTCCCGCAAAATCACCGCCTCCAGCGCATCGGCCGTAACCCCGCTGGCACCCACCAGCTTTTCCACCACCACACCTTCAGGCGAGATGACATAGGTCTCGGGCAGAGCGGTAACGCTGTATTCCACCGCAATCTTGCCTGTGTCGTTTATGTTCTCCCCCACCACCACCGGCCACGGAGCCTGCCCCATCACCGATTCCTCGACCGCCCTGATGGTGTCGTTGAACACCACCGTAACCACGCTGGCGGCGCCGGTGGCCTGGTGGCGCTCGTGGAACTCGACCAGCTCGGGATACTCCAGAATGCAGCCCGTGCACCAGCTGGCGAAGAAGTTGACCACCACCCAGCGGCCCAGGTCGTGGTTCAAGTCGTAGCTTCCGCCTCCCAGCCGGTCGCCTTGTATGGGTGGCGCGGGCTGGCAGTTGGCCGGCTCGTCTTCGCACACGATGCCCCGACCGACCAGCGCGCTCTGCTGGGTGTCGCTGACGGCAAAGACATAAATGAGTGTGCCGACCACTCCGGCCACGACCAGCGCGACCGCCGCGGCAATCCAGCGGACTTTGGTGCTACCGGACGTGTCGTCGCTCGGTGCGTCAGCGCCGCCAGGCGTGTCGTCGCCGGTCAGATCGCCGTAAGCCAAGTTCGCGCCGTCGGTCAAACCGCCCCCGGCCAAACCCCCCAAGTCAGATCCCCGAGAACTGTCCATCCCCTTCAACGGTGCAGCGCCGCATGCGCCGATACTGCGGATAGTGGTTGGTCAGCGCCCGGTGGTTGGTGCATCGTTCGTCCCAGATTCCCAGGTCGCCCTGCTTCCAGCACCAGCGGAAATGGAAGTTGGGGTTGTTGACGTGTTCCTTCAGCCAGCCCAGCAGCAGATCGGATTCGGGCTGGTTCATGCCCTCGATGCACTTCATGAAGCCGCCCGCCATAAACAGCACCTTGCGGCCTGTCTCGGGATGGGTGCGCACCAGCGGATGACGGATGCCGGGAAAGTTGTCGCGCAAGAAAGCCGCCGCCTCGGGCCCACCCGCACGCTCAACCGGATCCAAGATGCCGGAGCCAACCTGGTGGATGACCGTGAGGCTCTCGCAGACTTGCTGCATGGTGGGCGACAGGGCGTCATAGGCGGCGCCGATGTCGGCCCACATGGTGTCGCCGCCGCGATCGGGCACATCCAGCGCCGACAGGATGCCGAACTTGGGCTGGTCTTGCACCCAGGTCAGGTCGGTGTGCCAGTTGCCGGCTTTGGGCGGGCTGTCGGGCGTGTCGATGAACTCCGTCCAGATGTCGCCGTTGGGGTCGACCATTTTGGTGAGCGGATAGATATGCAGGCTGCCGAAGCAGCGGGCGAAGTTCTCCTGCTGTTGCTCGGTGGCGTGCACGCCTTCGAAGATGAGCACGCCGTGTTCGAGTATGAGTTCGTTCAGGCGGGCTGCCGTCTGGTCGTCAAGGTTATCAAAGTCCACGCCCTCCACGACCGCGCCGAAGGTCACGCCCATGCGGGTGGCGGTTATGCCAGTGGGGTCGGCGTCGACATCAGTGTCGGTTGCGGGCGCGGCGCCGTTGGTTGCCGTGTCGGTGTCGGTGAGTGTAGCCATGC
>CAZERQ010000026.1:0-25083 GCA_964514465.1 uncultured Acidimicrobiales bacterium
CCCCGACCCAACGCCACCCCCACCCCCCTGCTACGCTTGACGAAATGACACCACTTGAATGCGCCGAGGCTGTTTCGGCACCCATCAACGACATGGGCAGCAAGTTCATGCTTGAGCCCACCACCTTCGCCAAGGCAACCGAGATCGGCGCCGCACCGGATGACCCCATGACCCAGGGCAAGCAACCGCCAGCTGACGGGGCCCAACTGCTGGACGGGATGAACAGCTATATTGCGGGTCGCTTCGGTGTGCTGGGCGATGTCCACCCGGACGTTGTGATCGGCGCGGCGGCCTTCATCAATCCCGATGCCCTGGGAGCTGCCTGGGAGCAGATCACCCTCAGCGTCA
The DNA here is from genome assembly GCA_964514465.1 of uncultured Acidimicrobiales bacterium. GTDB lineage: Bacteria > Actinomycetota > Acidimicrobiia > Acidimicrobiales > Hopanoidiivorantaceae > Hopanoidiivorans. The sequence goes on from CAZERQ010000026.1 coordinate 349, forward strand.
ACCCGCGGGCGGTCTCAGAAATCTATTATGCAGGCTGTGCCGCCGACTGGGGACGGGCTAACTTTGAAGATACGCCCGAGCTGCGGCGCTTCTGCGAGTTGGCCGAGAAAGTGGCCGGGTCGGCTTCGCCGGTGGGTGCGCCCATTTTCGCTGGTTGGCGAGCGGTCGGCCGGCCAGACGATGCGCCCGGCGCGGCCGAGTTGTTGCTGCACATCCTGCGGGAGTTGCGCTTTGCCCGACATGCCGTGGCCGTGGCTGCCAACGAGATGTCGCCGCTGGAGGCGGTGCTGACCAAGGGCGGTGAGGGCAACGCCCAGATGTTTCAGTGGCCAGAACCCTACCCCGACGTGTCAGGCTTGGACGACAAGCGCGCCCAAGTCGAACAGCTCACCCATCGGCTGTCAGCCCAGGACTTTGAGGCCCTCAACCCCGACGAATGCCAGGAGTTCGCCAACCTCGTGGCGGGCCTTGAAACTTAGCCGTGGTTGTTAGCCGTGGTTGGCTTGAGCCCTTACCGGGCTTGCTCCAGTCAAGATCAAACCTGAACCCCAGCCGAGCTTGCCCTGGCCGAGTTGCCCTGGACTAGTTCTTGTTCAAATGGGAGGAGACGAACTCTCCCAACAAGGTGTTGGATAGGTTGCTGATCTTCAGATCAAGCGAGGTGCTGTCCTCCCTGGCTTCCTCTCGCTGCTGATCAAGCTTGTGATCCAAGTCGGTGATCCTGCAGTCCAGGCCAGCGATGTCGCCCCTGAACTCTTTGCGCAGACCAGCGATGTCGCCCTTGAGCTCTTTTCGCAGGTCAGCGATGTCAGCTTTCAGTTCCGCCCGAAGGTCGGTTATTTTGGTGTCCATGGCCATGATTCTAGCATCCAGGCCGGAAACTGTGCCTTCCAAGCCGGAAACTCTAGCATCCAGCCCGGAGACTTTAGCATCCAGCCTGGAAACTGCGCCTTCCAAGCCGGAGACTTTTCTGTCCAGCCCGGAGATTCTGTCGCCCAGGACAGCGATGTCTGACTTGAGCTCCAGCCGCAAGTCCCGCTTCATGGTGCGCATGTAGCCCGCCAGAGCTATGCCCACAGCCACAACTGCACCAAGCGTGGTAAGTGTCTCGTATGCCAATGTTTGCTCCTTTCAAGAGTTGGTGTTGATTGTGGCTTCTGCTCCTAGCCTACACGATAAACTCAACGTCCGCAAATCACAACCAAAATCGCCAGAGCAAAAGCCTGACCAAACCCTACAACACCAAAGCTGCGTGACTGCACCAAATGTTCGCAACCGCGCCTATTCGCAACCGCGCCTATTCGCAGCCGCGCTCGCTCGCAACCGCGCGGCAATATATTCAAATTCAGGCAACTCCGCTAGACTGGGAGAACAGGAGGAAATAATGAGCACTATAACTGACCCCACCACAACTTCCCCCGACCCGGCCAGCGCGGTTGCCAGCAAAGCCGAGCCCAAAGCCGACATCGGCGTCGACATCGGCAACTACCAGCTCGGCTGGAGCGACAAGGAAGACTACGTCTTCAAACCCCGCAAGGGCCTGAGCGACGCCATCGTGCGCGAAATGTCGAGCATGAAGAGCGAGCCCGACTGGATGCTGAACTTCCGCCTCAAGTCGCTGTCCCGCTTTGAGAACCGACCCCTGCCCAAGTGGGGCGGCGAGCTGGGCAACATCAACTTCGACAACATCTACTATTACATCAAGCCCACCCAGGAACAGGCCAAGGACTGGGACGATGTGCCCGACAGCATCAAGAACACCTATGAGAAGCTGGGCATTCCCGAAGCCGAGCGCAAGTATTTTGCCGGCGTGACCGCGCAATATGAATCCGAGGTGGTGTATCACCGCAACCGGGAAGACCTGGAGAGCCAGGGGGTCATCTTTTGCGACATGGACAGCGCGGTGGCCGACCATCCCGAACTCGTCCAAAAATATTTCGGCAAGGTCATCCCGCCTAACGACAACAAGTTTTCGGCGCTCAACTCCTCGGTCTGGTCGGGCGGCAGCTTCATCTATGTTCCGCCTGGCGTGTCGGTTGAGCTTCCGCTGCAGGCATACTTCAGGATCAACGCAGAGAACATGGGCCAGTTCGAGCGCACCTTGATCATCGCCGACGAGGGCTCCCAGGTTCACTATATCGAGGGCTGCTCGGCACCCGTCTACACCACCGACTCGCTCCATTCGGCGGTGGTTGAGATTGTGGTCAAGCCGGGTGCCCGGGTGACCTACACCACCATCCAGAACTGGTCGAACAATGTCTATAACCTGGTCACCAAGCGGGCCCGCGTGGAGGCCGAGGGACATATGGAGTGGATTGACGGCAACATCGGCAGCCAGCTGACCATGAAATATCCGGCCGTGGTGATGGTCGGCCCCAAGGCTTCGGGCGAGGTGCTGTCGGTGGCCTATGCCGGCGATGGCCAGCACCAGGACACCGGCGCCAAGATGACCCACGCCGCCCCCGAAACCACGTCCAAGATTTTGTCCAAATCCATCTCCAAGGACGGCGGGCGCACCAGCTATCGCGGCTTGGTGCGGGTGGAGGAGCACGCCGAAAAATGCAAGAGCCACGTGCAGTGCGATGCCCTGATTTTGGATGAGGACAGCATTTCTGACACCTATCCATATATGGAAGTGGGCACGGGCGATGCCGAGATCGGCCACGAAGCCACCGTCTCCAAAGTGGCCGACGAGCAGATTTTCTATCTGATGACCCGGGGGCTGTCGGAGGAGCAAGCCGCGGGGATGATCGTGAATGGCTTCATCGAGCCCGTGACCCGAACTTTGCCGATGGAATACGCGGTGGAGTGGAGCCGTCTGATCGAGCTGCAGATGGAAGGCAGCGTCGGTTAGAGGGCCAAGCGGCTTCGGTAAGTCAGCAGACAGGGCCAAAGTCATGGGAATGCGGGAGGACTGCAAGCAGTTTGAGAGCCGTTCATACCCCAACGGAGACACCGTGCGCAAGTGCAATCTTGACCTGGCGCCCGAGGCTCCCTGGCGTTGCCCTGCGGATTGCACTTCCTATGAGCGCCGCCGGGTTGACGTCAACTGGTCATATGGCTCGTTGGTGACTCCGCCCACGCCGGAAGCTCCGTCTTCGCTGTCGTCCGATGATGGCAGCATCGCGGCACTGTTGGATGAGGCCGAAGATATTGTCAATCAGGCTGGGCCGGCCATCTTGGCCGAGATGGAAGCCGAGCAGCTAAAGTCTCGCAGGGCGGGAGTTGGTGTTGGGACTGAGGTTGGCGGGGAGCTGCCAGGCGGGCGGCATAATCGGAAACTGCGCCGCCGCATGAAGAAGGCCGCCAAGCGCAAGAACAAGAAGCGGCGCTTGGATTAGACGTTTTGGATGCTGGACGCAAGACGCAAGACGCATTTTGGCGCAAGACGAAACCTGACGCAAGACGTAATTCGGTGAACTCATTCACACCCCAGGCGGCCGCTGAGTTGCCTGGCCCGGACTGGCTGAAGCAGCATCGCCAGCGAGCGGCGGCAGCTTTGGCGGAAGTTGCCGTGCCCACGGCCGAGTCGGAGCTTTGGCGCTATAGCCCGATCGAACAGTTCAATCTGGACGACTGGCAGCCGAGCCTGGCGCCGCCCGCCGGGGCTAATGGTGCCACCGACCCAACCGATCGCGAGGCTCTGTGCGAGGCGCTGTCGGAGTTGCTGCCAGGCATGGCCGGGCTGATGGTCTGTGTGGACGGCTGGCTGGTTCATACTTGGCTGTCGCAGCAGTCCCAAGACGCGGGAGTGAGATTTGGCGCGGCGCAGGAGCTTGTGCAGTTTGGTGCCGGCGGTGAGGGTGCTAATGGTGCCGATCTGTTCAGGCTGATGGCGGAAGCCTTATCACCCCAGCCGGTTGAGCTGTTTGTGCCGGCGGGCCAGGCGGTGGAAGGGGTCTTTGTGGTGGCACACGATTTTTCCGGCGCCCCCGCCAACTCCAGCAGTACGGCAACCTTCCCCTGGCTGTCGGTGCGCCTGGAGGAAAACGCCCAAGCAAAAATCATGGAATTCACAGGTTTGGATCTGGCAAGCCTGACCGCCGCCACAGTCTCGTCCGCCACCTCAGCCGCGCCCCCGTCCGACACCAGCGCACCGTCCAACCACAGCACCCCTCACTTCACCGCGCCCGCGGTAAACCTGTCGGTCGGCAAGAGCGCCCATCTCAGATATCTCAACTTCCAAAATCTCCCCAACCAGACCTGGCAGATCGCCTCCAAGCAAGCCGAAGTGGCCGCCAACGGAACCCTGCTTTCCTCCACCGTGGCCCTGGGCGGAGAATACGCCCGCCAGCACAGCGACACCCGTCTGGTCGGCCAAGGCGCCGTGGGCGACATCGCCGCCCTGTCGTTCGCCAATGAAACCCAGGACATCGACTTCCGGGTGTTCCACTCGCATCTCGCCCCCGACACCTCCTGCCAGCTGCTGTTCAAAGGTGCCATTGACGACCAAGCCCGCTCAATCTACACCGGCCTCATCCGGGTGGGCCCCGAAGCCAGCGGCACCAACGCCTATCAGACCAACCGGAACCTCAAGCTGTCAGACGATGCCTGGGCCGAATCGGTGCCCAACCTTGAGATTGAAAACAACGATGTGGTCTGCTCCCACGCCTCCACGGTCGGGCCGGTTGAGCCGGAGCAGATGTTTTATCTCCAAAGCCGCGGTGTGCCGCCCGATGTGGCCGAAAAGCTGATCGTGGACGGATTTTTTGAAGAGGTCCTGCGCAAACTTTCGGTGCCCGAGGCAGTCCCGCTGGTGCGCCTGGCCCTGCACGAAAAACTCCCCTATGAATTCGAAGACTAGCGCCAGCAGCCCCGCCGGCACCAACCCCGGAACCGCCAGCCTTGGCTCCGACCGCGCAACCCTGTGCCCCCGAGACGAGCTGGCACCGGGCGAAGTCAAGCGGTTCAACGTGCGGTCGCGCCAGATTGCTCTGGCCCGCATCGGCGACGAGTTCTTCGCCATAGACGACATCTGCAGCCACGGGCACTTCTCGCTGTCGGAAGGCGAACTGGACGAATTCGACTGCACCCTGGAATGCCCCAAACACGGCAGCCTGTTCGACCTGCGCACCGGCCAGCCGGAAACCCTGCCAGCCACCGAGCCAGTTGCGGTCTATCCCGTGCAGGTGCAAAACGGAGAAGTGCAAGTGGAACTGCCAGCCAACCAACCCGCGGAGCAACCAGCGCCATGACCCACCTTGTGATCGAGGATCTGTGGGCCAAGGCCGGCGGGGTTGAAGTCCTGCGGGGCGTGAACCTGGAAGTGACCGGCGGGCAGGTTCATGCTGTCATGGGGCCCAACGGCTCGGGCAAATCCACTTTGGCGCACGTGCTAATGGGCCGGCCAAACTTTGAGGTCACCAGCGGGTCGGTCAGTTTGGACGGCCAGAGTCTGCTTGAGCTGTCGACCTACGAGCGAGCCCAGGCAGGTTTGTTTTTGGGCATGCAGACGCCCATTGAAGTGCCCGGCGTGAAGCTGGTCGATATGTTGCAGGCAGCTTTCACGGCAGCCGGCCGCAACACAGAAACGCTGGAGCGGGATCTACTGGCCGAAGCCGACCTGGTGGATCTGGACATCAGCCTGCTACGGCGAGACGTCAACGATGACCTGTCGGGCGGAGAAAAGAAACGGAGCGAAGCAGTTCAGCTGGCGGTGTTGCGTCCCCGGGTGGCTGTGCTGGACGAAGTTGACTCAGGCCTTGACGTGGACGCGCTCAAGAGTATCAGCCAGCGCATCGAGCAGGCGACCAACGAAGCGGCGCCTCGGGACGACGGCAAAGCTGGACGCGGCGACAAGCCTGGACGCGATGGCAAAGCTGGACGCGGCGACAAGCCTGGGCGCGACGGCCTGGCGGTGCTGGCCATTACCCACTACAGCCGACTGTTCGCTGAACTCAAGCCAGATATCGTGTCGGTGCTGGTCAAGGGTCGCATCGTAACCTCAGGCGACATCGAGCTGGCCCACCAAATCGAAGCCCAGGGCTTTGACCAGTGGGACACCCCCGAAGAAGTCGGAGTCGGAATCAGGCTGGGCGGCTGAGGGAACAATGGAACTGCTGAGCCAAACAGACATCACAGCCGGGCTGGACGGGCTACCGGGCTGGACACAGCAGGGCAACGCACTCTATCGTGAGTTTGAGTTTGCCGACTTCACCGAGGCCTTTGGCTTCATGGCGCAGGTGGCTTGCATCTCCGAGCGGCTGTTTCACCATCCCGAGTGGTCAAACGTGTGGAACAAAGTTTGCATTTCCATCACCAACCACTCAAAGGGCGGCATCACCGAGTTGGACTTTGAGTTCGCCCGGCGGGTGAGCGCGCTGGTGGACTAGCGCGGCGCTCAGTGAAATGACCGGGGGAACGGGTGGGCGCGGCTAGTTGTCGGCGTCCAGTTCGGCCAAGCTGTCGGTCAGCACATTCCATCCCAAAGTGGCGCACTTGATTCGCACGGGAAACTTCATCACCCCTTGAAGCGCCTGCAGGTCGCCCAGCGCTATTTCCTGGTCGCCGTCGGGGGCAGCCGAATCGGAGCCAGCCAAATCCTGCCCGTTGGAATCCGCATCGGGGATAGACAGGATTTTCTTGAACGCATCGCTGATGGCCCTGGCTTCAGCAAAACTCTTGCCCTTGATGGCGCACGACATCATGGATGCCGAAGCCTGGCTGATGGAACAGCCGTTGCCACCGATCTTGACGTCCGAAATCGCCCCGTCCTCGGCCAGCAGATACAGCACCACGTCATCGCCACACAACGGATTGAACCCCTCCCCCCTGTGCGCGGGCGGGCAGGGCAACTCCCCACGGTTGCGGGGGCTGCGGTAGTGATCCAAAATGATCTCTCGGTATAGGTCTTCCAGTCCAGACATAGCTTCATTAATCCTAGGAAGTATCGGCCACAAACTCAACTTTTATCGGCGTGGGGCGGCGGGAAGCTGGACGAATGACCGGACGACTGGCAGGTGGAGCCACGAAACTCACACGAAAATGCCGGAGGCCTCGCCCAGGGCCTTGACCAAGCAATCGATGTCGGAGCGGGTGTTATACAGATACACCGACGCCCGGGCCGTTGCCTGAACCCCCAAGTGCTTCATCAGAGGCTTGGCGCAATGGTGGCCGGCACGCACGCAGACCCCGTATTGATCCAGAATCTGCGACACATCGTGCGGGTGGATGTCACGATAGGCAAACGAAATCGCGCCACCCCGGTCGGTCGCGGCGGCAGAGTTGGACACGCCGGCTGAACCAGACGCAACAGCCGGACCGTGGATCACAATGTCATCCCCGAAACGGTCAGCCAACGCCTCCTGGGCATAGGCCACCAGCTCCCGCTCGTGTGCCGCGATGGCGTCCATGCCGACACCGCACAGATAGTCCACGGCCGCGCCCAACCCGATTATCTCAGCAATCGGCGGCGTGCCGGCCTCGAATTTCCAGGGCAGCTCGTTGGCCAAGAAACCCTCGGTTGACACATCCAGAATCATCTCCCCGCCACCCATGAACGGAGGCATCTCCTCCAGCAGCTCCTGTCGCCCCCAGAGCACGCCGATGCCAGTTGGCCCGCACATCTTGTGCCCTGAAAATGCCAAAAAATCCACCTCCAGCTCGGCCACATCGCAGGGATGGTTGGGCACGAACTGGCAGGCGTCGCACAGCACCACCGCTCCCCGCTCATGGGCGGCGCGGGCGATCTGCTGTGTCGGCGGCACCGTCCCCAACACATTGGACATGGCTGAGATCGCCACCAGCTTGACCCCGTCCAGCAATCGATCCAACTGCGACAGATCCAGCTGATAGTCCTCACCCACGGGCAGCCAGCGCAACTCCAGGTTCCGTTCGGCCGCCAGGATGTGCCAGGGCACGATGTTGGAATGGTGCTCCATGACGCTCAGCAGCACCGCATCGCCCGGCGACAGGTTGGCCCGCCCCCAGGAGTTGGCCACCAGGTTGATGGCTTCGGTGGCGTTCTTGGTGAAGATTATTTCCTGGGTGCCGGCGGCTCCGATGAAGCGGCTGGTTTTCTGGCGGGCAAGCTCGGCCTGGGCGGTGGCTTGCTCGGCGATGAAGTAGGCGCTGCGGTGGACGTTGGCGTTGTAGCGGTCGTAATAGTCGCTCATGGCGGCGATCACGGAGGCGGGTTTTTGCGATGTGGCCGCGGAGTCCAGATACACGATGCGCTGGCCGTTTATCTCCTGGTCAAGCAGCGGGAAGTCGGCGCGGATTTTGTTGGGGTCCAGCTTGGACGCGGGCGCGGCGGACGCGGAACTGGCGGGCGCGGCGGTGGCGGTGGCGGACGCGGAACTGGCGGGCACAGACGCGGCGGTCATACGTCATCTCCAGGCGTCATAGCCCTGCTGGTCAAGCTGTTCGGCCAGCGACAAGTCGCCGCTCTTGACGACCTTGCCGTCCAACAATATATGCACAAAGTCGGGCTTTAGATATCCCAGCAGCCGCTGGAAGTGCGTGATCACCAGACAGCCCAGGGCCGGCCGCTCCGCCGCAATCTCACGCAAACCCTCCGACACAATCTTAAGCGCATCCACATCCAGCCCCGAGTCGGTCTCGTCCAACACGGCAAACTCCGGCTCCAAAATAGCCAGCTGCAAAACCTCGTTGCGCTTCTTCTCGCCGCCCGAAAAGCCCTCGTTCAAATGTCGGCTGGCGAAGGACGGGTCGATGTCCAACTTGTCCATCCAGCGCATGATCGACATTCGCAGATCCAGCACCGACAGCTCCTCTCCCCGTCTGGCCGACAGCGCCTGGCGCAAAAAATTGGTCACCGACACGCCCGGGATTTCCTGGGGATATTGGAACGCCATGAACAGGCCCGCCTTGCTACGCACATCGGTGCTCCAGTCGGAGATGTCCTCGCCCTTGAACAGCACCCGCCCCGCGGTGATGCGATATTGCGGGCTGCCCAGCAGAACCGCCGCCAGGGTGGACTTGCCCGAGCCGTTGGGCCCCATCAGCGCATGGATCTCGCCGGCATTGACGACCAGCGACAGACCCTTTAGGATCTCGGTGCCGTCGTCGGCCTCGGCAAAGAGGTTTTCGGCTTCAAACAGGGGTGCGGCCATGATCCATCACCAGCCGCGGTCGGCCCATTCTTGCAGGCGCGGGCTGGTCATTCCGATGGTGGTGTCGTCGCCGTGGCCCGGCAGCACAATCGTCTCGGGCGCAAAGCGGGAGAAAATCAGCTTGTCCAGGGTTTCGATGATGGTCGGAAAGTGGCCGCCTTCAAAACTCGTGGCGCCCGGGCCGCCGGGAAAGAGCGTGTCGCCCACGAACAGCAACGGCGTGCCCTCCACCTGAAAGCACATTGAGCCGGGGGTGTGGCCGGGCGTCAGCAGGGTATGCAGCCGTAGCTTGCCCACCTCGATGACCGACTCGTTATCGATCAGCTGGTCATAGGCGCCGTCCAGCATGTGGGCATCGGGCTGCGCCACGTGGACGTCATAGCCGGCCTCGCGCATCTGGGGCACGGCCGCGATGTGATCCCAGTGCCCGTGCGTCTCCAGGACATGTGTCACGCCCAGGTTGCGGCACAGCTCCAGCAACTGCTCGTGCTCGTTGGCGGCATCCACCAGCACCGCGTCCCCCGTCTGGCGACAGCGCACCACAAACACATTGTTGTCCAGCGGGCCCACCACCACCTTGTGGATCTCCAGCAGGGCGTCGCGGTAATACAGGGTCGGGCCGGGCGATGAAGTCTTGCGCTCGAAGTCGTGCTGGGGCCAGCAGTAGTGCTCGATGCCGAAGCGGTCGGCGGTGGCGGCGGGAGTCGGCGCGGTGGCGGCGGTGTCGGCCGGATCGGCGGTTTTGTCTGTCATGGTTGTTCCTTGTGGGCTAATCTGGGTTAAGGTGCTATATCCTTAGCTATACCCATACTTTATATTGTGCCATTAAATCCCCAAAATTGAATAGGGCAGATGCATCCGTCCGCAACCAACCAACCCCAATCCCACCCACCACACACAGCGAAAGGAAGACCAGTGAATTTTGCCTTCAGCGAAGAACAAGAAGAACTCAGACGATTTGTGCGCCAGTTCCTGGAAGAAAAATCGCCCGAGACGGCAGTGCGAGAACTGATGGCCACCGAAGCCGGCTATGACCCGGACGTCTGGAAGCAGATGGCCGAGCAGCTGGGGCTCCAGAGCCTGATCATCCCCGAGGAATATGGCGGGCAGGGGTTCGGCTATATCGAGCTGGTGGTGGTGCTCGAAGAGATGGGCCGGGCTCTTTTGTGCGCCCCGTTTTTTGCCACCACCGCGCTGGCCACCAACGCCTTGCTTCACGGCGCAGACGAGAACACCAAGCAGGAACTTCTGCCCCAGATCGCTTCGGGTCAGACCATCGCCACGCTGGCCTTCACCGAGGAAAACGGCAGCTGGGACAAGTCGGGCATCACCCTCAAGGCCAGCCAGGACGACCAGGGTCAGTGGCGGCTCAGCGGCACCAAGATGTTCGTGCTGGACGGGCATGTGGCCGATGTTGTTTTGGTCGTGGCCGACACCGACCAGGGCCTGACCATGTTCTGGTGCCCGGGCGATGCTCAGGGCCTGACCCGCACACCCCTGTCGACCATGGATCAGACCCGCAAGCAAGCCAAGCTGGAGTTCGACAACACGCCCCTGAGTTTGGCGGGCGAGCTGGGCCAGGGTTGGGCCGCGCTGGAACGGGTGCTGGATCTGGCGGCAGTCGCGCTGGCGGCCGAACAGGTCGGCGGCGCCCAGCTGTGCTTGGAGTCCTCGGTGGAATACGCCAAGACGAGGGTTCAGTTCGGACGTCCCATCGGCAGCTTCCAGGCCATCAAGCACAAGTGCGCCGACATGCTGATGGAAGTGGAGTCGGCCAAGTCGGCCGCCTATTATGCCGGCTGGTGCGCTTCGGAGCTCAACGACGAGCTGCCGTCGGTGGCTTGTCTGGCCAAAGCCTATTGCTCGGAGGCATACTTCCACGCCTCGGCTGAGAACATCCAGATCCACGGAGGCATTGGCTTCACCTGGGAGCACCCGGCTCATCTGTATTTCAAGCGGGCCAAGAGCAGCGAGCTGCTGTTTGGCGACCCCGCCTATCACCGCGAATTGCTGGCGCAGCGGATCGGCATCTAGCGGCGCGGGTCGGCGCGGGTCAGGTCGGCGCGAAATGGGTCGAGCCGACAAATGATTGCGACTTGGCTGGTGTTGGCGCTGGGCGGTCTGGGCGTTCTGGCCATCGCCGGCTATGCCGTGTCTCGTACTTCAGCCCGTCTGTCGCACAGCGAGGGTGTGGCCGTCTATGATTTGTCCGAAGCGGTCGATTGGGTTGTGGCCGGGCTGCCCGACAGCGTGGCTGCGCGGCTGAGCCAGGACGAGGTTTCGAGTCTGCTGCTGTGGCAGATAGAGGCCTTACGCCGACGGGGTGTGGCCAGTTTTGGCGCGGTGGATGAGGTTAGCTCCCGGGCGATTGACGAGTTTGAGGCTGGTGGGCAGGGGGCGGTGTTTGTGGCCGAAGATGATCTGGTGGTGGAGGTGCTGGGGCGGGCTTGGGATGAAGGAATGTCGGTGAACGAGGTGGATGTGGTGGTGGTGCTGGATGCGCACAATGGCTATCTGGCTGCCATTCGCGCGATTGGCTCGGAGCCGCCGGGCCCACCCGAGCAGCCAAGCACATCCGGGCCAGCGGCTGGAGACTGAATGAACCTGACAGCCGAAAAATTCACGTCCGACAAGCTGACCTTGCAGGGACAGCTGAGCCTGCCGGAGACCAGCGAAAGTCTGTGGCTGCCGACGCTTTTGATTTGCCAGGACTTTCCGCACGGACGCGAGGATTTCTCTTTTCTTGACACCGACCTGGCGGAGCTTGCCACCGCACAGCTTGGCTGGGCGGCATTTGCCTTCGGGTATCGTAACGCCAAAGCGCGGGGCGGCGGAGGCAAGACGCGGGGCGGCAAGGGGGATGGTGGCAAGGGTGGCGGCGGCGGAGGCCAGCGCGACAGCGGGCGGGGCGACAGAGGAGGAGGCGGCAAGGGGCGCGGCAACATCTCATTTTCGGATTGGCAGCGCGACATTTCTGCGGCGGTGAAGTTTCTGCGCGCCAAGCGACTGGAGGAGATTTGGATTGCAGGTTTCGGGGTGGGGGCCACCTTGGGTCTGTGCGCCGCCGCGCAAAATCCCCAGGTGCAGGGGGTGGCGGCAGTTTCAGCTTTCGGGGATCTCAAGTCGTGGAGTAAAAGTTCCTCGGCGGCTGGCGACTCCGCGACCGGTGGCGCGCCCGGCGGCCCCGCGGCTGGTGACAGCATCAACGCGGTGAACGCGGCCAAGGAGCTGGCACCCAGACCGCTGCTGGTTATTCACGGACAAGACGATCCGCTGGCGCCATCGCTGGATGCCCGAGCCATAGCCGACGCTCACGGCCAGGCCAGCTTACGTGTGCTGGAAAATGGCGGGCACAATATAAGGTATGACCCGCGCACTTTGGCGCTGCTGTTTGGCTGGTTGGACAGAAACCGCAGCTAGCCGGGCGCGCGGGCTTGACTAGTCCGACTTGGCTTTGCCCTTGGCTTTTTGGGCTTTCTTCCAGGCCCTGACTTCAGCCAGCGACTCGGGGCTATAGATGTCGGCCACAGAGCGAGGCGTGTCATCGGCAAACGGCCCGGCGGCTGACTGCCAACCCTGCGGCTCAAACCCGAAACGCTTGGCCAGCACTGCCAAAAATATCTGGGACTTCTCCTTGCCAAACCCGGGCAACGCCACCAGCCGATCCAGCACTTCCTCGGCATCCTGGGCGGTTGACCAAACAGCCTCGGCATCGCCGCCATAGTTGTCGACCAAATGCTGGCACAGCGCCTGGGCCCGGGTCGCCATGGAACCGGGAAATCTGTGCAGGGCCGGCTTTTCCTTGAAGGCCGCCAGCAGGTTGTCCTCGGACATGACCGCAATCTGTTCGGCATCCAGCTGTCCGCCCAGTCGATCCTTGAGATCCCACGGAGACTTGAACGCCCGCTCCATCGGAATCTGCTGATCCAACAACATGCCCAACAGCAGCGCCAGCGGGTCGGAGTTGATCAGCGTGTCGGCTTTTGAAATGCCGGTGACGGCCAGGGTTCCTGTGGTCATGTGGGTGGCTCCTTTTGGCTGGGGGTCGGGTGGCGAGGGTCGGGTGGCAAGGGTCTAGTCTGTCTTTATGGCCGGGCCGCATTCATACCAATACGGGCTGGTGCATTCAGTGTCGATGTCATAGCGCTTGAGCGCATCGGCCACTAGCTTCGAGTCTAGCTGCCCTTCGCCTGCCAACCCCGAAAGCACAGCCGTCACGATGTGGGCTGCGTCCACCTCAAAGAAGCGGCGCAGGGCCTGGCGGGTGTCGCTTCGGCCATAGCCGTCGGTGCCCAGCACCATCATCGGACGAGGCACCCAGCGGGTTATCAAATCGGGCACCAGGGTCATATAGTCGCTCACGGCCACAATCGGCCCGCGGGAGTCAAGCAGCTTTTGGGTGACCCGCGGGACGCGCGGCTGCGACTGCGGATGGAGCCGGTTCCAGCGCTCGGCGTCCAGGGCTTCTTCGCGCAGCAGCTTATATGACGTGACGCTCCACAGTTCGGCGGCGACTCCGTAGTGCTCGGCCAGCTCTTGTTGGGCTTGGCGGGCTGCCAGATTGGCCGGACCGGAGAACAAGATGGTGGCGCGCGTCTCGGCGGCTTCGGCGCCGGCGCTGGCGGCCCCGGCGGCGTCAAACCCGGCACCCGGCGGATCGCCCGGCCCGGTCGACCAACGATACAGCCCGCTGGTGATGTCCTCGTCCGACACATGGTCGGCCCGGACGGGCTGGACGTAGTTCTCGTTATATATGGTGATGTAATAGAAGATGTCCTCGCCGAACTCGGCGCCGCGCTTGGGATACATCCGCTGGATGCCGTCGGTCACGATCACCGCCAGCTCATAGGCAAACGCCGGGTCATAGGCCAGACACGACGGCACGCTTGACGCCAGCACATGGCTGTGGCCGTCCTGATGCTGCAGGCCTTCGCCCGCCAGCGTGGTGCGCCCGGCCGTGGCACCGAACAAGAACCCACGAGCCCGCGAATCCGCCGCCGACCAGATCGAATCCCCAACCCGCTGGAAACCGAACATGGAATAAAACACATACATCGGCAGCATGGGCACCCCCAGATTGACATAGCTGGTGCCGGCCGCAATCCACTCGGCCAGGCTGCCGGCCTCGGTGATGCCCTCCTCGATGATCTGTCCGTCCTTGTCCTCGGCATACGACAGCAAAAGGTCGTGGTCGACCGGCTCATAGAGCTGGCCCTTGGGCGCATAGATCTTGAACTCCCGGAACAGCGAATCCATGCCGAAGGTGCGAGCCTCGTCCGCCACGATGGGCACCACCCTGGGCCCGCAGTTCTGGTCGCGCATCAGGGTGCGCAGCATGGACGTGAACACCATGGTGGTGGACACCTCCCGGTCGTCCGAACCATCGTTGAACTCGGCAAAAATCTTTTCGTCGGGCAGCTTCATGGGCTGGCGGGTGGACACCTGACGGCTCGGCAAGAAGCCCTGCAGCTCGCGGCGGCGCTCCATCATATAGGCGTATTCCTCGGAGTCCTCGCTGAAGCGATAATAGGGCGGCTGGGCGTCATCGCGCAGATCCTCCAGCGGAATGGTCTCCTCCAGATCCAGCCGGTCGCGCAGGTCGATCAGCTGCTGGGTGGTCATCTTCTTGATCTGGTGCGTGGCGTTGCGCCCCTCAAAGCCCTCACCCAAAGTCCAGCCCTTGATGGTCTTGGCCAAGATGACCGTGGGCTGATCCTGGGTTTCGGTGGCCGCCAGATAAGCCGAATAGATCTTGTGATAGTCGTGGCCGCCGCGGGGCAGACTGCGCAGGTCGTCGTCGCTCAGGTGCGCCACCATCTCACGCAGCCGCGGGTCGGGCCCAAAGAAATGCTCGCGGATGTATGAGCCGTGCTCGGTGGCATAACGTTGGAAGGCGCCGTCCACCGTGGTGTTCATCTTGTGCAGCAGCACTCCGTCGTCATCGGCGCTCAGCAACTCGTCCCAGCGCGAACCCCAGATCACCTTGATGACGTTCCAGCCGGCGCCGCGGAAGATGCTCTCCAGCTCCTGAATGATCTTGCCGTTGCCGCGCACCGGTCCGTCCAGCCGCTGGAGGTTGCAGTTGATCACCCAGATGAGGTTGTCCAGTTCGCTGCGGCCGGCCAGGGAGATGGCGCCCAGCGTTTCGGGTTCGTCCACTTCGCCGTCGCCCAGAAAGCACCAGACCTTGCTTTGGCTGGTGTTGGTGATTTTGCGGTGCTGCAGATAGCGGTTGAAGCGGGCGTGATAGATGGAGTTGAGCGGGCCCAGGCCCATGGACACGGTGGGGTATTCCCAGAAGTCGGGCATCAGGCGGGGGTGGGGATAGCTGGACAGGCCATCGCCGCCGATTTCCATGCGGAAGTTGTCGAGCTGGGATTCGGTGAGGCGACCTTCCAGGAAGGCGCGGGCATAGATGCCGGGCGAGTTGTGGCCTTGCATATAGATGTGGTCGCCGGGCTGGTTGTTGGCCTTGCCGGCGATGCCTTTGCCGGCGATGCCCTTGCCGCGAAAAAACCAGTTGAAGCCCACTTCAAACAGCGAGGCGGAGGAGGCGAAGGTGGAGAGGTGCCCGCCGATGCCGTCAGACAGCTTGTTGGCCTTGATGACCATGGCGGCGGCGTTCCAGCGTATCAGCCGGCGGATGCGCCGCTCGATCTCAACGTCTCCGGGGAACTCGGGCTGATCCTTGGAGGGGATGGTGTTGATGTATGGTGTGCTGACCGTCAGGGGGAAGCCGGTGCGCAATTCATGGGCCCGCTCCATCAGGCGACCGATCAGGAACCGGGCCCGTCCTTTGCCGGAAGCCTTGACTAGTGCGTCCAGTGATTCCAGCCATTCCCCGGTTTCGCCTTGGTCTGTGTCGGGGAGCTGGTGGGTGTAATAGTTGATCATTCCAAAATTGAGTTTAGGGCTGAGTTCGGATATTGCAGGCCGAGATGGGAATTTTGGGACGGATATGGGGACGGCGGCATTTTGGCATCTAAGATTGAAGGGATATGGCAGAGCTATCGCAATCGCAGTCCGAGCCGGCCGAGCAACCGGGCGACCCCGTGCCGCAGCGCACCAGGGTCTACACCGACGGGGCATGCAAAGGCAACCCGGGGCGAGGCGGTTGGGCTTGGGTGGTGCCGGGCGAGCGTTCCGACAACGGCAACGAGTGGAAGACCACCAACAACCGCATGGAGCTGACCGCCGCCATCAAAGCCATCGAAGCCCTGGACGGACAACTGCTGGTGGTCACCGACAGCCGCTATATGTCGGACTGCTTCGAAAAGGGCTGGTGGGAGCAGTGGGAGAAGAACAACTGGCGCACCTACAACAAGACGCCGGTCAAGAACCAGGATCTGTGGCGCCCGCTGATTGAGGCGTATAAGTCGGGCAAGGTGGAATTCGAATGGATCAAGGCTCACGCCGGACACCCCGGCAACGAAGAGGCAGACTGGCTGGCCAACCAAGCCATCGAAAAACTGAGCGCCGCCGGCAGTTCCAGCGGCTGATCCGTCAGCGGCTCAAGTGGCTCCAGCGACTGATCCGCCGGACTACATCACCATCGGTTTGGTGGGCGTCCAGATCTTCGCCAGTTGGTGGCACTGGTCATACATCTTGTCGTCTGCCGTGGCCAGATACAGCTCATGCAATGACGCCATCGTCACCTGCCATTGGTCGTTTTGGCCAGGTTTTTGTGTCGCCCATTTCATCTTCGCCAGGTGGTGTCCGGTCGCATAGTTCATCACGACCAACTCAAAACGCTTCAGCTTCGTGATCTGCTCGTTGGTGCGTTTTTCGCCAAGCGAACTGAACCACTTGTCCGTGATCAACTCACCCACAGTGATCGGGGAGATGCAGCATTTGTGGGTGTTGGTTATCCTTCTGAAGAAAACCTTCTTCGCCAATTTTTCTTCGTCCTGCCCGGCATAGAACAGGAGTATGATTGCGCTGGTGTCCAACAGCACCTCGGCGTCAACCTCGACCGGCACTTCCAAAGCAGCGTGAAACGCCGCTTCTGCTTCGCTAATAGGCACCATTGACTTCGGGATAGATGCTGTCGCTGGTGTCAATGTCGGATTCGGCAAAGCCGCCCGCCATCACCTGATCCCTCATCCTTTCCAGCGAATCTGTCAGCACATAGAATCCTTCGGAATCCTTCAGGCTGAAGCCGTCGCCGCAGACCGTATAGGTGTTGCCGTCCTCCCGTTGAATGCGATCGCCGGGGCTGTGCCCGCGACCATTCTTCAGGTAGTCCTTGAAGGAGGTGTAGCAGGAGTTTCGTCTCATGACTTCATTATAGGGTGGCCCGCTCCAAAATGGCGCAGCTCCGCCAGCAGTTCCGCCAGCAACTCCAGCGGATGACATATGCGTATGCCCTGGGCGCGCAGGTCGGCTTCCAGATGCAGCAGGCACCCCGGGTTGGCCACCACCACTGTGTCGGCGCCGCTGCGCAGGATGGCTTGCTGTTTTCGCTGGCCGATTTGTGCGGCTGTTTCGGGGTGCATCAGCGAATAGGCTCCGCCCGCTCCGCAGCACAGCCCTTCGTCGTCCAGCTCGATGATTTCTGCATGGGGGCGCAGCACTTCCCGCACAGACAGATGTGCGCCCTGGGCGTGGCGCAGGTGGCAGGGATCCAGCACGGCTATTTTGGGTTTGCGGGTTTCGGGGGTGGGTTGGTCGGACGGGACGGGCGCCGCGGGTTGGTCGGACGGGACGAGTGCCTCGGCCTGGTCGGACGGGACAAGCGCCGCGGGCTGGTCGGACGGGACAAGCCCCACAGCTTGCTCTGACGCACAGGCCTGAACTCCCGCCAGCCACTCATGCACATCTTGCACTCGGGCACTGAACTCCACGGCTTCAGCTGTGCCCAACAGAGCGGCATAATCTTTCAGCGCAGCCCCGCACCCGGCCGAATTGACCAGAATGGGAGCCGTGCCGCCGGGGGCTGACATGGTGAAGGCTAACACGGTGCGGGCGGCCAGTTTTTTTGCTTGCGAGACCCGACCGCTGTGGCGATGCAGGGCCCCGCAGCAAGAGGCAGCCGATGGCGCAGGGACAACTTTGGCACCGGCAGCTTCCAGCACCGTCCGGGTCGCCTGGTGGATGTGGCGCATGGTGGCGTCCATAACGCAGCCGGTAAACAGCCACACGGTTTCGCTCGGCAAAGCACCCGCGTCCGCCGGCGCGCCCGCCGCCGCGCCCCGCCGAAGCGACCGCTGCCACAACGGTATCCTCGGCAACCGCACGCCACGGGCGATGCCGCAACGTTGCGCCAGCCGCACAAGCCCCAACCGCTGCGCCAACCCCAACAGCACGAACCCGAACCGCAACAGCCGGCGGCGCCCCAGCAACCTCAGCCCGAGCCGGCGCCAGATGCTCACGCCCGCGGCCTCGGCGACTGCCTCTCGGGTCTGCTCCATCAGCTGTCCGAACGGCACACCCGCGGGGCAAGCGGTTTCGCAGCCCAGACACAAAACGCACAACTCCATATGCTCCACGAACGACTGGCTGGCCAGCCGGGATTTGTTGACCGCCGACATCAGCGCGAGCCTGCCTCGGGGCGAAGCGTATTCCTCGCCGGTCACGCGGTAGGTGGGGCAGTGCGGCAGGCACAGACCGCAGGAGGTGCAGCTGACCAGCTGGTCGTCGCTCAGGCCGAGCTTGACCGAAAAGTCAGACCGAGGCATGGCTGCTCCCTGCCTTTGGACTGCTCCCTGCGATGTGGCCGTTCCCTGTGGCAAGACTGCTCCCTGCGGCACGGCTGCTCCCTGCGGCACGGCTGCTCCACACGCTGCGGCCGGGGTTGAACCTGCCGTCGGGATCGAAGCGGGATTTGATCTCGCGCTGCAGGGCCAGCGAGCGGGCGTCCGGCGCGGGCAGTAGTTGCTCTGGAAGAGATTGGTCGCCAGACAAATGGACGATGCCCACACCGACTTCTGCCAGAAAGGACTGCGGCGCCAGGTGGCTCGGCAATGTGCTCAGCACGGCGGGATTGACGGAAATACGTTGCGAGTTGCGCGCCGAGGCCGTTAGATCCCGCGCCGTGCCCGCCAGGTCCGGCAGCTCATCCTGTCCGCATTCCCGCAGCCGATGCCGGCGCGCCTGGGCGTCAACGTCATCCGGTTCGCCCTCCAGCAACACCCAGGTCGTATTCCCGTCCCACAACAAACTGGCCGGCTGCCACAGCTCCGCCAGCAACATAAACGGGTCGCCCTCAGCAACGAACCAGCCGTTCCGTTTGGGCACGGGACAGCAGCGCAGCACCACTTCGCCCAGACAACTCAGCGTCCCCAGCGACCCGACCATCAGCCGGCAGAGGTCGTATCCGCTGACGTTTTTCACGGTCGGGCCGCCGCTGCGGATGAGCTGTCCCTGGCTGTCGACATAGGTCAGCTCCAGCAAAAAATCCCTGATCGGCCCATAGCGGAGTCGCCGCCAACCGCTGCGCCCCACGGCCAGGGCGCCTCCCACCGTGGCCAGCTCGGGTTGGGGCAAGTCGAAGGGCACCATCTGTTTGTCTTTGGCCAGCGCCTGGGCGAGCTCGGCAAGTGTGGTTCCGGCACCGCAGCGCACCACCATGTCTTCTGGCTCAAACGACTTGACGCCTGACGGGGCGGCAACCTCGCGGGCTGAGTCAGCGGGCGGGCCACCCACTTCCCATTGGGTCTTGCCGCCGGCTATGACAACCTTGCCCTGCGCGCCAATCTCGGCGGCAAAGTCCAACAGGTCAGGGCTGTGGGTTTTCATGTCTTGGTGGGTTTTCATGCCAGGTGAGTTTTCACACCCAGGCTCCGTTTGGGACTGGCTGGTTGATGGCGGCCGCGCCCGAGGGGCTGGCACCACCCGCGTCGCCCGCGGCGGCGCCCACACTCGCGCCGTCGCCCGCGGCGGCGCCCGCGCCCAGCAACGCCATATCCCCGCAACCCGACCCCGCGGGGATGACCTTGAACGGATTGGCCAGCCCCCGAGGATCGAAGCAGCTGCGCAACCTGTCCTGCGCCGCCAGATCAGCAACCGAAAACATCAAGCCCATATAGTCCCGCTTCTCCATGCCGATGCCGTGCTCGCCGGTCAGCACTCCCCCCGCATCCAGCGAGGCCTGCACAATTTCGTCAGCCGCCAAAGCCACCTTCTCCAGCACGCCGGGCTCGCGGGCATCAAACGACAAAATCGGATGCAGGTTCCCGTCGCCCGCGTGGAACACATTGCACACCTGCAGCCCATGGCTCTCGGTTATGTCATACACTGCCGTCAGAACTTCCACCAGACGGGTGCGCGGGACGACCGTGTCGTGCAGGTAGTAGTCGGGCGCCAGACGGGACACCGCACCGAACGCCGACTTGCGCGCCCGCCAGAACAACTCACGCTCCAGGTCGTCAGCGGCCACCTTGATGTCGCGCACACCGTTGTCGGCGGCGATCTCTCGGATGGCACGCTCCTGGCGCGACAATCCGGCCGGCAACCCGTCCAGCTCCACCAACAGCACCGCGGCCGCATCGGCCGGCATGACCGACTGAGTGAAGGGAGCCACCACCGACACCGCGGCCTTGTCCATCATCTCCAGGGCGGCGGGCACCAAACCCGAGGCGATGATGCCCGAGACCGTGGCGGCCCCCCGGGTGACCGACTCAAAACTGGCCAGCATGGTTTTGGTGGCGGGCGGGTTGGGCGTGAGGCGCACCGCTATTTCGGCGGCAATGCCCAGGGTGCCTTCGCTGCCCACGAACGCGCCGCGCAGGTCATAGCCCGCCGGCTCGGGGCTTTCGTCACCCAGCGTGGCCAGGCTGCCGTCGGGGAGCACCACCTTGACGGCGATGACGTGGGCCGAGGTGACTCCGTATGCCAGGCAGTGCGGCCCGCCCGAGTTGGTCGCCACGTTGCCGCCGATGGTGCAGACCTGCTGGCTGGACGGGTCGGGGGCATAGTGCAGGTTGTGGTGCGACACTTGACGGGTTAGGTCGAGATTCAGGACGCCGGGCTGCACCCAGGCCATGCGCGCCGGGGCGTCCACCGACAGGATCTGGTTCATCTTGGAGGTGGAGATGACGACTGGGGTGGGGGTTAGGTTGACGGCGGGTGCGGGGGCGGAATCGGCGGCGAGCGAACCCAGCGGCGCGGCACCACCCGCCAGACCCGTGCCCGAACCGCGCGCCACGAATGGCCAGTCGTGCTCGTGGCAGGCCCGCACCACATCGGCCAGCTCCTGGGTGGTCTCAGGAAAGCAGACAAATGGCGGACGCTGGCCACCATAGAGTGAGGCGTCCCGGCTGTAGAGATCGCGCTCGAGGGTGTCGGTGCGCACCCGATCGGGCGAGACCGCAGCCTGCAGGTCGGCCAGCAATCCTTCGGGTAACCCAGTTCGCGACTCAGACGGCAATCCGGCCCGTGAAGTGTCGGC
Source organism: uncultured Acidimicrobiales bacterium (assembly GCA_964514465.1). GTDB lineage: Bacteria > Actinomycetota > Acidimicrobiia > Acidimicrobiales > Hopanoidiivorantaceae > Hopanoidiivorans. The sequence continues at coordinate 21,811 of CAZERQ010000026.1, forward strand.
CTGTGGGCGGGCGGCGTCCATTACATTAACATTAGGCATTGCGGCAGCGTCTGAGTGCAAGCTAAGATTTAGTGATACCCCAAAGCCAAACCCTCGCAACACAAAGGAACCCGTAACAATGTCGTCCAAATCCGCTGCACCCGCGTCCGCCGCACCCGCATCGTCCAATCCGTCGCTGCTGTCGTCAGTGCGCGTCATCGAAAGCTCCCTGTTGGGCCCTGGCCTGCTCAGCACATTTTTGTCGGACATGGGCGCCGAAGTCATCAAAGTCGAGCCGCCCCAGGGCGACTATATCCGACAGATGACCTGGCCCATCATCGGCGACGAATCGCTTTTGCACCTGCACACCCACCGCGGCAAAAAGAGCATCGTGTTGAACCTCAAGGAACCCGAGGCGGTGGAGATATACCTCGACCTGGTGCGCCAATCCGATGCCGTGATCGAAGCCATGCGTCCGGGCGCGCTGGAGCGGCGGGGTCTGGGATTTGAGCGGCTGTGCGAGGTCAACCCCAAGATCGTGTTTTGCACCATTTCGGGCTATGGCATGACCGGGCCCTACAAGGACATGCCCAGCCACGGCATCGCCTATGACACTTGGGCGGGGCTGCTGCCGCCGATCACCGATGACGAGGGGTTTTGTCGCATCCCGCCCGACTTCCCCAACATCGGCATCAACATCGGCCCGATGATCGGCGCGCTGGGTGTGCTGGCCGGCATCGTGCGGGCGCGGGCCACGGGTGAGCCTGCCCGCATGGAGATTGCCCAATCCGATGCGGCCGCCTATATGGACTGGTATCGCATTGAGACCTGGCGGGCATATGAGCGACCCGAGGACGAAGTAACCGGCAATCCGTCCGACAACTATGAGCGTCGCCCGCCCGGGTTGGGTGGCATGTGGGGCGGGGTGCGCTATCAGATCTATGAATCCTCGGACGGCCACGTGCTGTTCATGGCTTCGGAGCAGGCGTTTTGGAAGAACTTCTGCGAGGGGGTGGAGCGGATGGATTTGTTTGAGCGCTGGCCCGGCTCAACCTATGCCGACCATGCCCGCAACAACACCGAGCTGCAAGAGATTTTGCGCGACATTTTCCGCCAGCGCACTTCGGCTGAATGGCTGGAGTTCGGCGACCGGGTGAACACGCCCATCGCGCCGGTGAACACGCCCAAGAATGTGGTGGACGATCCGCAGTTTCAGGATCGCTTGCCGTGGCTGCCGATGAGCGAGTTGGGGGCCGACCAGTTGCCGTTGCCGCTCAAGCTGATGGGCGATGGTGAAGAGTTGCCGATGCCGGGGCGTGCGCCGACGGTGGGACGCGACACTGCCGAGGTGTTGTCTGGGGTTTTGGGTTATGACGAAGCCAAGCTGGAGGAGCTGCGCGCAGGTGGCGCCATCAACTGAGGTGGCTGGTGAGTCGGCCGGTGGGCCGGCTGGTCAATCCGTCTTCCCGCCGTCCGGCCAATCCGGCGGATCGCCCGACACGGAGTTCCTGGAGCAGACCGTTTCGCTTTGCCGCCAAGCGTCGGAGATGACGCTTGGGTGGTTCAACGGAGAAAAGGGTTTTGACGTGGAGCAAAAAGGTGACGGCTCGCCCGTGACCGAGGCCGACCGCCAGGTGGAGGCTTTCCTGCGACAGGAGCTGGGCCGGCTGTGGCCCGATGACGCCCTGGTCGGCGAGGAGTGGCCCGATGTGCCCGGCACCAGCGGGCGCACCTGGTTCATCGATCCGATTGACGGCACCAAGTCGTTCGTGCATGGCGTGCCGCTGTATGCCTGTCTGTTGGCCATGCATGACGAGAGCGGGCCGGCCGTGGGGATGATCGGTCTGCCGGCTCTGGGGCAGATGGTGTATGCGGCCCGGGGTCAGGGATGTTTCGTGGAGGATTATTCGGGGGGGCAGCCGCGGAAGTCTGTCGCCCAAGTCAAGCAGTCACCCACACCCGCGGCCAGCTCCGCGCCCACCGTCGTCTGTCTCAGCGGCATGGAATATCTCCCGCCCCAAGCCCGCCAGCAGCTGCTCGCCAGCGACGTCCTGCTGCGAACCTGGGGCGATGCCTATGGCTACACCCTGCTGGCGACCGGCAAGGTCGATGCCATGATTGACTTCGGAATGAACCCCTGGGACACCGCGCCGCTGGCCGTGATCGTGCCCGAAGCCGGTGGCATCATTTCATCCTGGCAGGGCGGCGATGCCATGGCAAGCCCTTCGGTGCTGGCCGCCACTCCCGAGGCGCACACCCAGCTGGTGCAGCTGCTCAGCGCGGTCTGACGCAGAACCCAGGCACTCCCACCCAACCCCACCACTAAGGAGCAACCAAATGGAACATCGCAACATAGGCACATTGTCGGTCTCGCTGGTCGGGCTGGGCTGCAACAACTTCGGCATGGCCGCCGACAAGGAGCAGACCAAGCGGGTGGTGTTCGCTGCCCTGGACGCCGGCATAAACTATTTCGACACCGCCGACTTCTATGGCGAGTTTCGCTCCGAGGAATTCCTCGGCCAGGCGCTGGCGGGCATGCGGGACGAAGTGCTGGTCGCCACCAAGTTCGGCCACACCGCCGCCAAACCCGACGGCGGGCGGGGAGGCGACCCCAGCTGGATCCGCAAATCGCTGGAGGACAGCCTGCGGCGGCTGGGCACCGACTTTGTCGACCATTTTCAGATGCACCTGCCGGACGAGCAGACCCCGCTTAATGACACCCTGTCGACTTTGGAGGAGTTGCGCGACGAAGGCAAGGTGCGCGAGCTGGGCTGTTCCAATTTCAGCGGGGAGCAGCTGGCCGCGGCCGAGGGCAGGTTTCCGTCAATCCAAAATCACTACAGCTTGCTAACCCGTGAGCCCGAGGTGGATGTCCTGGCGGTGTGCGAACGGGATGGGGTGGCGTTTGTGCCGTATTTTCCGCTGGAGTCCGGGTTGCTGACGGGCAAATACACCTCGGGGGAAGCGCCGGCTGGAACCCGCCTGGCAAGTTGGGGCGGGCAGATGAAGGACATGTTTTTGAACCAAGCGAACCTGGAGGCTTCGTTTCGGCTGGCCGATTTTGCCGAGAGCCATGGGCGGACGCTGCTGGAGTTGGCCATGTCGTGGTTGGCGTCGCAGCCGCAGGTGGCGACGGTCATTGCAGGTGCGACCAAACCCGAACAGGTAGCAGCCAATGTTGCGGCGGTGGGCTGGCAGATGACTTCGGATGAGAGGGCCGAGGCGGCGGAGGTTGCTGGCGGCTCGGCTGGCGCGGGCGCCTAGCACGGTCCTCCCCCCCGCCCCCAAAAATCC
>CAZERQ010000027.1:0-7020 GCA_964514465.1 uncultured Acidimicrobiales bacterium
GGCTCGCTCGCAATACGAAACGTCAGCTTCGGAGTGGGCGGCATCGCCATCCTGGATGACATCAGCTTTGAGGTGGCGCCCGGGGAAGTGTTCGGCATCATCGGGCCCAACGGCGCCGGCAAGACCTCCCTTTTCAATTGCATCAGCGGCATCTATCTTCCGTCTCAAGGCGAAATCCACCTGAACGGCGAACCCATTGTCGGCCTGCGCCCCCCCGCCATCGCCCGACTAGGTGCCGTGCGCACCTTCCAGAACCTGGCCCTGTTCGCCAATCTGAACGTCAGCGACAACCTCATGCTGGGGCGCCACCGTCTGATGCGCACAAGTTTTTGGGATGCCATTTTCTGGTTGGGGCGGGCCCGCCAGGAGGAGATCCAACACCGCGAGCGGTGCGCCGAAATCATCGAGCTGCTGGGGCTGGGAGATATGGCCAGGCTGCCCGTGGGCGTGCTGCCGTATGGCGCGCAGAAGCGGATTGAGCTGGGGCGGGCGCTGGCGGCCGAGCCCAATGTGCTGCTTTTGGACGAGCCGGTTGCGGGCATGAACGATGACGAGACCCAGCAGATGAGCGACCTGCTGAGGGGCATCAGCCAGCAGCTGGGCCTGACCATCGTGCTGGTCGAACACGACGTCCATATGGTGCAAAAGCTGGCCGACCGAGTGTGCGCCATCAACTTCGGCCAGGTTGTGGTGGTGGGCTCGGCGCAGGAAGTGGTCGGCCATCCCACCGTGATCGAAGCCTATCTGGGCGCCGACTGGAGCTAGGCCGACAGACCATGACCGCGCAGACACAGCATACCCTGACCCCAGCCCAGCAACTCTTCGGGAAGCTCCGCCAAGTCGCGGTGGCGGCGTGGCTGGTCGCCATCGTGGTCGCGCTGGCGCTGGTGTCGCTGCTGGCGGACGGCGGCGCCGGACTGGAGAAATTCGCCCAGTTCATGGTGGGCGGCGTGGCTCTGGGCAGCATCTATTCCCTGCTGGCTCTGGGCTTCGTGGTGATATACAAAGCCACCGGCATCTTCAACCTGGCCCAAGGTTCGCTGGTCTTGCTGGGCACCTTTTTGGTGTATCAGTTCTATGAGGCCTCTGACTGGCCGTTTGCGCTGGCTCTGCCGGCCGCGCTGGCCATCATGGCGGCCGTGGGCATTGCGATCGAGCGGCTGGTCATGCGCAAGATGCTGGGCAAGCCGGTGTTCAACTCCATCATGGTGACCCTGGCGCTGCTGATCATCATCGACCAGGTTGTGGTGGCCATCTGGTCTGAGCCCGGCTATGTGCTGAGCCTGCCCCACAGCAACGGCAAGCTGGATGTCGGCGGGGTGATCATCAGCCACATCGACTTTTGGGCCTTCGGCGCGGCGGTGGTTTTGCTGCTCGCGTTCTTCGTGTTCTTTGAGCGCACCCGGCTGGGGCTGGGCATGCGGGCCACGGCGCTGGACGCCGAGGTGGCTTCGGCCCAAGGCGTGCGCATCAGCGTGGCCTATTCTTTGTCGTGGGCGATTGCGGCGGTCGTGGCGACGGTGGCGGGGATGATTTTGACGGTTCGCACCGGCGGGGGTGCGCTGACGCCGGCGGTCGGCTATATCGCGTTGCGGGCCTTCCCGGCCATGATCCTGGGGGGGCTGGATTCCACTGGCGGGGCGGTGGCGGGAGGTCTCATCATTGGTCTGGCCGAAGTGATGGTGGACGGCTATCTGGACTATGACTGGCTGGGCGAGGCCTTTCAGACGGTCGTGCCGTATCTGTTGCTGTTGCCCATAATGTTGTGGCGGCCCCACGGCTTGTTCGGCACCAAGACGGTGGAGCGAAGCTAGCCATGAGTTCCGCTGTGCGCGCCAAACCCGCTGCCCGCGCCAACTCCGGCGCCCGCGCCAAACCCGGCGCCCGCGCCAAACCCGTCTCGCTCTTGCCGGGCACCGACACCAAGATCACGACCGCCGTGGTGGTGCTGTTGGTGCTGTTGTATCCAGCACTGGTCGACAACGACTTTTGGACAACCGTGCTGGTGACCACCGGTGTCTATGCCGCCGCCGCCATCGGCTTGAACCTGCTGACCGGCTACACGGGCCAGGTATCGCTGGGCCACGCCGCATTCTTGACCATGGGGGGCTATGTGGCGGCCCATTTCGGTGCCACCCTGGGCTGGTGGATGATCGCCTGGCTGCCGCTGGCCGGCGTGTTCGGGGCGGTGGTCGGCGGCATCATCGGCCCGTTTGCATTGCGGGTGAAGGGCGACTATCTGGTGGTGATCAGCCTGGCGCTGCTGTTTGTTACCTCCCACCTGGTGCGCAACTGGGAAAGCGTGACGGGAGGCAACAACGGCATCTCGGTTAGCAAGGCAGACTTGGGGCTGGGCCCGCTGAACTTCGGCGACCTGCGGATTTTCGGCGACCTGCCGATTTTGGGCCAGACCTTCACCCGCGAGGAAGGGCTGTTTTATCTGGTCTGGATTATGGTGGGGGTCTTCGCCCTGATTGCACGCAATATCGTGCGCAGCCGACCCGGGCGGGCCATGCAAGCGGTGCGCGACCGGGATGTGGCGGCCGAGGCATTGGGGGTCAGCAGCGCGCGCTATAAGATCGCGGCCTTTGTGCTGTCCAGCGCCATGGCTTCGGCAGCCGGCGGAGTGCTGGCCGCGCAGCAGCGGTTCCTGACGCCCAAGGAGCCTTTGCTGGAGCTGTTTACTTCCATCCAGTTCGTGGCCATCATCGTGGTGGGCGGGGTGGCCACCGTCTATGGCTCCATCATCGGAGCGTTCTTGCTGACCGTGCTGCCGGAGACCATCAAGACCTACACCCACTGGTTTGACTTCAACATTCCGCTGCTGGACCGCAAGCTGGTGTCGTCGTCCACGCTGGATGCCAGCTTGTTCAACACGGCGGGGTCTTTCAGCAACTTCTTGTTTGGCGCGTTGCTGGTGGGCTTTTTGCTGATGTCACCCCAGGGCATCGCCGGCTGGATACGGAAGCTGAAATCCGGCCCGCTCAAGTGGCGGGCCAGGTCCGGCGCCGGCTAGTTGTCGAGCAACTCCAAAATAGTCACGTTCGCCTGGCCGCCGCCTTCGCACATGGTCTGCAGGCCAAAGCGAGCCCCGGTGCGCTGCATCTCATGGAGCAAGGTGGTCATGATGCGAGCGCCGGTGCAGCCCAGCGGGTGACCCAGAGCAATCGCGCCGCCGTTGACGTTCACTTGCTCGTGCGGGATGTGGCAATCGTTCATCCAAGCCAGCACCACCGGCGCAAACGCCTCGTTGCATTCGAACAGGTCGATGTCGTCAGGGGACATCCCGGTTTTTTCGAAGGCATATTTGGTTGCCGGGATGGGGCCGGTCAGCATTATCATCGGATTGGCGCCGCGCACCGACATGTGATGCACCCGCGCCATCGGGCTCAGATTGTGATCCTTGACGGCTTGCCCCGAGGCGATGAGCAGGGCGGCCGCCCCGTCTGAAATCTGGCTGGAGACAGCCGCCGTCAGCCGTCCGTCCTCAACCAGCGGCTGAAGCTGAGCCATCTTTTCGGCTGAGGTGTCGCGCCGGGGGCCTTCGTCTGCGGCCACTTCGCCGATGGGTATGATCTGGGTGTCAAAGCGGCCCTCGTCGGTGGCGGTGATGGCTCGCTGGTGGCTGGTCAGGGCGAACTCCTCCATTTGTTGGCGCGACAGATCCCAGCGCTTGGCGATCTCCTCGGCGCCCCAGAACTGGGAGACCTCTCCGGTGCCATAGCGGGCTGTCCAGCCGGGGGAGCCGTGGAACGGGCTTTCGTCGGTTATGCCGACGTGTTCAGCGACAGACATGGCCGAGCCGATGGGAATCTGCGACATATTCTGCACGCCGCCGGCCACCACCAGGTCGTTGACGCCCGACATGACCGCCTGGGCAGCGAAGTGGACGGCTTGCTGGCCCGAACCGCATTGGCGGTCAATGGTCGTGCCGGGAATCTCTTCGGGCAGGCCGGCCACCAGCCAGCAGGTGCGCCCGATGTCGCCGGCCTGTGGGCCGATGGCATCCACGCAACCCCACATGACGTCGTCTATGGCCAGCGGGTCAACTTGGGTGCGGTTGAGCAACTCCTTGATGGGTATGGCGCCCAGGTCGGCCGGGTGCATCTGGGCCAGGCCGCCGCCTCGCCTGCCGACAGGGGTTCTTACTGCGTCAATGATGTATGCTTCGGGGTGCGTTTTGGAGGTGGTTTTGGGCATGGCTTTAATTTTAGTGCTTGGCGGGCGGGAAAGCGCGGCGGGCAGGAATGCACGGCGGGCAGGAATGCGCGGTAAGCAGAAAAGCGCGGCGAACGGGAATGCGCGGCGGGCAGAGCGACGGCGAAATCTTGCGCTGGCGGACAAATTCTCAGGTGGCGGCAACAAACTCTTGCACGGGCATTTGAAATGTGCTACTATTTCTTGTATCCACAAAAACGTGTAAGATTGCTTCGGCAACCTTACCTTCCATGAAAGGAAGACAACATGAAGCGTAACACTTCCACACAACTCAACTCCGATGTGTCCAACCCCACGCGGTTTCGCCGGCCGGCGCGCTTTCGCCGGTCGTGGCTGATGGCAGCGATGGCCGTGCTGTCCAGCCTGGCCTTGCTGGCCAGTGCCTGCGGCAGCGATGACGACGATGACACTTCGTCTGATTCTGCGACCACCGCGGTGCCGACGACCACGGCTGCTGCCCCGGCGACGACTGCGGCGGCGGACGACGCCCCGGCTGCACCGGAGACGACTGCGGCTCCAACTGAGACCACCTCGCCGTTTGCCGGTATGCCTGAGCCGGCCACGGGTTTTGACGGGGAGACCATCAAGATGGGTTATTTGACTGCTTCGAGCGGCACTTTGGCGATTATTGGTGTGCCGTTGTTGCAGGGCGCTGAGGTTTATTGGGAGTGGGTGAACTCTCAGGGTGGGGTGGCCGGCAAGTATCAGGTCGAGCTGGTGCCGGGCGACACGATGGATGACGCCCAGACCACCATCAGTGAGTATAAGCGCATCAAGGATGAAGTGGTGATGTTCGCTGAGGTTTTGTCCACTCCGCCGACCCAGGCGTTGTTGGAGTTCTTGGTGGAGGACAACATTGTGGCGGTGCCGGGTTCTTTGGCCGGAGCTTGGGCTGGCGAGGCTTTGCTGTTGCCCAACGGCGCGGCCTATGAGTATGAGATGATCAACCTGGTGGATTGGTATGTTTCTGAGTCGGGCTTGGCGTCGGTTGACGATGTGCATTGCGCGGTGCATGTAGACGACAAATATGGCGACGATTCCATGCGCGGCGTGGAGCATGCTGCGGCGGAGTTGGGTTTGGAGTTGGCTGTGGTTGAGACCATTAGCCGCGGCGATGCGGAGTTCACCGCCCAGGTCTCAGCGCTGTCGGACGGCGGCTGTGATGTGGTCTATGCTGTGACAGTGCCGACCGAGCAAAGCGGCATGTTGCGCCAGGCTGCGTCGGTCGGGTTCGATCCGTATTGGATGGGTGCCTTGCCGGCTTATCTGAATTTGTTCGCGGCTGGGGCTCCGCAGCTGTATGAGAAGTTCTATGTGGCGCTGGACTCGCCCAACCAGAATGACACTTCCGTGCCAGCCATCGCTGATTTCATGGAACGGTTCACAGCCGTGGCGGAAGGCGATCCCAACACGTTCCATCTGTCGGGCTATTTCCAGTCGGTGGCGGTCCACGCGCTGCTGGAGAAGGCAGTGGATCTGGGCGACATGAGCCGTGAAGGGATAGTCGCAGCGATGGCCCAGTTGGGCGAGGTGGACAACGGTGGGCTGGCGGCAGAGGACTATGTCTATGGCCTGCCCGAAGACAGGGTGCCCACCAGCGCGGTGCGTATCTTCAAGTTCGACCAAACCCAGCCCCCCAACTTCCTGGACGAAATCCAAATTTTCGACTCCGCTTTGAACGACGGTTTCCAACTCTACTAAACCAGCCGGAACTCCGTGAGAAAATAGTTTCTTGTCTCAAAACACTGTGCCCACAAATTTTAAAATAAATTGAACGGAATGTTGACTATGCAAAATTTTTGGAAGCGACTAAGTATTTGTCTGGTGGGTTTATTGCTTGTGGTCGCTGGCTGTTCTGGTGGTGGGGGTGGCGGCAGCTCTGTTGAGGTGGTTGATGAGCCGGCTGAGGTGGTGGTTGAGACCGAGGATGGAAACGAAGAGTTGGGCGGTATTGATAGCGGGCCTTCTGAAACATTGGGTTCTGAGTTGTCCGAACTTGTGCCCAGGGAGTTTACAGTTGAGGGGGCGGGAGGCATTTTGTTTCATGTGTTCTTGGGAGCGGACCACCCTTTGAATGAGTGCTTGTCGCATCTTGGAGGTGATCCGTCTCAAATGCAACTTGGTGCTGCTTCGCCTGAAGCTGCCGAACAAGAGATCACAGAATTAGGTGTGAGTTGTCTGGGAAATCCGCATCTCATATCAGACACAGCTGATCCTGGCGCTGTGGCTGTCAGTTGCTTCAACACTGGCAGCGACCGAACTCAGGACTGTGAGCTGATTGGCATCGGCACCCCAGAACCCAGCCCAGCTCCTTCCACCACGGCTGCACCGACGAGATCTGCTCCACCGGCGACGACGGCCGCGCCAGCCCGTCCTAGTGCGCCAACCACCACACGGTCGTCACGAGATTCGTTGGTTGGCACTACTGTTACCGTTTTAGGGCCTGAGTCAAGCGATGTCGAGGCGGGAGCCATCTCCGATGCCCTGGACGTCTTCGCCGCTCGGACCGGGATGAGTATCGAATACAGAGGCGCGTGGGACTTCTCTGACCAGATCAATATTCAGGTCACCATGGGCACGCCTCCTGACATTGCTTTCTTCCCGCAGCCGGGCAAGGCGGCCGACTTCTCACGTGATGGCCACATTCTGGCATTGCCTTCAGATTTGGCCGGCGCGGTGGACAGCCGTTGGCCTGCTGCTTGGGTGGAGTTCGGCAATGTGGATGGAACCCAGTATTCCATTCCCGTCAAGTCCGACCTCAAGTCGCTGGTTTGGTATCAGCCGGGCCGCTTTGCAGCCGAA
>CAZERQ010000028.1:0-4149 GCA_964514465.1 uncultured Acidimicrobiales bacterium
GCTGGTCGCCATGTCCGGGGGAGTGGATTCCTCGGTGGCGGCCGCGCTCCTGCAACAACAGGGCCATGACGTGACCGCCGTCACCCTCAAGCTGTGGGGCGGTGAGTCCGACACCGGCTGCTGCTCGGTCTCCGATGTGGACGACGCCAGACGGGTCGCCGACCACCTCAACATCCAGCATCACGTGTTCAACTTCGGCGACGATTTCCAGGCCCAGGTGGTCGACCCATATGTGGCGGCGCACCAGGCGGGCACCACCCCCAACCCCTGCGTGGAATGCAACCGCCACATCAAGTTCGACAAGCTGCTGCGGCGAGCCGATGCGCTGGGATTCGACCAGATCGTCACGGGCCACCACGCACGGATCCACCGCACGCCATCGGGTGAGCTGCGCCTCGGCCGAGGCATCGATGCCGGCAAGGATCAGTCATATGTCTTGTGGATGCTCAACCAGCAGCAGCTGCGCCGGCTCCGCTTCCCGGTGGGCGAGATGACCAAGCAGCAGGTGCGCCAGCTGGCCGCCGAGCTCGGCATACGCACCGCGCAAAAGCCCGACAGCCAGGACGTGTGATTCATCACCCGAGCGCAGGGGCGCCAGCGGTTTTTGGCGACTAGAATGCCGTTCACCTCAGGCAAGGTCGTTGGCACTGACAGCCAGCAGCTGGGGCAGACGGATGCGCTGGAGCTGGTGACTTTGGGGCAGCGCAAGAACCTGGGAATATCGGGGATGCGGGAGGGTTTGTATGCCATTGATGTTGACGTTGACCGGGCCACGGTCACGGTGGGCAGCAAGGACGAGTTGCTGTGCGACAGCCAGCCGATCACGGCGCCCGACTGGGTGGGGACTGACGCGACGGCCGGGCCGACTGGCGACATACGTGTGCAGTATCGCGCGCACGGGCACTCGGCTCTGGCTCGGGTGATCGAAGACGACAGCGCAAACGCCAGCATCATTTGGCGCGAACCCCAGCCTAGAATTGCACCAGGTCAAAGCGTCGTCTTTTACGACCAAGCAGATGAGTTGGTGCTGGGCGGTGCCGTGGCTGCCCGTCATATGTCCGTCCAGCCCGCCGCGGCCACAGCCTAGACACAAACCCAACCACACCAGATCACCATGTCCACCCAAACCCCCGCCGTCCACCCAAACCCTCGCCGCTATTTCATGCGCACCTTCGGCTGCCAGATGAACGAGCACGACTCCGAGCGCATCGCCGGGCTGATGGAAGCCGACGGCATGCAGCCAGCAACCGACCCGAGCGAAGCCGATGTGGTGGTGCTGAACACCTGCTGCATCCGAGAAAACGCCGACAACAAGCTATACGGCCACCTCGGCCAGCTCAAGCAGCTCAAGCAGGCCAGGCCAGACATGCAGATTGCCGTGGCGGGCTGTCTGGCGCAAAAAGACAGAGACCTGATCCGCACCAAAGCCGACCATGTGGACGTGGTCTTCGGCACCCACAACGTCCATCGGGCGGTCGAGCTGCTGGATCACGCCCGCGCCCACGGGCCAATCGTGGAGATACTCGAAGAAGCCACGCTGGAGGACAACGAAGCCTTCCCCTCGGCGCTGCCGGCGCGCCGCGAAAGCGACTGGGCGGCCTGGGTCACCATTCAGATCGGCTGCGATAACAGCTGCGCCTTTTGCATCGTGCCGGCCGTGCGCGGCCCCGAGATGAGCCGCCCGCCAAACGACATCCACGCCGAAGTCTCCGACCTGGCGGCCCAGGGCGTCAGCGAGGTTACCCTGCTGGGACAAAACGTCAACTCCTATGGCCGCGACCTGCAGCTGCGCCGCCGCCAGCAGGGGGAGTCGGTCAGGGTCAAGCCGCTGTTCGCCGACCTGTTGCGCGAGACCGCTTCGGTCAACGGCATCCGCCGGGTGCGCTTCACCAGCCCGCACCCCAAGGACATGCGCCCCGAGACCTTTGAGGCCATGGCCGAGGTGGACGAGATCTGCAACCATCTGCACTTCCCGCTCCAGTCGGGCAGCGACAAGGTGCTGGCGGGCATGCATCGGGGCTACACCGCCCGGCGCTATCTTGACCGGCTGGCGCAGGCCCGCTCGCTGATTGACGATCTGGCGGTCAGCACCGACATCATCGTGGGTTTTCCGGGCGAGACCGATGACGACTTTGAGCAGACGCTGGAGGTGGCGGCCGAGGCCGAGTTCGACAGCGCCTTTACGTTCGTGTTCTCGCCCCGCCCTGGAACCGAGGCCGCCCAGATGACGGAGGACTTCGTCGATCCCCAAGTCGTCAACGAGAGATACGAGCGGCTCAGGGTGGTGGTGGAGCGGTCGGCCCGGATGCGCCACCAGGCCCGAGTGGGTCGGGTTGAGCAGGTGGTCATCGAGGGGGTGTCCAAGCGGGACGACACTTTGCTGTCGGGGCGCACCGCTCAGAACAAGTTGGTGCATCTGCCGCGGGGCGGCGAGGCCGAAGGTTTGCAGCCGGGCAGCTACGCGCAAGCCCGCATCACCCGGGCCTCCGCCCACTATTTGCTGGGGGAGCTGGTCGAGGTGGACAAGTCGCCGCGCCGCCGCCGGAGAATTCCTGTCGCCGCCAGTTGACCCGAGCCAGTTGACCCCGCTAGTCCTGCTGGGCCCCACGGCCAGCGGCAAGTCGGCAATGGCGATGGAGTTCGCCCGCAGAGGCACACCCGACGGCCGACCAATCGAGATCATCTCGGCCGACTCCATGGGGGTATATAAGGAGATGGACATCGGCACCGCCAAGCCGACCCCCGCCGACCGAGCCGAGATCCCGCACTGGTGTCTGGATCTGGTCGACCCCAGCGAGGAATACACCATCAAGCGCTATCAAAAAGACGCCCGCACCGCGCTGGACGACATCGCCTCCCGGGGCGCCCAGCCGCTGCTGGTGGGAGGCGCTGGGCTGTATATCCGGGCGGTGGTGGACAACATCGACATCCCCGGCCAGTTCCCCCAGGTGCGCGAAGAGCTGGACGCCGGCAACTCAACCGACCAACTATACAGCCAACTCGAACAACTCGACCCCACCGCAGCCAGCCGCATGGAACCAAACAATCGTCGCCGCATCCTGCGGGCGCTGGAGGTGACCCTGGGCAGCGGCCGGCCGTTCTCGTCCTATGGCGAGGGCATGACCAGCTATCCGCCCACGGCTTTTCGCCAGGTCGGGCTCAACTGCCGGCGGGCCTGGCTGGTTGAGCGCATCATCGGCCGCATCCACCAACAGATTGACGACGGACTGGAGCAGGAAGCCCGGCGGCTGTGGCAGCGTGCGGGTGGTTTGTCGCGGACGGCTCGCCAAGCGCTGGCATACAAGGAGCTGTTCGATCATTTTGAGGGCGAGCTGAGCTTGGGCGAGGCGGTTGATTTGGTGATATCTCGGACGCGGCGGTTCAGCCGGCGACAGGTGCGCTGGTTCAGGCGCGACCCGCGCATCGTCTGGGTGGACGTGCTGGACGGCGACACAGCTGCGGCTGCGGGCGCGGCAGTCTGGGCGGCGATGTTCAGCCCAGACTAGAATTGTGGTGAGAAGATGAATCCCGCCCCGCGCCGCGTCCCACCGCCAGACGATTATGCCGCCAGACAATTATTCTGACAGCTTCACAGTCTCCAAGCACCACAGCTTGGGGAACGTCTTTTTGGTGTGCCTGGTAACCGGTGGCAAGTATGAAGACAGCGACCTTGCGAGTCAACTGTGGTCAGGCCAATGGGGGCAAGGCATTGACGGTCGAATTTTGGCGTGGCCCGACGCACCCGACTTCAATATCACGTCCCTGCATATGAAGCTGTTCAACGCCGATAAGAGTGCGGCTGAGATCAGCGGCAACGGGTTGTGCTGTCTGGGTCAGGCTGCGGCCCGGGCTGCCGACCAGCCGGAGTTCGAGCTGGATGTGAAAACCGCCGCGGGGAACCAGCGGGTGGTCGTAAAGCAAGGCCTGAGCCACACAAGTCAGGTCTCAACCACCATGGGTTCGCCGGCGATCGGAGATGGTGAGACAGTTGGCCGGGCCGCGGCTGCGGTAAGTGAGATTTCCAGCCAGGCGACTTTTGTGGATGTGGGCAATCCTCATTTGGTGGCGCGGGTGGACAGCTTGGCTGGCATTGACATGAAGCGGGTCGGAGCTTTGGTGAATGAGCGATTTGGCGATGTGAATGTGGAA
>CAZERQ010000029.1:0-1892 GCA_964514465.1 uncultured Acidimicrobiales bacterium
AATTTCTGCTGGTTGAGGCGCCGGCCGACGGGGTGCGTAAAATCACCCTAAATCGCCCCGAAAAGCGCAACGCCATCAGCACGCCTTTGCGCACCGAACTGCTGGCGGCGCTGCGTGAGTCCGACCTTGCTCCGGACGTCAAGGTCAGCATCATCTGCGGGGCGGGGCCATGTTTTTCATCGGGCTATGACTTGGGCGGCAACCTGATGGACGATGCCCCGCACTACAGCGCCGCGGGCGACGGCCAATGGGCGCGCCAGGTCACCGAAAGCTGGCTCAGCATCTGGGATCTGGCCAAGCCGGTGATCGCGCAGATCCACGGCTATGCCCTGGCCGGGGCAACCGAGCTGGCGGCGGCCTGCGATTTGGTGTATGTTGCCAGCGACGCCCAGATCGGACATCCGGTGGTGCGGGTGCTGAGCCCGCCCGATTTCAACTATCACCCGTGGCTGGTCGGGTTCCGTGCGGCCATGGAGATGATGCTGACCGGCAACTCCATTGACGGGGCCGAGGCCGCCCGGGTGGGTTTCGCCAACCGAGCCTATCCGCCAGATGAGCTGGACGACAAGGTTCTGGAGGTGGCCAGCCAGATTGCCAAGGTGCCGGCCGACTTGTTGCAGATAAACAAGCGCTCGGTCCATCGGGGCATGGAGCTGATGGGCGTGCGCAATGTCATCCGAGCTATGAGCGACTATCAGGCGCTGGCAGGCAATTTGGAGTCGGTGCAGGCATTCAAGCAGAACGCGCTGGAGGCTATCAAGCAAGTGGTGGATCGCCCGGGCGCGTCCGAAGCCGGTTAGCCCCCGCGCCGGTTAGCCTCGACGCCGACTAGCCTCCGCCCGCTCCGTCCGCGTCCTCCACCGAAACTTCCAAGTCCGGGCGCACAATCACAACCGGACAAGATCCGTGCGAGGCAATCTGCTGGCTGACCGACCCCAACAGCAAGCCACGAAAGCCGCCCCGTCCCCGGGAGCCAACCACCAGCATGTCGGCATCGGCGGCGATCTCAATCAGGGTATCGGCCGGGCTGCCTTTCTTGCGCACATACTCAACCGGCACATTGCCCCCTTCGGCTTCGGCGATCACCTCCTCGGCCAGGCCGCGCTGCATCCGCTCCACCTCTTCTTCCACGTTGAAATTGTCGACCGGGATATAGGTGAAGTCGGGCGAGACGGGCACATAGGTCGGCGAATAGGCGGTGGCGACCACCACCGTGGCGTGGCGGAACTTGGCTTCCTGTATGGCCCATTTGAGTGCGGCTCGGGCGCCTCCGGAGCCTTCCACGCCCACCACGATTTTGCGCTCTTTGCTGGACATTTTCTGGTTTCCTTTCGGTTCGTTGGGAATGGTTTGGGAATATACTACATCGGATTATAGGGGAATTTCACGTCCACACCGCCGTCCACCACCAAAGTTCGTCCGGTGATGAAACCCGACAGCGGAGTCGACAGGAATAAGGCGGCCGACGCTATGTCTGACGGGCGGCCCATCGCACCCAGCGGCACCAGCTGGTTGTTCTGCTCGGTTCGCTCCTCGTCAAACTGCGCTTCCATTCGGGGGGTGAGGATAGTGCCCGGCGCCACGGCATTGGCCCTGATTTTGTGCGGCGCCAGCTCGACCGCAACCGATTTTATCCAGGCCATCAGCGCGGCCTTGGCGGCTCCATAGGCAGCGTGGTTGGGCGCGGCCGTGAGCGCGCTGACCGAGGCGATGAACACCATGGTGCCGCCGCTGCCCGACTCAGCCATGGGGCGCCCCAGGATTTGCGTGGCCAGATATGCGTGGCGCAGCACCATGTCGAACTGCCAGTCCCAGTCCTCATCGGTGATGTCCAGCACACCGCCCCAGCGGGCCATGCCCACGATGTCCACGAAACCGTCGATGCCGCCGAG
>CAZERQ010000030.1:0-2871 GCA_964514465.1 uncultured Acidimicrobiales bacterium
AATAGTTGGCCGGGCGAAAGGGTGCGCGAGTCAATGGATGCGCCGGTGGCGGTTGTTGTGGTGGCGGCGGAGCTGTCGGGCGTGCCTGGTGGCAAATATATCTCTCCACCGGTAGCTCGGGCGATAAATTCCAGCGGCAACTCCACAGCAAAAATTCTAGATTGAGGGACGGGGATTTGGCGGTTTATGCGCGAGGGTAGGGGGTTGCGCGGGTTTGGTGGTTTATGCGCGAGGGTAGGGAGGTACAGGGCTGGCGGCTGAAGTGTGGGGTTAGGTGCTACGGCCGCGGCCCTGCGCCTCACACATGCATGCCGCATTCCGTCTTGTCTCGGCCGGCCCAGCGTCCAGCACGCGAATGGGTGCCTGCACCTACGCCCGCGGCAACACCCGCCATACCATCAACAGGTTGCGTGCACGGCTGGCATCCAATCGAAGGATAGCCCCGATCCAGCAGCGGATTATAGGGCACATTATTCGCAGCAATATAGTCCGCCACTTGCTCGTCGCTCCAGTTGGCGATCGGGTTCACCTTGACCAGCCCACGCAGATCCCGCATCACAATCGGCGTGCCCGCCCGCAACTCTGACTCCGCCCGCCGCAACCCGCTCATCCACGCCTGCTTGCCGTCCAGCGCCCTGTCCAACTGCCCGACCTTGACCGCCGAGCAGCAGTTTTGCGGGTCAACGATCCACAGCTTTTCGGCGTGCGGCTTGACCGTCATTATCCGCAGGTTCAGCCCGTAGTGCCGGCGCACCACCTCGACCGTTTCCAGCGTTTCGGGGAAGTGATAGCCCGTGTCGATGAACACGACCTCGATGGCGGGGTGGATTTTGGTGGCTAGGTCGATCAGCACCGCATCGGTCATAGAAGCGGTCAGGCTCAGGTGCGGGGCGAACTGGTCGGTGGCCCATTGGATGATGTGGCTGGCGTCGGCGGCCTCGAATGACTGGCTGAGCTCGGCCAGGTCGTGGTCGGAGAATGTTGGGCGCACGGGTGCGGTCACGTGGCGCACTCCGAGTCGCCCACCTCAACTTCGTATGGCCCGGTCTCACCAAAGTCGACATAGAACTCGGGCGCAGCATCGGGCTCGGGAAACTCGTCCAACTCAGACAACTCCCGCCCCACGGCCCCAGCTCCACCGACCCGCTCAAGCCATTTGTGGAACAGCTCCCCGGCCCCGCGCTCATCCACGAAACGCCGCACCACGCGCACCACCGCTTCGGGCGCATTCTTGGCCGGCAGCCGCAGCGCGCGCTTGCCAAAATGGATCTGCTCCTGTCCGACATATCCGCCCAGCAACATCTGATAGCCGGGCGCAGTCTGTCCGTGGGCCCGCCGCTCAGCGCCAAAGAAACCGATGTCATAGGCGTGATGCTGCCCACACGAGTTGGTGCAGCCGGAGATGTTGGTGCGGATGCCACCCACATCAGCCAGGCCTTCCTCCTCCAGACGTTCGCCGATTGCCGCGGCCAGACCGCGGGACTGCGTGACCGCCAGGTTGCAGGTGTCGGCTCCCGGGCAGGCCACCACATCCCGGGCGAGTTCGGCGCCGGGCTCGGCCATGTCCAGCTCGCCCAGTCGTGCGAACAGCTGCGGCAATTGCTGCTCGCCCAGATCTCGGAACACCAGATTCTGCCGGTTGGTCACCCGCACCTGCGCACCCAGGTCGGCTGCGATGTCGGCCAGTCCGCGGAACTGGTCGGAGGTCACGTCACCCAGTCGGGCCCAGGCATATGCCGACACCGTGTTGTTGGCCACGCCGCGCACCACGTTGGCATCGCTCCAGCGTCCGAAGTCGATTGAGTCGTCAGGGTCGTCTGCGCCGTTCGCGCTGCCCGATCCGTTCGCGCCGCCTGTCGCGCTCGCGCCGTCCGATCCGTTCGCGCCGCCCACCACGTCAGACTTGCGCCGCAGCATCACCGGGGTGCCCTGCCCCATCGGTGTCGGCTCCACATCGGCGCTGACCCCGGCAGGCGCATCGCCCAGCTCGGCCACCTCTGCGGGTATGCCGCCGGGCCAGTCGGCGCTGGCCAGCAAAAACTTGCGCTCGGTGAAAATGCGCTGGCGCAACTCGTCAATCCCCATGGTGTCGACCAGCCACTTCATGCGCGCCCGCAGCTTGTTGTCGCGGTTGCCGTGGCGATCGAACACCCGCACGCACGCCTCCAGTGTCGGCAGCAGATCCTCTCGGGCGGTGAAGTCCTCCAGCGCGAGCGCCGGGTGCGGGTTGGCGCCCAGACCGCCGGCGATGTAGACACGGAAGCCGCGCTCAGGGGTAGCCTCGGGAGCGTGGCCATTGCTCGGTGGTGTCCGCACGGCCGCCACGATGCCTATGTCGTTGAACATCGCCTGTCCGCAGTCGGTCGCACACCCAGAGAAGTTGATTTTGAACTTGCGGGGAAGCCGCTGGGCGATGGGGTTATGCAAAAAGTGCCGCCAAGTCGCCTGCGCCCAGGCGGTGATGTCCAGCACTTCAAATGGGCAGGCGCCCGCCAGATGACAGCCCTGGACATTGCGCACGGTGTCGCCGCAGGCCTCCCGAGTGCCCAGCCCGACCGAAGCCAGATCCCGCAGCACGGCCGCCACATCGTCCAGCTGGATGAAATGGAACTGGACATTCTGGCGGGTGGTGATGTGCCCCCAGCCACGGGAATAGGTGTCGGCGATGTAGCCCAGCATCCGCAGCTGGTGGGGATCCAGGATGCCGGCCGGAATCTTGACCCGCACCATCTGGTTCTCCCCGCCCTGGCGCTGGCCATAGATGCCGTTGGTCAGACGGAACACGCGAAACACTTCGGGGTCGAGCTCGCCCGAGCGATAGCGCGCCAGTTGGGTTTCGAATTTCTCGATGTCGGCCAGCTGGTCAGGGTC
>CAZERQ010000031.1:0-6615 GCA_964514465.1 uncultured Acidimicrobiales bacterium
CCCCCGACCCCCGAGTGGAGCTGATGGGACTCGAACCCACGACCCCCTGCTTGCAAAGCAGGTGCTCTAGCCAGCTGAGCTACAGCCCCGAATGGCAGTCCGTCAAAATGACCGTCTGTCAAAAAATAATTCTACCACCTGGCGGTTAAACTGGCAAACTTAATATTATGCTTGACATCCACCAAATCCGCTCCGACCCCGAAGCCGTGGCAGACGCCCTGGCCCGCCGGGGAGACGATGACACCTCGCTGCGTGACGTCATCAAGCTGGATTCCGAGCGGCTCCAGCGCACGCACGACCGGGACGAGGCGCGCCAGAAGGTCAATGAGTTGTCCCGTCAGGTCAGGGAGCTGCGCCAGGCCGACCGCACGGACGAGGCCGAACCCATCCAGGAGGAGAGCCGGCAGTTGGGCCAGCTGGAGCAGCTGCATAACCATCGCATCGCCGAGCTGGACGAGCAGATCCACGAGTTGCTGTTGCATATTCCC
The DNA here is from genome assembly GCA_964514465.1 of uncultured Acidimicrobiales bacterium. GTDB lineage: Bacteria > Actinomycetota > Acidimicrobiia > Acidimicrobiales > Hopanoidiivorantaceae > Hopanoidiivorans. Next base: position 489 of record CAZERQ010000031.1, read on the forward strand.
AACATGCCCGCGCCCGAATGTCCCACCGGCAAAAGCGAGGACGACAACCCGGTGCTACGCACGCACGCCAGCGGTGCCCGCGGCTCGTCCGACTTCGCCCCGCACCAGCGCGCGCCCCACTGGGAGTTCGCCACCGAAATGGGCATCCTGGATCTGGAGCGGGCAGCCAAGATTTCGGGCGCCATGTTCGCCATGTTCCGCGGCGAGGGAGCCATGCTGGCGCGGGCGCTGCTGTCGTTCGGGCTGGAGCGCAACGCCGACCTCTACGAAGAGATCCTGCCGCCATCGCTGGTGCGCCGCGACACCATGGTGCGCACCGGGCATCTGCCCAAGTTCGTGGACGATGCCTATGAGATCGCCCGGGACGACCTGTGGCCCATACCCACCGGCGAGGTGCCGCTGACATCGCTGGGCGAGGACGAGATTGTTGACGAAGCCGAGCTGCCCTTGCGCTTCATGGCCGCCACGCCCTGCTATCGGCGCGAAGCCGGCTCGGCCGGGCGCGACACCCGCGGGCTGCTGCGTGTGCACGAGTTTCAGAAGGTGGAGATCCTGGCCTATGCCACCGCCGATCAGGCCCAGGCGCTGCACGGGGAACTGCTGGAGCGGGCCGAGTCGGCCGTGCGGGATCTGGAGCTGGACTATCGCATCATCGACATCTGCACGGGCGATCTGGGCAACTCATCGGCGCGCACCTTTGACGTGGAGGTGTATGCGCCCGGAGCCGACCGCTGGCTGGAGTGCTCGTCGGTGTCGTGGTTCAGCGACTACCAGGCCCGCCGCGCCAACATCCGCTATCGCCCGAGCGAGGGCCGGGGCACCCGGTTCGTCCATACGCTGAACGGCTCGGCGGTGGCGGTGCCGCGCCTGTGGGCTGCGCTGGTGGAAACGCACCGAATGGAGTCGGGCGAGATCGAAGTGCCGGCGGTGCTGCGCCCGCACATGGGCGGCAAGCAGGTGATTTCGGGGAATTTGGCGCAGGACTAGATTGGGCCGCGGAACCAGATCGGACGCTTGACGGATGAATAACAGTGTATGCTATAGCTATGACCCCGGAACCAAATTTGACCCAGAAAGCCAAGCGGAAGCTCACTAACCAGGAAATACTGGAGTTGGCTAAGCTGGCGAGCGAAGAGAACGAGGATGGCATCAACCTCAACCAGATAGCACACTCGCTTAGTTTTTCGCCAGCGGAGAGGCTCAGCTACAGCTTTCACATGGCTCCTTCCCGGAAAGCTGATTGAGAAATGAGCAAAGGCAACCAAAAATTCAACCAGATGCTGGACGTGCTCAACAAGCATAGCGTTGTTTGGATGCTGAACGGTGGATATGCAATTCAACTAGTTCACGACAACTATACGACCACGGATGTGGACATTTTGGCTGACGACACGCGTTTGAATTTGGAGAGATTGTGGGATGCGTTGCGGGAGTTGGAAGCCAAAATTTATATCAGAGGAAGGGGTGAATTTGAGTTACCTGACGATCCCTATGCTTTAGCAGAAAGAGCGGTTTGGAATTTCATTTGCCCTTTGGGGCGCCTTGATGTGATGACAATGGTCTCCTCAACAAAGAAAACTTTCCAGGATTTGCGTGGAAGGGCTGTCATATTGGACGTGGACGGGACAGAAATACTGTCATCATCTTTGGATGACGTGCTTGAATCCAAGCGGCTCGCGGACAGGCAAAAAGACCGCGATTTTTTTGAGAAATATGGAGATGATCATGGTATTTCATGAACTTGATGGCACTGATCCGCACAATCTGATCTGCCATCTGCACAGACATGGGGTTGAGTATGTCCTGGTCGGGGAGACAGCCGAGATAGTTCATGGCGCGCCGTTCGGATACCGTGACTTTGACATAGCACCCAACCCGGACAAAGCGAATATCGCGCGGCTCAAAAAAGCACTTAAGCTCGTTTCAAAAGACTGGGAACGGATTGATGCCTTGGGCATCCAGAGCATAACAGACCTCAACACTTCACACGGGAAAGTCAGCGTTATTTTGTGCGCGGGTAATCACGGCACACCCTGCTATGCGCAGTTGCTGGAGCGGAGTTGGCAACCACCCGGTTTTGACGACAAGGTTCGTGTGGCTGCGCTATCTGACCTGATAAGGACGAGGGAGATTTTGGCCGGCAAGCATGGCAGGATTCCAGATCTAAAACCGCGCCGCGGGGACAGTTGGCATTGGTTGCATCTTAAAGCCATCGTTCAGATCATGGAAGAAGATGGGGACGTATCGCCCGATTACATAGTTCAGTACGACCCGCACCTGCCTGAATTGGAAGATATGAGGCATCCAGCCCGGACATAATCTGCCAACCAAAGCGGTGTTCCGGGTTTTCGTTCTGACAGCCGAAATTTTGCCTCTTGACACCTCATTTTTGGGAAAATCGCAAATTTATTTTAGAATTTTGCGAAATTTCGCAAATTTATTTCTATTTCTGGTAGAATAGGGATATGTATCGCAGACTCATACCCCTGCCACCGCCTGGCCAGAGGTCGTTCTTCCTCTGGGGTCTCAGGCAAGTCGGCAAGACCACACTTTTGAAACAGCAATATCCGCCAGACGAGAACATCTGGGTGGATCTGACCTTGGGCCAGTCCCTGCGCAAATATAGCGAAGCTCCCGAAGCCCTCCGATATGAACTCCAAGACGCGCCAGCCGAAACCCAGATTGTCATTGACGAGATTCAGTTGGTGCCGGAATTGCTGAATGAAGTCCAGTGGCTGATTGACAACTCCGATTTGAAGTTTGCGCTGTGCGGCTCGAACATGTTGAAGTTGCGGGAAGCCAACCTGCTGGGCGGGCGTGCCGGCATTTTCGTTCTGCATGGGTTGACCTCCAAAGAAATGGGTGCCGACTTTGACCTGAACCAGATGCTGAGCAAGGGCTATCTTCCGCCGGCACACAGCCAACCCGACTTCATGGATGGCTATGTCGGCAACTATCTCTATCGCGAAATCAGCGAAGCCGCCAGAAACCGTGACCTGCAGAGCTTCAGAACTTTCCTGCGGGAAGCAGCGCTGCGCGACACCAGCACCGTTAATTTTTCTGAGATTGCGTCAAAATGCGGGGTCTCCGCCTATACGGTCAAGGGGTTCTTTGAAGTGCTTGAGAATTCATTGCATTGCCGCTGGGTTGAGCCATATCATCGGGAAGCCAAGAGTGGCGAGGCGAAGAGAGCCAAGCTTTATCTGAGCGATGTGGGTGTGGCCAACTCACTGGCCCGCAGAGGTGAACATATCGCACAGGGATCGTCGGACTTCGGCAAGGCATTTGAAAATTGGGTGTGCCACGAGTTGGTCTCGTATCTGGACTATCACACCAAAAACTCCAAGAAAAAGCACTTGGCATTTTGGAAACTCGGCAAGGAGGTGGATTTCATTGTGGGCGGAGAGGTTGCCATTGAAGTCAAGTCCAACGACAAGCCCGGGCGAAGCGACCTCGATGGCTTGCGGAAACTGAAGCAGAGATTCCCCCACATTGAAAGACGGATTGTGGTGTGTCGCCAGCCATATCCATCCCAAACCGATGACGGCATTGAAATCATGCCCTACGGCGATTTTGCGCAAAAATTATGGGACGGCAATCTGGTTCGGCTTGGGACATAACCTGCTGTGGACGTAATCTACTTGGGACGTAATCCTGGAGCGTAGCCACGGCGGAATTTCCTAGCCAGCGGCGGCAACCCCGACTTCGCCAGGTCCCGCGTCATCTGTCGGCACAGCGTCGCCCTTTTGCCACCAGCTCCGCAGTCGCAGCCACACAAACAGCGCCACCAAGGCCGAGGCCGCCAACTCAAAGGCAACCGCCCAGCGGCCCGGCTCGTCATACCATCCCCAGATCCGAGACGGCACATCGATCACCGTGCGCCAAACCGGCAGCAGCAACAGCTCAAAGTCATAATGGAAAATCTCCAGCGCCAGCCAGCCGACCAGCCACACCCCCACCACCCCATACCACGGCCACAGCTTCAGCGACAGCAAAATCACCAGCGCCAGCACCATCAGCAGCGCCACCGCCAGACGCAGCTCGCCGATGTCGGTCAGCCAGTTGGTGATGTTGCTTTGGAAGGTGAGCGACTGATCCACCAGCCAGTTGGTGTCGAGGTTGCCCCGCAGCACTTGTATCTCCCACCAGCCATAGAGGATCAAAAAGCCGCCCGCCAGCACCAGCAGTCCACCTGAGATTTTGCCGACATAGGGCAGGATCTTGCGCATCCGCTGGGCCACTTCGTTGCGGGACAGCGCGGTGGCCACGGTCAGCACCATCACGATCAGGCTCATGCCCGCGCCATATGCCAAGAACACCAAGATCCCGTCTATCACGCTGCGGCTGGTGAACGAGCCAACCACTGTGCCGAAAAAGACGGGTGCGGTGCAGGCCAGCGACACGATCGCAAAGGAGATGCCGAACAGGAATATGGACGGCAGCTGGCGGCTGGTTCCGCCGACATTGAGGCGCGGCAGCGACAGCTTGGGTTCAAAGCCAGCCAGCATGGCAATCCCCAGCGGCACCATCAGGATTCCGATGATGAAGGTGGCCCAGCCCAGTCGATCTTGGACGGCGCCCTGGCTGATGAGTGACGAGGTCAGCCCGCCGATGGTGCCGAACACCAGCAGGAATCCCAGGGTCAAGGTGAGGCCGACGATCAGCGCTCGGAAGATGTTGTAGCTGGCGCTGCGTTCCTGGGTGGATTCCAGTCCGACAAAATATGAGAGGTAGGCGGGCAGCAGGGCAAAGCCGCAGGGGTTGAAAGTGGCAATCATGCCGGCGCTGAAGGCCAGGCTGAGCAGGGGGCCTAGGGCGAATTGGTCCATAGAGTTGGTTAGGAGTTTAGCGCGTTTGGGTTGGTGGCTGGGTTTTAGCCGACGCTGGTGCCAGCGCCGACCTTGCCGAAGTTGGCCGTGATGCGATTCACCAACTCGTCCTCGTCCAGCACGCCCAGCCAGCGGTCCAACTCCTGGCCGTCGGCCGATATGAACAGCGTGGCCGGCAGGCTGATGATGGCGAAGTCAAACTGGATATCGGCTTGGGGGTCGGCCGCCAGCGGGTAGCTCACGCCTGTTTGTGTCGCCAGGTTCAAGGCGTCTTCGGGGCCGTCTTGGACGTTCACTCCCAGAAACGCCACGTCTGAGCCGAGGGCCTGGTGGACTTTTTCAAACTCGGGCATCTCCAGGACGCAGGGAGGGCACCAGGACGCCCAGAAATTTATCACCAGCGGGCGCCCGGCAAAATCTGCCAGACTGCCGGCCGTGGGGTTGGAGTCGGCAGGGCCCGAGTCAGCGTCGGGGCCGGCGGCAGGGTTCTGCAGGGCGGCCAGGGTTTGCGCCACCGTGCTGTCGGGCGCGACCAGATAGTCAAAGCTGACGTCGGCCAGGGCGTAGTCGGCTGCTGGATCAGATGTGGCAGTGGTCGCGGTAGTTGTAGGCGCGGCCGTAGTGTCGGCGGAAGGCGCGGGCTCGGAGCCAGCGGGCGCGGAACTGGTCGCGATTGAGCTGGAAATGTCGGAACTGCCACCGCCGCAACCAAGCCCAAGACAAGCCAGAGCCACAACCCCAGCCACAACCCCCCGCCAACCCAACGACCGCCCGGGCATCGGCCGCGTCATTTTGGCAACAGGCCCAAACGCCATTTCAGGCGACAGGCCCAGGCAATGAACCCAGGCGCCAGACCTAAGCCGCTACCCTTTCAGCCGGTCGCTTGGCGGGCTGGCCTATAGTCACGGCCATCACCCTTTCCTGCAGATAGTCCGGCACCACAACCGTCGGCAACAGCGCATCAACTGCCGTGGCCTGCTTGGTCGGGCGACCCCTGTTGCGCTTGGCCGACATGATCTTGCCGTCGCAGAACAGCTGGCCTCCCCAAACTCCGCAAGGCTCCTCGCGCTCCAGCGCACCCTGCAGGCAGGGAGCCAGAACGGGGCAGGTCGCGCAGATGGCCTTGGCCTTGGCGATGTCGGCCACCTTGTCGGAGAAGAACACTCCGTCCAGGTCTTGGTCGTCTTCAAGTTGCGAGCACTTGGCGTGGTCCAGCCACGCGGGTGCTACGTCCATAGTTAGCGTCATACTTATATAGACGCTTCAGGTGGCTATTTGGTTGACAAGGATTTGGAAAA
>CAZERQ010000032.1:0-21263 GCA_964514465.1 uncultured Acidimicrobiales bacterium
GACCTGGCCATCTTGTCCAAACTGGCAAAGCTCACCCAAGACGCCACCGCCGACTTCGAGGCCTTTGACTATTCCCGAGCCCTCGAGCGAACCGAGAATTTCTTCTGGGACTTCACCGACAACTACCTGGAGCTGATCAAACACCGGGCCTACGCCGAACACGGCGACGACCGGGCCGCGGCGGCGCACTTCTGTCTGCATCAGGTGCTGTCGGTCACGCTGCGGCTGTTCGCCCCCATCCTGCCGTTCGTTGCAGAGGAAGTCTGGTCGTGGTGGCAGCCCGGCTCCATCCACCGCTCCAACTGGCCGCAATCCCGGGAGCTGGTCGAGCTGGCCGGCGGAGCCGACACGCAGGTCTACGAAGCAGCCTCGGACGCGCTGGCCCAGGTGCGCAAAGCCAAAAGCGAATCCCAGCGGCGGCTCAACAGCCCGATTGAGCGGGCCGAGATCACCGACACTCCCGAGCGGCTGGAACTGATGCGACAAGCCCAGGACGACCTGGCGGCCGCCGGCCACATCGGCGAGCTGGTCTGGCGTGAGGGCGGCGAGTTCTCCCTGGACGCAACCTTTGCCGAAGAGCCCGAGCCGCCCAAACCAGCCGAGCCGCCCGGCTAGCCAGACTTTTTGGCGGCCTTCCTGCCAGACTTTTTGGCGGCCTTCTTGCCAGCCTCCGCTTCCGCCCCAGACTCACCAGCCGCAGCCGCAGCCTCGTCGGCAGTCTGCTCGTCGGCGGCCTCGCCCAACCTATAGCGCGGCACCTCGGCCGTCTCGATGGTGGACTTGTCGGGCTTTTCGGCCGGCTCAAAATCGCCCTCCTTGCGCAGCCAGATGGTGCGCTGCGGGAACGGAATCTCGATGCCCGCCTGATCGAACGCCTCCTTGATGCGCAGGCGCAACTCGCGCTCCACCTGCCATTGGGTGGCCGGCGCGGTCTTGATCACCAGACGGATGGCAATGCCGCTGGCCCCCAGATTCTGCACCCCCCAAACCTCGGGCTCCTCGATCAGCTCGTCGCCACCCCACTCGGGATCGCGCCACATCTCGTTGGCCACCCGCTGGATGACGCCTTCGGCCAGGCGCAGGTCGGTGTCATAGGCCACCTCGATGTCCAACAGCGCCCGTGACCACAGCTGCGAGCGGTTGCCGATCCGCTTGATCTCGCCGTTGGGGACGTGCCACAGGGTGCCCGTGACCTCGCGCAAAGTGGTCGTGCGCAGACCCACCTTCTCCACCGTGCCGGCGACCCCGCCCACGTCAATGCTGTCGCCCACCCCATATTGATCCTCCACGATCATGAATATCCCCGCCAGAAAGTCCCGCACCACCGCCTGCGCGCCGAAGCCCAATGCCACCCCGACGATGCCGGCCCCGGCGATCAGTGGCCCGATGTTGATGCCCAGCTCGCCCAGCATCATGAACACCGCTATGCCCCAGACAAAGAAGGTCGAGATGCTGGTCAGCACCTGGCCGATGGTCTTGGCCCGCGCTTCGGATCGCAGCGACGCCCCGTGCTCGTTCAGCAGGAATCTGCCCGGCCCTTTGGAGCGCAGCGCGTCCAGACGGCTGTCCTTGGGCACCGCGGCCATGCGGTCGATGAGCCGTCCGATGGCGCGCCGCAGCAGCCGGCTGACCACCAGCGCGCCGACCAGGATCAAAAGCATCGGCACTATCCGGGCCACCACCCATTCGGCCACGATCGCCAAAAAAGAGCTGTCGGTCTGCTCATACACCCAGCGGCAGACCGAGTTGGGGTCGGCTCCGCAGGCGTCAAACAGGCCCGAGTCGTCGGTGGCGGCCGCGGTCGCTGGGTCGGCTGCGGGATAGGCGGGATTGGCTTGTGCAAGTTCGGTATACATAATTGTGCAATTCTACCCTAACGCCGGCGCGACTCAACCCCGGCGCGACTCCGCCCGCGCCGCGCGCCATCCGACCGCCCATCTGTCCGCCCCGCCGACCGTCCGCCATCCGGCCGCGTACCTCCGGACAAAAACAGCATCGCCACCGCGCACATCACCGCCGACATCGCAAAACTGCCCCGGAACAGCCCCACGCTGGCGCCCGAGATCTCAGCCCCGATGATGGTTACAGCCACGGCCACGCCGATGCTGGTGCCGATGCGCATGAGCGTCTGCGTAACGCTGGTGCCGAGCGCAATGAAATGCTCGGGCAGATCGATCACCACCGCGGCGAACACCCCGCCCCACATCAGCCCCGAGCCCACTCCGCCCAGCGACACCCCCGCCAGCCACAGCCCCAGGTCGCGGGCCGACGAAACCGACATTGCCAGCCAGCCGATACCCGCCAGCCACAGCACCCCACCCGGCACGACCACCCTGGCGGCGCCCCACCGGTCGGTCAATCTCCCCGCCACCGACGAGCCCAGGGCGGTGCAGGCAAAGATGGGGGTCGACAGCAGTCCGGCGCCCTTGACGTCATAGCCCCATATCTCCGTCAAAAACAAAATCCCCGAGAACTGGAACGCGAAGAAACCGAACGCCAGCAAGGCCATTGACACGTTACCCATGGCGAAGCTACGATAGCGGAACAGACGCAGGTCAAGAATCGGGCTGGGGTGGCTGGCCGAGCGGCGCACCAACCAGATGACCGCGGCCATGCCGGACAGACCGACCGCGATGGTGCGCGGGTCTGCCCACTGCCAGTCCTGGGTCTGGACGATGGCCAGCACGATGGCCGAGATGCCCAGCGCCAGCACTGCCGAGCCGAGCGGGTCGGGCAGGAGTTCCTTGTGTCTGCCTCCGTCCCCGCTCCCGACCTCGCCACCGCTCCCGAGCCGATATTCGGGGATCACCAGCCAAGCGGCCACGAACGCCACCGCGCCCATGGGCACGTTGATCCAAAAGGCCGCCTGCCAGCCGCCGGCGTCAATCAGTATGCCGCCCAGCGACGGCCCGCAGGCTGCCGCCACTCCGCCGGCTGCCGACCAGGTGCCGATGGCGGTGCCGCGCCGATCCTTGGGGAAGGCGGCGATGATGGTGGCCGCCCCGGCCGGCAAGGTGGCCACCGAAGCCAGGGCCTGGGCTATGCGGGCGGCGATCAGCACAGCGACATTGGGGGCCAGCGCAGCCAGCGCGGAACTGGCAGAAAAAGCCGCCGTGCCCCAAAGGATTATTCGCTTGCGCCCCAGCCGCTCGCCCACCGCACCCGCCAGCACCAGCGCGGCCGCCCCGACAATGCTGAACACGTTGATGACCCAGGACAGCTGCGCGTTGGAGGCTTCGGGGAAAGCGTCGGACAGCTCGGGGAAGACGATGAATATGACCGACAGGGACAACGCCGTCTGAAAGCTGGTCAGGCTGACCACTCCCAAGACCAACCAGGCCTGGCGTAGCGACAAGGGTTTTGGCTGGCTTGGGCTCGGCTTCACACTTATAGCTACCCTAGCAGACGGCGCTGGCTGGAGCCTGCCGCGCCCACGAGCGTCTGCCCGCGGCTGCGAACCTGCGCCTGCCTGTCCGGCCCCGCCCGCACCCGCGAACCCGCACCCGGCCTACCCACCTTTGTCAATCCCGCAACTTCCCCAAAAAATCTAGAAAATACCAGTTTTATTTCTGAATTATCTGGTATATTATATGTTATGCCTAAATACAAACTTGGACAAGCAGCCGAACTGCTGGGAGTATCAACCGACAAGATCCGCAACTGGATCGACAACGGCGAGCTGAAAGCCACCCGCACAGCCGGCGGTCACCGCATGATTGACGGCCGAACGCTGGCCCGGTTCTGCCGGCAGCGAGCGCAGAATCCCAACCTTGAGAACCAGGCCCAGTTGTCGGCGCGCAACCGCTTCGTGGGGCTGGTAACCGAGGTGGTGTGCGATGCGGTGGCGGCCAAGGTCGAGATCCAGTGCGGCGGCAACCGCATCGTGTCGCTGCTCACCACCGAAGCCGTCAAGGAGCTGGGGCTAAAGCCCGGGGTGGTGGCCGTGGCGGCGGTCAAGTCGACCAATGTGGTGGTCGAGCTGGGCGAGCTGTGAGTCTGGCGGCGCTGCCCGCGCGGGTGTTGACGTTGGTCGCGTTGCTTGGCGCGGCGGTGTCCGGCGCGGCGGTGTCCGGCGCGGTGCTCAGCTCCTGCGGCGGCACTTCGGCTGACGACAACACCCTGCGTGTGTTCGCCGCGGCTTCGCTGACTGATGCATTCGCCGACATCGCCCAGGCGTTTGAGCTTCGGCACCCCGGAGTGGACGTCGGCCTGCAGTTCGCCGGCAGCACCCAGCTGGCAACCCAGATTGCAGCAGGCGCGCCGGCTGACGTATTCGCCTCCGCCAACCAGTCGATCATGCAGTCCTGGCTGGAACAGAACGGCGGCACCCCGCCGGACGCGCGCCCGAGCCCGCAGGTCTTCGCCCGCAACGAGCTGGTCATAGCCGTGCCCGCGGACAACCCGCACGACATCTCGAGTCTGGCGGATCTGCCCAACCAGAAGTCCGGCTCGAACATCGCGCTGGCGATATGTGACTCCGCTGTGCCCTGCGGATCGCTCACGGCCCAGGCAGCCGCGCAAGCCGGAGTGCAGCTCAGGCCCAGCACCTATGAGACCAACGTCCGAGCCGTGCTGTCCAAACTGACGCTGGGAGAGGTGGACGCCGGGCTGGTGTATGCAAGCGACCTCGCCGCCATCGACCGGCTCACGCACATCGCCATCTCTCCAGCTCCCCTGGCCGACTACCCGGCGGTTGCCCTGAGCGACAACCCAGCCGCCGCCGATTTCGTGGACTTCCTGCTGTCGCCCCAGGCCCAAAAAATACTGTCAGACCATGGCCTCAGATCTGTCCGCTAGCGCCCGCTCCGCCGTCAGCCGAAAAGCCGCGACCGCCACCTCGTCCGGCTCCGCACCCGTAGCCGCGACCGCGCCCGTCGCTCCCGTGCCAGCCACCGCGACCAGACACCGACCAGAAATGATGCCCGCGGTTCTGGCCGGCATAGCCGGACTGGCAGTGCTGTTCGTGGGCCTGCCGATCGTGGGACTGCTGTGGCGGGTTCCCTGGAGCGACATCGCCGAAATCCTGGGGCGCCGCTATGTGCTGGACGCCCTGGCGCTGTCGGCCACCACCAGCCTGATGGCAGCCGGGGTGTGTCTGGTGCTGGGCCTGCCGCTGGCCTGGGTGCTGACCAACCTGCCCGAGAGATTCCGCTCGCCGCTGCGGGCAATCCTGTTGTTGCCCATGGTGCTGCCGCCGGTCGTGGGAGGCGCCGCCCTGCTGTTCGCCCTGGGTCGCAACGGACTGGTCGGACAATGGCTGGCGCGCTGGTGGGACGTGTCCCTGCCGTTCACCACCGCCGGAGTGGTCATCGCCGCAGTGTTCATCTCGCTGCCATTTTTCGTGGTGACGGTGGAGGCCGGCATGCTCCAGCAAAGCCCCAAGATCGCCGAAGCGGCGCGCACCCTGGGAGCCACCCGCTGGCGCGTGTTCCACAGCACCACCCTGCCGCTCATCGCCCCGTCGGTGCTGTCGGGATTGGCGCTGTCATGGGCCCGGGCGTTGGGCGAATTCGGTGCGACCATCACGTTTGCTGGGAACCTCCCCGGCGCCACCCAGACCTTGCCGCTGGCCACATTTCTGGCTCTGGAATCCGGCAGGACACAAGAGGCCCTGGCGCTCAGCGTCCTGCTCCTGGGCGTCTCGGCTGCGGTTCTGATTCTGCTCAGGAGCCGCTGGCTCGCCAGCTGATCGTCAAGCCAATCGCTCCGTCCCAAAGTCGGCTAGACTTAAAAGTCCACCGAAGCCCCGGGCCCACCGAAGCACCCGGCCAGATTATTTTGAATAAAAACCACACAAACAATTTTTAGGATCACTAACATTATTAACTTACATGCATGTGGTTTGACCACCCATCGGCTGATCGGCCACCCAGCAGTCTGCATCGCACACACGACCACCACCAGCGAAAGGAAGCACGAGAGTAATGTCCGCTCCAACTCTCCTAGAGACACAACCCATACTCGCCACCGAAGACGAGGAAGACACCTCGCCGGTTGACGTTGACACTATCGTTGACGCAGCCGCTGATGATGACACCGACATACTGACTGAGGCCGCGCCGGCCGAAGCCGCCGCCGAACCTGAACCCGCCACCGAACCCGCGCCCGCCGCCGAACCCGCCGCGCCAGCCGCCACAACCACACCCCCCGCGCCAGCATCCCAGGGCATGCAGGTGCGCAAGCGCAACGGGCAGCTGGAGCCGGTGGACGTCACCAAGATCATCAAGGCCGTGGAGCGATCCTGCGAAGGGCTGACCGGAGTCGATCCCATGCGGGTCGCCACCAAGACCATCAGCGGGCTCTCCGACGGCACCTCCACCACCGAGCTGGACGACCTGTCCATCCGCACGGCCGCCGGCCTCATGGTGGAAGAACCCAGCTATTCCAAACTGGCCGCCCGCCTGCTCAGCGCCTACATCGACAAGGAAGTCAGCGGCCAGAACGTCCACTCTTTTTCCCAGTCAGTCGAGCTGGGCCACTCAGTCGGCGTGGTCGGCGACGCCACCGCCAAGTTCATCGCCGAAAACTCCCGCAAGCTGAACGACGCCATCGCCCCCGAGCGCAGCGACCTGTTCGAGTTCTTCGGCCTGCGCATCACCTACGACCGCTACCTGCTGCGCCACCCCGAAACCCGCAAGGTGATCGAGACGCCCCAGCATTTCATGTTGCGCGTGGCCTGCGGGCTGGCCACCAACACCAACGATGCCATCGCCTTTTACGACCTGATGTCGTCGCTGGCATACCTGCCCTCCAGCCCCACCCTGTTCAACTCCGGCACGGCCCATCCGCAGATGTCGTCCTGCTATCTTTTGGACTCCCCGCAAGACGACCTCAAGGCCATCTACGACCGCTACACCGACATCGCCCTGCTGTCCAAGCATGCCGGTGGCATCGGCTTGTCATACTCCCGGGTGCGCTCGGCCGGCTCGCTCATCCGCGGCACCAACGGCGTGTCCAACGGCATCATCCCCTGGCTCAAGACGCTGGACAGCTCGGTCTGCGCGGTCAACCAGGGTGGGCGGCGCAAGGGCGCGGCGTGCGTGTATCTGGAATCGTGGCACGCCGACATCGACGACTTCTTGGAGCTGAAGGACAACACGGGCGACGAGTCCCGCCGCACCCACAACCTGAACCTGGCCAACTGGATTCCCGACTTGTTCATGGAGCGGGTGGAACAAGACGGGGTGTGGTCGCTGTTTGACCCCAAGCGTGTGCCGCATCTGGTGGATCTGTATGGCGAGGATTTCCGGCGCGCCTATCTGGATGCCGAGGAGTCCGGGTTGGCTGTGCGGCAGGTGCAGGCGCGGGATCTGTATCGACGGATGATGCGCACGCTGGCCCAGACCGGCAACGGCTGGATGACGTTCAAGGACGCCGCGAATATGAAGTGCAACCAGACGGGTGCCGGCGCGGGCGGTCCCGCCTCCGACGCCGATTCCGACACCGCGCCCGAGCCCGCCCGCGTGGTGCACCTGTCCAACCTGTGCACCGAAATCCTGGAGGTCACCAACAACGACGAGACCGCCGTGTGCAATCTCGGCTCCATCAACGTCGGCCGCCTGGTCAAAGACGGCGAGTTCGACTTCGATCGCCTGGGCGAGATCGTCCAGACCGCAGTGCCGTTTTTGGATCGGGTGGTGGACATCAACTACTATCCCATCACCCAGGCCGAGAACTCCAACAGCCAATGGCGACCGGTGGGGCTCGGGCTGATGGGCCTGCAGGACGTATTCTTCAAGCTGAAGCTGCCGTTTGATTCGCCCGAGGCAAAGCAGCTCTCCCGGCGCATCTCAGAGGAGATATATTACTGGGCGCTGGTGGCCTCCTGCGATCTGGCCCAGGAGCACGGCCCGCATCCCACTTTCGCCCGCACCCGCGCAGCTGGCGGCGACCTGCAATATGGCTTGTGGGGCCTGTCCGAATCAGATCTGACCGACCCCGACCGCTGGAACGCCCTGCGCGACCGCATCGCCCAGCACGGCCTGCGCAACTCGCTGCTGATCGCCATCGCCCCCACCGCCACCATCGCCTCCATCGCCGGGTGCTATGAGTGCATCGAGCCGCAGGTGTCCAACCTGTTCAAGCGCGAAACCCTGTCGGGCGAGTTCTTGCAGATCAACACCTATCTGGTGCGCGACCTGCAGGAGCGGGGCATGTGGCACGATAAGATGATCGCCGACCTCAAGCGCAGCGAAGGCTCGATCCAGAATGTGGACGGCATTCCCGATGAGATGAAGTCGCTGTATCGCACGGCTTGGGAGTTGCCCATGCGCTCGCTGATCGACATGGCCGCCGAGCGCGGCGCATTCATTGATCAATCCCAGTCACTCAACCTGTTCATGGAGGAGCCCAACATCTCCAAGCTGTCGTCCATGTATCTGCATGCTTGGAAGAGCGGGCTGAAGACCACCTATTATCTGCGGTCGCGTGCCGCCACCAGAATCAGCCAGGCCACCGTCGGGGCTGCCGGCGCACCCGACACCAACACAGACACCACCGAAACGGAAGTCCCCACGGGAGCCGGCACCATCGCCGACGGCACCGCCAAAACCGCCGCCAACGAAGCCGCCGAAGCCGAAGAAGTTGCCGCCGCCATTGCCTGCAGTTTGGAAAATCCAGAAACCTGTGAGGCTTGCGACTAACCTTGAGATTTACGATCCGCATCCCGCCCTAAAATCTCTCTGCCATGAGCACCACAACCCAGCTTACATTTGACGAAGACCTAGACCAACTTGACATCGACCAGGATGCGAGCGCGGATGAGGACGCTTCGGCGCAGCCCGCACAACCTGCCGACAGACTAAACGACGACCGCCCGCAAACCGGCGCCGCACCCGAAGCCGAAACCGTCGCACCCGCGCCCGCCGACGCACCAACGCCCGCCGCCGCACCAACGCCAGCCGCCGCGCCTGCCGACTCCGTTGCACCCGACTCCCCCGCGGCTGCCGAAGCCCCCGCAGCAACCAACGGCTCCACAGCCGCCAAAGGCCACCTGCTCGACCCCGGCTATGAACTCACCCTGCGCCCCATGCGCTATCCGGCGTTCTATGAGATGTATCGCGCCGCCATCAAGAACACCTGGACCGTAGAGGAGGTGGACTTCTCCGACGACTTCGACGACCTGCATCGCAAGCTCACCGACGAGGAGCGCCACCTGATCAACCGTCTGGTCGCCTTCTTCGCCACGGGCGACACCATCGTGGCCAACAACCTGGTCATCAACCTATACCAGCACATCAACGCGCCCGAAGCCCGCATGTATCTGTCGCGCCAGCTCTATGAGGAGGCGCTGCACATCCAGTTCTACCTCACCCTGCTGGACAACTACATTCCCGACCCCGACGAGCGCCACCAGGCTTTCGCCGCGGTGGAGAACATCCCGTCCATCCGCCAAAAAGCCGAGTTCTGCTTCCGCTGGATCGACTCGGTCAACTCGCTGGATCGGCTGGAGACCGCCGAGCACCGCAAGCAGTTCCTGTTGAACCTGATCTGCTTTGCCACCTGCATCGAGGGGCTGTTCTTTTTCGCGGCGTTCGCCTATGTTTATTTCCTGCGCTCCAAGGGGTTGTTGAACGGCCTGGCGGCGGGCACCAACTGGGTGTTCCGCGACGAGAGCTGCCACATGAACTTCGCCTTGGAGGTCGCCAAGACCGTCCATCACGAGGAGCCGGAGCTGTTCGATTTTGCGTTCAAGGCCGAGGTCGCGACCATGCTGCAAGAGGCGGTGGAGTGCGAGTTCACCTTTGCCCAGGACTTGCTGGGCGAGGGCATCCCGGGAATGAGCCTGGCCGACACCAGGGAATATCTGCAGTATGTGGCCGACCTGCGGCTGGCTCAGCTGGGGATGACCCCGGTGTATGGCTCCAAGAACCCCTTCAGTTTCATGGAGCTCCAGGACGTGCAGAGCCTGTCCAACTTCTTTGAGCGCACCGTCACGGAATATCAGACCGCCATTGACGGCACCGTAACCTTCGACGAAGAGTTCTAGGCTGACGGGAATCTAGGTTCTTAGGAGGGGGATGTGTTAAGGGGCGGGATAGGCTGTAATTTGTAGCCAGTGCTTTATAGCCAGTGCTGACGCCAGCGCCACCAGCGAACGCTCCCCGCCCGAGAGCAGCGACAGCCGGCTGACCTTCTTGTCGAACGGCTGCGCCAAAATCTCCACTCCGGTCTCCAGCAGGTTCTCCGGCTCGGTCAGATGCAGCTTGCCGACCCCGCCCGGAAACAGCTTGGCGAACAGCTGGGAGAAGTTGGCTGACACATCCTCGAACGCCAGCCAGAACTCGTTGGAAATCTCGGCTTGGTTGCCGCCTGGCGGTTTGGCTGGTAGGCTGAACGTCCGCTGCGGCCAGCAGCCCACGGCGCGAGAGAACTGCGGGCAGGGCACACCTATAGGCCATCGGGTTTTTTCCACCGGGAAGGGAAACCCGCATGGGTGCACTAGCCCGTGCGACATGAAGGCAGGATTCCGGACCTGCCCCCACAAAAGCAACAAGAGGAATCGCAGACACACCGGCAGCGCTTCCAGCAACAACACCTGAGGAGGAATGACACCAATGAAATACAACTACATCTACGACTATGAGCTGTCGGACTACCGGATGACGATGATGTCCGGCTTCCGAGGCAACATCGTGCCGTTCGTGGCCGCCGACTTCGGGGAAGCCATCCTGATCGGACGGCATCGTGCCGAGATCGTCCGTCGGGCGACCAAGATGGAACTAGGCAAGTTCTCCGTCGTCCTGGAACGGCCGGAAGGCGAAGACAACATAAAGATATTCGAGGGCAGGGTTCCGGACGATGACCGCAAAGCATACCAGATCACCGTCGAGACCAACTACGGAGATCGCACCAACTGCTATCTGGACATCGACCTGCCG
The DNA here is from genome assembly GCA_964514465.1 of uncultured Acidimicrobiales bacterium. Taxonomy (GTDB): domain Bacteria; phylum Actinomycetota; class Acidimicrobiia; order Acidimicrobiales; family Hopanoidiivorantaceae; genus Hopanoidiivorans. The sequence goes on from CAZERQ010000032.1 coordinate 10,881, forward strand.
CTCGAAGACCCGGACAACCCGATGGAATCCCCGATCGTGGAGCTGACCGTCCGCAAAGTCCGGGAGGTCGAACCGGGAGAGAAGATCCACATCGAAGTTTCCGACAGGGATCTCGGGGACGAGCCGGAGATAATAACTTCGATCGTCTTGGGCGGAATCGACGCTATCGAAACGACAGCGAAGACACCGCCACCGAAACTGGCACAGACCAACTGAAGCCCTGCAACCTCAAAGGAGGCGAAACACTATGACACAACTGCAAACTGACATCGCGCCCTGCTAGACGGCTTCGGACACGCGCTGGGAGACCACTTTGCTGACGCCACCGGCGGGCATGGACACACCCCAGAGGCAGTCGGCGCGCTCCACTGTCAGACGCTGATGGGTGATTATCACCAGCTGTGAATTCAGATCGTCCAGGATGCCCAGATAGCGCCCGATGTTGATCTGATCCAGCGCCGCGTCCACCTCGTCCAGCACATAGAACGGGGACGGGCGGCTCATGAACACCGCAAACAAAAACGCCAGCGCCACCAGCGAACGCTCCCCGCCCGAAAGCAGCGACAGCCGGCTGACCTTCTTGTCGAACGGCTGCGCCAAAATCTCCACTCCGGTCTCCAGCAGGTTCTCCGGCTCGGTCAGCTGCAACTTGCCGACCCCGCCCGGAAACAGCTTGGCGAACAGCTGGGAGAAGTTGGCTGACACATCCTCGAACGCCAGCCAGAACTCGTTGGAGATCTCGGCGTTGGCCTCGGCGATGGCATCGCGCACCTTCTTGTGGGCGGCCTTGATGTCGTCGCTCTGTGCCTTTTGGTGCCGCTCGCGCTCGGCCAGCTGCTCATATTCCCTTAACGCCAGCGGGTTGACCGTGCCCAGCACCGCCAACTCCTCTTGCAGCTGCGCTATCTTGTCGGCCAACTCCTGGCGGCCAGACAGCTCCGTCCCGTCGGCCAGCACGGGCGCAGCCATGGCCATGGCTTGGGCCGGCTCCAGCTTCAGGTCGCGCCTCAGGCTGACGATCAGGTTCTCCAGACGCACCGACGCCTCGGTCTCCTCGGTGGTCAGCTGCAGGGATTTCTGCTGCAGCGCGGTCAGCTGCTCGGACAGCTTGCGGCGCTCGCCCCGCTCGGTCTCCAGGCTGCCTATCAGCGACTGCACCTGCTGGCTTTGCTGGCTGCGACGCTGGCGGACCTCGCTCAGCTCGGCATCGGCGGCGGCAACTTCTGCCTCCAAGCTCTCCAGCAACGACTGGCTGGCCTGGCGCTGCTGCTCCAACTCCTTTAGCTGGCTGGCCAGTTTCTCAGACTGCTCCCGTCCGGCCTCCAGCTGCTGCTCGCGCTCTTGTTTTCGGGCGGACAGCATCTGGCGACGCTCATCCAACGCCGACAGCTTCAGCTCCAGCTCGCCGCGTTGTCGCACGGCCGTCTCTGCCTGGGCCAGCGCGGACGTCAGCTTGGCGATCTCGGCCTGGTGTTGGCTGCGTTTTTCGGTGGCTGCCTGTTCTTGACTGACGGCTTCCTCCCAGGCCGACTGCGAAGCTCCGGTGCGGCTCACCCCCACCTGCCACCAGCCGCCGGCTGCGAAGCGGTCGCCGCCGCGGGTCACCACGCAGAGCTGGCTGTGCTCCTCGGCTGCTTTGACGGCTTCGGTGTAGTCCTCGGTTACGACCACTCCGTCCAAAAGCATGTCCAGCAGCGCGGCCGCTTCGGGCGAGTCGGTCTGGATGTGCGGGCGCAGGGGGATTTGTCCGGAGGGAATGGGAATGCTCGGGCTGGACGGGCTGTCGGGGTTGGACGGATTGTCGGGGCGGGACGGAGAACTGGGCGAACCAGCCGGACTGTCGGCCACCAGGATCGTGCCGGACACGCCCTGGCTCATCAGATGCTCCAGCGCGCTTTTGGCGTTCGACATATTGTTGATGACCACCGCCGCCACAGCCTCCTCTATGGCAGCCTCGAACGCCAGCTCCCAACCAGCCTCCGGTGCCACCAGCTCCAAAAGCGTCCCCAGCACGCCGTCGAATTCGGCCAGGGCTTGCGCGCCCGAGCGGGCCCGCACGTCGGCTATGGTGGCGGCCAGGGCTTCGGCACGCGAGGCGAAATAGCGGCGGTCGGCTTCGGCTTCGGCGGCCTGGCTGTGGGCTGTGTGCAGCAGCTGTTCAATGTGGCGGCGGCGGGCGTTGGTGAGGTCCAGGCGGCTGGCGGTGTCGGCAGACCCAGGGGCAGCAGACGCGGTCTCAGCAGACCCGATCTCGCGCTCCAGCTCCGCCTCGCTCAAGTCCAACTCGCGGGCCTGGGCCTGCAGCTCCTCGTCCTGCTGCGACACAACATCCAGCTCCCCCGCCAACTGCTCCAACTCCGCCTCATAGCTGGCAATCGCCTCGCCCACCTGCGACGCCGACACCTGCTGATCCATCTGCGCCAGCTGCTCGTGCAGCTTCGACATCTCCTCCCGGGCCTGATCCCGTCTGGCCTCCAGCTGCAGCGTATCCTCCACCGCCTCGTCCTGTCCGGCCTGCGACAGCTTCTGCTCGGACTCCGCAATGGCGCCGTCCAGCTGCTCCAGCCGGCGAGCCAGCAGGTTCTCCTCGTCTGAAACCGATTTGAGCCCGGCGGCGATGCCCCGGCGCTGGTTGGTCAGCTCGGCGATGTCCTGTCCCATCTGATATTGCTGCAGTTGCGTCAACAGCGCCAGCGTGTCGGCGTGCGCTTGGGCGGCTTGGGCCTGCTGCTTGAGCGGCTTGATTTGTCGTCTCACCTCCCGCAAAAGGTCGCCCGCCCGCACCAGATTGGTCTCCACCTCGGCCAGCTGGCGTTCGGCCTGCTCACGGCGGCGGCGGTGCTTGAGCATGCCCGCGGCTTCCTCCAAGATCATGCGCAGCACCATCGGGCCGGCGTTCAGCGTCTCCTCAATCTGGCCCTGGGAGACGATGGTGTGCTGGGTGTGCCCGATGCCGGCGTCCGACAGCAGCTCGGTGATGTCACGCAGTCGGCAGGCCGCGCCGTTGAGGGTGTATTCGCTTTGGCCCGAACGGAACAGGGTGCGGCTGATGGTCACCTCGGTGAAGTCGATCGGCAGCGCGCCCGAGTGGTTGTCTATCACCAGCGACACCTCGGCCCGCCCCAGCGTGCGCCGGCTGGCCGAGCCCGCGAACACGATGTCGTCCATCTTTTGCGCCCGCACCATGGTGGGTGCCTGCATGCCCAGCACCCAGGCGATGGCGTCCACCACGTTTGACTTGCCGCTGCCGTTGGGCCCGACCACCACGTTGACCCCGGGCTCGAATTCCAGGGTGGTGGTGTCGGCGAACGACTTGAAGCCCTTGAGGGTGAGGGATTTGAGGTGCATGGGAGACGGGGGCTGGTCTGGGCGGACTTGACGGGACGGACGGGCGGACGGGCGGCGTTCAGATGTCCTCAAGCGGTTTGGGGAGCTGTGTCTTGTTGCAGAAATACGTGAACCGGTTGGAGAACCGCTTACGTTCCACCGTGCCGCCCCGTGAGTTCAGCTCGCCCTTGCGCTGATATACCTCCAGGCGTTCTCCATATGTCCCCGGTTGGCCGCGCAAATCCAAAAACGGCCGACCGAACAGCGAGGTGCCGCGGTATTTCAACGCCTCGTGCAGGGTGCCGGTCAGGTCGCGGTAGAACCGGCGCGCCTCGGTGGGAGACAGGGTGCCGGTCTCGCGGGTATGATTCAGCCCGGCGTGAAACAGGATCTCGTCGCTGTAGATATCGCCCACGCCCAGCACAAGGTTCTCGTCGCACAAAAACGACTTCAGCCCCTTGCTGCGAGCCCCAGGGCTGTTGCATCGGTTGTAGAAGCTCTGCCAGGAAATGCCGCGACCAAAAGGATCCAGCCCCATCTTGTCCAGCCCCATGAGCCCGAGCAAGGCCTTGCGGTTGGGCAGATCCTTTTGGGGCAGGACATACATCTTCGCTCCGACCTTGGTGTCTAGGAACCTCAGCTGGCGCGAGCCTGTCAGGCTCAAGATGACGGTCGTGTCGGGGTCTATGGCCTCGGTGCTCTTGCACAGCCGTAGCAGCCCGCCCGGGCCGAAGTCCAGCACCATCACATCGTTGGGGGTTTCGTTGGCTTCCAGCAGCAACAGCAGGAGCCTGCCTTGTCTGGCGACTCTGGTGATTTTGCGTTCCAGCAGGCGTTTCTTCAGCCTATTTGGGGGGCGGTTTTGGGGTATGGCGGCGCTGTTTTCCACCTCAATGTTTCGGATGATGGGATAGACCGGGCGCTTGGGCGCGGCGATGGTGCCCTTGCCCGGCTGGAGCAGCTCGCGCTCGATGTCGCGCCTGAGCAGCTCGGCTTCCGGCAGGTCAACCAGTCGCAAAGTCAACTCGGGTATGGTGAACTGGGTCTTTTTGGGCTGGGGGGGTTTCGGTTTGGCCGCGGTTTTCTTTGGCGGGGTCGGCTTCGGCTTGGGCTTGGCCGCGGCAGGACTCTTTTGGGCCGCGCTGGGTTTCGGCTTCGCCGTAGCCGCTTTGGGTTTGGCCGCGGTCTTCTTTGGCGGGGTCGGCTTGGGCATGGGCTTGGGCTTGGGTTTGGCCGCGGCAGGACTCTTTTGGGCCGCGCTGGGTTTTGGCTTCGCCGTAGCCGCTTTGGGTTTGGCCGCGATCTTCTTTTGCGTAGCCTTCTTCTGCGCGGTCGGCTTGGGTTTGGGTTTAGCCGCGCTGGGTTTCGGTTTGGCCGCGGTCGCCTTTGGCTTTGCCGGACTCTTCTTCGCCGTGCTCGCCTTGGACTTAGCCGCGGCCGGCTTCGGTTTCGGCTTGGGTTTAGCCGTGCTCCCCTTCGCCTTGGGCTTCGGCTTGGCTGGAGTTTTCTTAGCCGGAGCCTTTTTGGCTGGGCTTTTTGCTTTTTTTGACTGGCTCACTGATATCTATCTGTCGGTTTGTGGGGCTCGGATAATAGGGTTCAAAATTGGCGGAATGGGGCTAATCACAGAACTTACCACACAGACATTGCATAACTGCGGATTTGGACACATTTCGAAAAGTGGCAGGTATTTTGCGGAAACGACAGGGGAGGCAACAACAAGTGTGGCCGAGACTGGGCAGCGCCATCAAAGCTGGGCCAGCGCCTTCTTGGCAGCCTCTTGCTCGGCCTGTTTCTTGGAGCTGCCCTCGCCGCGCCCGAGCTCCTTGCCGCCGAGCCTGACCGTGGCCAAAAACCGCGGCTGGGCGCCTGTGCCCTTTGACACCACCACATAGTCTGGCCGCTGGCGCTTCTCCTTGGCCAACCGTTCCTGAAGCAGTGTCTTCCAGTCCTTGCCGCCGGGCTGTTGGGCCGCCCGCTGTATCTCAAAGCTCATCAGTGACAGGGCCACTCTCTTGGCGGCTTTGGCTCCGCCGTCCAGATACACCGCCCCGATCAGCGCCTCCACCGTGTTGCCCATGATGGATGAGTCCGCAATGTTGCGCACCGACTTGTCGTCCTTTAGAATATGCTTGTCCAGCTCGATCTCCCGGGCGACCTGGCCCAGCGTGTCGGTGGACACCACCGCCGCACGCACTTTAGACAGATTGCCTTCGGCCAGCTCAGGATATTCCTCAAAGATGTGGGAGGTGACCGCAAAACCCAGGACGGCATCGCCCAGGAATTCGAGCCGCTCGTTGTGTCGCTCCCCGGGGTTCAGGTTGGTCCAGGAGCTGTGGGTCAGCGCCCGGCGCAGCAGCGACAGATCCCTGAAGGAATAGCCCAGACTGGTCTGCAGCTCATGCCCGGACGGGTGCTTGGTGCGGGGGCGCAGTCTCCACTTCAATGGCTTGTTCGGCAAGGGTTCGATCAGGCTTGGGGCAGGCGGTCGCAGACGTAGTCCACCGCATCTCGGACTGTGCGCAGCTCGGGCAGGTCCTCGTCTTCTATGCGGAACTCGAATTGGCGCTCCCGCAGCTCCTCCTCGATGGCCTCGACCAACTCGATGAGCGCCAGGGAGTCGGCCCCCAGGTCATCCACGAAGGAGTTGCCCATGGCGATCTTGTCGGGGTCGGTCTCCAGTATGTCTGCCAGGTTGTCTCGTATGATGCCCAGGACGTCGTTTTGGCTGAGCGATTGCTTTTGGTTCATTTTGGTTGCTTTCTGTTGTGCTGTCTGTTGGGGGTTTTTAACAATATAGTCAAGTCGCGGCGATGCGGTCAGACAAAGGCACGGTCAGCTCACGGAGGCCAGCGCTTTTTCCAGATGGGAGATGGTCTGTCGCTCGACCAGCTCCTGGGCCATGCAGATGGCGGTCTTGACGGCGGTGGCGCCCGATGAGCCGTGGCTGATCACGCTGACGCCCGACACGCCCAGCAGCACCCCGCCTCCGGTGTTGTCGGGATTCCAGGCATCATACAGCGGGGCCAGCTCAGGCAGCAGCACTTCGGCGGCTTGGCGCAGCTCGTCTGAGCTGTCCAGTGTCGCCAGCAGCGCCTCCACCAGTTTGCGCGCCACACCCTCGGCGGTCTTTAGCATCACGTTGCCCGAAAAGCCGTCGGCCACAATCACATCGGCCGTCTGCTCCAGCAGGTCGCGCCCCTCCACGTTGCCCACAAAGCGACAGCCCACTTTCTTTTGCCAGCCTTCCTCGGCCAGCAGCTCGTGTGCTTCCTTGACCAGCGCGCTGCCCTTGCTGGCTTCCTCGCCGATGGACAACAGCCCGATGCGCGGCTGGCTGACCCCGAAGCGGTCGCGGGCATGCACCGCCCCCATGCAGGCGAACTGCAGCAGCCACTGCGGCTGGCAGTCGGCGTTGGCTCCGCAGTCCAGCAACAAGTTGGGCTGGGCCCGTCCATATACCGGGAAGGGAATGGCGATGGCCGGGCGCGCCACCTTGCTCAGCCTGCCCAGGCGCAGCACCGACGCGGCCATGACGGCTCCGGTGTTGCCGGCGCTGACCACGGCTGCGGCCTGCTTGTTCTTGACGGCTTGGGCGGCGCGCACCACCGAGGCGTCTTTTTTGGTGCGCACGGCGGGGCCGGGGTCTTCGTGCATGGCGATAACTTCGCTGGTGGGCACCAGCTCCAGTTTGGCCGCACCTGCGCTGTCCAGATCAATCTGGTCGGGGTCGCCGAACAGCAGCACCTCCACCCCTTCGGCCGCGGCCTGCTGCGCGCCTTTGACTATCTCGGCGGGGGCAAAATCTCCCCCCATCGCGTCAACCGCGATCGGCAGCACAGCTAGGAAACTTCGATAGCCTGGCGGCCCTTATACCAACCGCAGTTGGAGCAGACTGTGTGCGGCAGCTTGGCTGAGCCGCATTGGTCGCATATGCTGCGCGGGGATCTGTCTAGCTTCCAGGCCGAAGCTCGGCGGCTTCTGGTCTTGGCCTTGGATGTCCGTTTCTTGGGAACTGCCATTGGTGTCTCCTTGAGATTTTGTGTGGGGGGGATGGGGAAGGGGTCTTGATGGTCGGGGTCTGCGTGAATATGTCAGTATCTAGGCTAGCGGCTAGGTCGCAATATCAGTCCGGGGCAATCAGTCCGGGCCGTCAAATTTCAACTCGTCTAGGACGGCCCAGCGGGGATCGCCTTTGGGTTGGTCGGCTTCTCCGGTCTCGCCAGTCTGTCCAACCTGGCCGGCCGAAGCGCCCTGCGCCGAACTCACCGCAAAAGATTTCGGGGCGGGGCCCAGGCAGTCGGACGAACACAGCGGCGCCAGCGGCAGACTCAACAGCAACGCCTCACGCAGCATATCCCCCAGATGAATCTTGTCGTCACGCAAAAGATACGTCTCCCCTTCGCGCGGCTGGCGCTGGAAAAGCTCCTTCACCTTGACGTCCACCTGTCCGCTCACCGGCGACAGACAGCGGCGGCACTCCCCCGTCCATTTCGCCCGCAGCGCACCCCACACCATTATCTCCCCGCTGGTCAGTGCCTCCAGCGTGAGATCCAACTCGCAGCTTTCGCCCGACACCGCGGCGGTTGATGTGCCCAGATCTCCGACCGTGGCGGTGCCTTTGTGCTGGTGGCAATGACCGGGCTGGGACAGTAGCGGGGCGACCGAAATCTCCAGCAGGTCAGCCGAGCTGGTTAGGGTGTTGGCGGACGGGGGGACGGACGGGGCGGCGGCGGCGGGTTCAGCGGGACACATGGTTTTGATATTGCGCGACCACATCGTTCTTGCGAAATCCTGGGGTTACGGTGGCCACCTTAAAGGCTAGCTCCTCAAAGTCCATCTCCCGCAGCACCGCCAGCGCCCGCGGATTGTTGGCCTTGAACAACATCCACTGCTTGTGCTTTTCGCAGCTTGTGCTGTCGGTTTCTCGGCGGGTGTAGTCCTGATAGCCCTGGCACGGCACGGCAAAGTCAAACTCCTGGTCGAACACCTTAAGGGCTTGGGCTGTGTTGTTGTATTGGCGCAGCTCAAAATCACGGTGGGATATGGCCGGGGGCTGGCGCAGCCGGTGGTCGTCTGTGAAGGCATCCAGGGTTGACCAGATTTGGAATTCCGCGTTGACCCTATAGTTGGATTTGTCGGGCAGCTCAAAGGCGTCCGCCGGCAGATCCAGCGAGCTGACCCAGCGGTAGTCGTCGGGCAGCTGTTTGTGGATGTGGAATTTGCGGAACGACACCGGCAGCACGAAAGCGATGGTGGCGGCAAATCTCGCTGCGGCGCAAAAGAAGGCGACAGCTGTGCGGCCCCGGCTGCCGAATGGTGGGTTGCCGACCACCACAACTTTGTCGGGCGATGGCGGCGCGATCTGCGGTGGCGGCGCGAGGTTGCCCAGCCCCGCGGGCTTCCCCAATCCCGCGGGCTCCCATTCCAGAAAGTCCTGGCACAAGATGTCGCTGCGTTCGGCCGGCGGACAGATGTCCAGACCCAGACGGCGGCCGGCAGGCAGGCAATCATAGAATGCTCCCGCTCCGGCAGACGGCTCCACGAAGAAAAACCCGGGCGGCGCCCCCATCTGCGCCAGCTCCCCCGTCTGCGCTGGCTCCCCCGTCAGCGCCAGCAACTCATTCAGTCGATCAACACATCTGCGCGCTACTTCGGGGCGAGTGTAATACTGATCCAGGTCGGAGCTTGAGCGACCCACGCGACCCTTCCGACCCACGCGACCCATCTGGCCCATCCGGCCACCGGCCTAGTTCTGTTCCTGGTCGAAAAAGCTGGGCTCTGGCGGCGTCGGAGGGGGTTCGGGCTGGCTCATCTTGGTGATGGGATCGTTTTGGAATTTGGTGCGCCCGGCCTGGACTTCCTGCATGGTCCGCTGCAGCACGTTCTCAAAGCGACCCAGCTTGCCGTCACAGTATTTATATGCCTCCTGGCGGATCTTGCTGGCCTTCTCCAGGGCGTCCTCCACCACCCGGCGGGCCCGCCGCTCGGCCTCCTTCATTATCTCTGTCTTTTGCATCAGGTGGGCCGCCTTGTCCTTGGCACGATCCAGGATTTCCTCGGCTTCCCGCTTGACCTTGGAGATGTATAGGTTGCGCTCGCGCAGCATCTCCCGGGCATAGTGGATCTCCTGGGGGATCTGCTCCTTGACGGCATAGAGCAGGCTGAGCATCTCCTCCCGATTGACCAGCACCGAAGCCGACAGCGGCATGGAACTGGCCTGCTCCACATAACCTATGGTCTGCTCCAGCAACTCCTGGCATTGAAAAGCGGGTTCGGTCGGAGCGGCGTGCGGCGGCATGTCTGCGTGCGACATCTCGTGCGGCGACATCGCGGCGGCCGGCGGACTCGGAGGTGCCATCGTCTCTGGAGGTGCCATCATTTCCGGCGGCATCGTCCCCGGTGCCATCGTCCCCGGCGGTGACATCGTGGCGGTGGATCCGTTGGTGTGGGAGCCGTTCAGATGATTCTGCGGCTCAGAATAATGCTGCGGATTAATTGCGTCTGACATTTTGGGTTCCTTTGGGTTGGGAGTGTAATCTAGGTTTGCTTTTCCAGCAGACGTTGGTTGACGTTTTCTGGCACCATGGCCGAGACATCCCCACCGAACACAACTATCTCTCTTATCAGCTTAGAGGCGATGAACGAACTGCTGGACGTGCAGGGGATGAATATCGTCTCAACTCCGCTGATGGTCTCGTTGGTCTGCGCCATCTGAAGCTCGTTCTCAAAATCCGAAACCGCCCGCAGACCCTTGACGATGAGGCTGATGTTCTCCCGCTTGGCCAACTCCACCACCAACTCGGCAAACATGGTCACCCTGACATTGGGCATGTCCGCAAAGCACTCCTCCAGCATGTCCCGGCGCTCCTCAAAGCTGAACAGCGGCTCGCCCTTTTGCGGATTGCGCATGGCCGCCACCACAACTTCGTCAAAATGTCGGGCGGCGAACTCGACAATCTCCAGATGCCCGTTGTGGACGGGATCAAAGGAGCCGGGGTATAGGACACGGTTCATGGTTGCGGGTTGGCGGGTTGCGGGTTGGGTTGATTGACG